>CAYQDU010000243.1:0-6282 GCA_964416275.1 uncultured Anaerolinea sp. | reverse complement strand
TCGCATCAAATTAGCTCACCTGTATCCCAGGATTCAGGTTTGACGGACTACTAGTAGGAGGCAAACGATGAGAAAGCCGTTTCATTGGCTGTCCATGATCATCCTGTTAACTCTGGCTATCAGCAGCCGGGCCGCCCCCGCGCCGGCCAGAGCGCCAGCCGCCGACCGATTGGTGGTCGTTGAGGGGTTTATGCGCTATGGCTGAGGCCTGTGCGCGGCCGCCGGTCCGGTGGTCGATCAGTTAGCCCAGGAATACGCCGCTCAGCCCGTGATTTTCATCGAATATGATCTGGACGACCCGGCTTATAGCGGCCGGGAATCTCATTGGTGGGCCGCCAACGGCGGCGGCTCTGTGTCTTTGCCCCTGATGATGGCCGAAAGCGGAAAATGGTTCACCAGCGGGTACAGCCCAGACTTCTACACCCGCCTCAAAACTATGACCGACGCGGCCCTGGCCCTGCCGCCTGAGGCCGAGATCAGCGCGGAGTGGCTGCGGGTGGGCGAAACGGCGCAGATGACGGCCACGGTTAAAAACACCAGCGGCGTGGCCCTGAGCGCCGCCAACGGCGCTCACCTGCATGCCATCGCTTATATCGACGAGAAGCGTCACGATACCAGCCGGTTCGTGGTAGGCGCCGGCCAGATGGATATTACCCTGAACGCCGACCAGACCAGGACCTTCACCCCGGCCGCCCTGACCTTGAGCGGCGTCGATTGGAGTAAGCTGCATTTCCTGGCTGTAGTCGATTACCGCCCGGCCGGCGCCAGCGGACCCAGCCAGAGCCTGCAGGCCGCCCTGGCAACGGCCATAGCCGCGCCGGTAAAGGCGTATATTTATTTGCCGGTGGTGCAAAAATAAACATGGCCCTTCCGCCGCGGGCGGGATTTGATCTCTATAGGGGGATGGCGGGCGGCGCAGCCGCCCGCCATCCCCCTATAGAGATTTTTCCAGCGCAGCCGGAAGATCCATCAACATCGGGGGAACAGCGTTCGGCCCCTGGCGGGCCGACCTGGATAGGCCAGCCCGCCAGGGGCCATCTTAAAAAACAAACTGGCTGTGGATTTCCCCCCACGCGCTTCCAGCCAGTTACATAGAAACCATTTTACATCCTATTTGGTCAAATTTTGAAATTGTCGGCTTTGTCCTACAAGGATTTTCCGCAAAATCTCACAGCTCCCGCGCCGGCTGCAGTCAGGCCGGCGCCCGCCTGTCGCTATCCCTCCAGTTTCAGCAGTGGAATAACCACATCCCGAATGGCTTCGGGGGTCAGCTCTCCGATGTATATATACTGCACCAGGCCATCCCGCCCCACCAGGATGGAGGTGGGAAAGTTGACCACGCCCAATTTATTGAGAGCCGCCCCGGTAGGATCGAGCAGAAAGCGGAAGGTGAAGGGGTTTTCCTGGGCGAACTGCTTGACCACCGGATATTCTTCCGAGCCGTTGACCGCCAGCAATTCAAGGCCCTGATCCTTATACTTCAAATATAATTCTTGCAGGCGGGGCATTTCGGCCTTGCACGGCGGGCACCAGGTGGCCCAGGCGTTAACAATCACCGGCCGCCCGGCCAGGTCGCCGACCCGCACCAGGTTGCCATCCAGGTCGGGCCAGGCCGCCTCCGGCATGGGGTCGCCGCGCACAACCCGGTGGACCGGGACAATGACCTTGGTCAAGGCGGGCTGCCGGCTGCGGGTAAGCAGCCACAGGCTGAGGCCCAGCGCGCCTACCAGCCCGGCGATGAGCAGCCCGGTCAGCCAGATGTTGCGGCGGCGATGCGTCTGGCGGGCCGCCTGCCGCCGCGCCGCAGCCGTGGGCTTTGAGGATGAATGGGTCATGGGTTCCTCGCTATGTGGGGTCTATCGTCTGTTGTCCTCTCAGGTATAATATTCCAAACCATGCAAATGCGCCAGTTCTTTCAGCCTCCAATTTATCCGGACGAAGAAGATACGCGCCGGGCATTGGTGTTGTTTAATACCCAATTGGTGATGTTGATAACGGCCATTGGGCTGCTGGCGATGGCCCTGGCGGCCGGCTTTTGGCCCACGGCTGCAAACTTATGCCTGGTACTCCTGGCCGTTCTGCTGACCCGCTGGCTAACCGTCACCTATCATTTACGGATTTCCATTGTAGTCTTATTAGGGGCGCTGCTGGTCGGAACCATCAGCGAGATGATCTTTGGTAAGGGTCTGCACGATGTCAGCCTGATCCTGGTTCCGCTGACCCTGATCCTGGCGAGCATGCTGGTATCCCGCCGGGCTTACATTTTGCTGACGGTGGGCAGCATCGTGAGCATCGAGCTGGTCACCCTGGCCGAATACCAGGGCTGGCTGATGAATGAAGCCACCCACCTGACAGACGCCTCGGATTTGCTGGCAAACCCGATTATGCTGATCGTGGCCGCCTGGTTGGTGCGTCTGCTATCCACCCAGGTCTTGAGCAGCCTGGATCAGGCCCGCCGCTCTGCCGCCCAACAGGCCGTCATGATCGACGCCACCCGCAGCCGGGTCGAACACATCGAGGCCTTGAATCGGGTGAGCAGCGCGGTGGCCTCCGGGCTGGATTTGAGCCAGGTGCTGGAGACGCTCTATCGGCATATTGGCGAAGTGGTTGAAGTCGATACATTCTATGTAGCGCTCTATGATGAAGAAAAAAGCACGCTGACCTTCCCCATTTTCTACGAGCTGGGCCGCCCGCTGAAAATCGACTCGAGCGATGTAAAACAGCGACCTGGCCTCTCTGGCGAAGTGCTGCGCCGCAAAGCCACGATTTATATTCCCGATATGCTGTCTGCCAACCCACTGACTTCGCTCCAACGGGTGCAGGTGGGAGAAAGCCCCACCCGCTCCTACTTGGGAATTCCGCTGAAGATGCACGAGCGGGTAATTGGGTTGATGTCGGTGCAGAGCGAGCGGATAAACGCCTATCCGGCCGACCAGGTTGCTTTGCTCGAGGCCCTGGCAACGCAGGCGGCGATTGCCATCGAAAACGCCCGCCTGTACGCCCAGGCCAACGAAGCGCTGCGCCGGGAGCGGCGTCTGAACCAGGTGATGCACATCAGCAGCCGTTCGCTGGATTGGTCGGTGGTGCTGCGCAGCGTGACCGTGCTGACCGCTGAAGCCCTGAATGCCGAGATCGGCTCGCTGGCTTTGCTTTCAGCCGATGGCGGCCAGATTACCGATGTCTACGATCATAATGTGCCGGGGCCGATGAGCGGGGCGATCTTGCGCCGCGGCCAGGGCGCGACCTGGAAGACGATCTTGCAGCGCCAGCCGCTGATGCTGAACGATTACGCCAACTCGGAATGCGCCCTGCCAGAACTGGCCGGGGCCGGTATTCGAGCCTTGGTCAGCGCCCCGGTGCTGGTGATGCGGGCCGAGGTCGACGAGCGCAGCCTGCTGCCTTCGGTCAACCAGCCAAAAGCGCAGGATACCGAGGAAGTCTGCCTGGGGGTCTTGATGGTGATGACCACCGACCCTAACCGCCAGTTCGATGCCCATGATCTGGAACTTTTGGAGACGATTGCCATCCAGGCCGGTACGGCCATCCAAAACGCCCAGCTGATGGCGGCTGTGCGCCAGCGGGAAGCCATCCTGGAAGTGGCCGCCTTCGCGGCCGAAAACTTCCTCTCGCTATCCCATTGGCGGCAGGGCATTCGCACAGTGCTGAGCCGAATCGGGCAAATTGTGCGCTGTACTCGGGTGGGAGTGTACGAAAACAGCCTCAATGCTGCCGGGCAGGCCGTGGCGCTGCTGCATTATTACTGGCAAACCGAGGAAGAAGACGTTGGCCCGGCCGCCCCCCGGGCGCAATCGAACCTGGAGCTGCCCCTGGTGCGCCCGGGCCGGGAACGCTGGCTGCGCAGCCTGAGCCGGGGCGAGCCGTTTGTTGGGTCTCTTGCCAGCCTTTCCGCCCAGGAGGCGGCCGAGCTATGTTCCCAGGGCGTGCAATCGACTCTCTGGGCGCCCATTTACGTGGGCGAGGTGTGGTGGGGCGAAATTCACCTGGCCGATACCCGCACGCAGCGCACCTGGACGCCGGTAGAGATCGACGGCCTGAAGCTGGTGGCCGGGGTCTTGGGGGCGGCCATCCAGCGCCAGCAGGCCGACCAGGCCCGGCGCGAGAACGAATCGCTGTACCGCCGTACGATCAGCGCGATCGGGGCTGTGCCTTATATGGACGATCATACTTCGGGCCGGTACACGTTTATGGGCGATGGCATCCGCGAGTTGACCGGCTATTTGCCGGCCGAAGTGGATGTGGCGTTGTTCAAAAGCCTGGTGCTGGAGGCCATCCCTATGGGCGAGGCGGCCGGGTTAAGCGAGGCCGAGGCGACCGTCCTGGCGCGCCAGGGCAAGCTGGAAACCTGGCGCTGTGATTATCGTATCCGGGCGCGGGATGGGCAGATTCGCTGGCTGTCGGATACGGCCGTGGAGATGCCCGGCCCAGACGGCGTTTCGCATGGCTCGATGGGAATTTTGATCGATATCACCGCTCGCCGGGAGGCCGAAGAAGCCATCCGCCGGATGAACGCCGAGCTGGAACAGCGGGTGCGCGAGCGCACCGCCGAGCTGGAGACGGCCAACCACGAATTGGAAGCTTTTGCTTACTCGGTGGCGCATGACCTGCGCGCCCCTCTGCGCAGCATCGACGGCTACAGCAAGCTGCTCCAAGACGATTACGGCGCCGGGCTGCCGGCCGAAGGCCGGTTTTACCTGGAAAACACCCGCATAGCCGCCCAGCGTATGGGCCAACTGATCGACGACTTGCTGCGCCTGTCGCGGGTTACCCGGGCAGAGATGCACCGGGTGCAGGTTCCGCTCAGCCGGATTGCCGAAGACGTGATCGACTGGCTGCGCCGCCAATATCCGCAGCGGGTGGTGGATGTGGCGATCCAGCCCGACTTGTGGGTGGAGGGCGACGCCGAGTTGCTGCGCCTGGCGCTGGAAAATCTGCTGGGCAATGCCTGGAAGTTTACCGGTCGTACTGAGAACGCCCACATCGAGCTGGGGGCGCTGGACCGCAGCGGCGCGCCGATTTATTTCGTGCGCGATAACGGGGCCGGCTTCGATATGAAGTACACCAACCAATTATTCAAGGCTTTTCACCGCCTGCACACCGCGAACGAATTTGAAGGCAGCGGCATTGGCCTGGCCACGGTGCAGCGCATCATTCACCGTCACGGCGGGCATATCTGGGCCAAAGCGGCGGTTAATCAAGGGGCCACCTTCTTCTTCACCGTTAAGGGATAGGTTATGCCAATCAGCGCCGAATTGAGACGAAAACTGCTGCTGTATCAACGCACCGAGATCACCAAGTATCCGCTCTACAAACACCCGCCGCAAACCATGCAGCCGGCCAGAAATCGGAAAGTTTTAGAGCGGATCGCCGCCGACGAGCGGCGCCATTACGCCGGCTGGCAGAAGTACCCCCTGACCCTGGCCGTGGCTGCTCTCGGCTTTGGGGTAGGTTGCCCGCTGCGCCAGGTGTTGGAGGTCGAAATATGAAACAACCAGATCCATTGACTGAACATCCAGCCGGTCTGAACATTCACCCCATTACCCTCACCGGCAGCCTGGTACGGCTGGAGCCGCTCAGCCTGGAGCATTTGCCGGGCTTATGCGCGGTGGCTCTCGACCCGGCCATCTGGCGCTATATGGTCTATGGCGATATCCACACCCCCGCCGACCTGCGGGCCTGGATCAGCGACCTGCTGGGCCGCCAGGCGCGCGGCACGGATTTGCCTTTCACTGTTTTTTACCTGCCAGGCGATAAGCCGGTGGGCTGCACTCGCTATATGAATATCGCCCCGCAGCATCGCGGCCTGGAGATCGGCGGAACCTGGTATGGGATGGATTACCAGCGCACCGGGGTTAATACCGAGACCAAGTACCTGCTGCTGCGCCACGCCTTCGAGACCCTGGGCGCCATCCGGGTGCAGATCAAGACCGACCTGCTCAACGAGCGCTCACAGCGGGCCATCGAGCGTATCGGGGCGGTCAAAGAAGGCCTCCTGCGCGACCACGTCATCCTGCCCGATGGGCGGGTGCGCAGCTCGGTGATCTACAGCATCCTGGCGGCCGAATGGCCGGCGGTGAAGGCGCGCCTGGAAGACCTGACGCGCCGTTAGTCCAGCTTCGTCCGCTCGTACTCGATGACCCGTTCGAGCATGGCTTCCAGGTTGTAGCGCGGGCGGTAGCCGATCAGGCGCTGGATCTTGTCGATGGAAGGAACCCGGCGGCGCATGTCCTCGAAGCCGGGAGCATAGGCCTGGTCGTAGGGAAT
>CAYQDU010000242.1:0-6328 GCA_964416275.1 uncultured Anaerolinea sp. | reverse complement strand
TCATCAATCGCAATGTTGGAGGCAACCGGGATGAGCAGACCATCGTTTTGGTTTCTGGCCGGGTTGGCAGCCGGGGGCCTGGCGGCCGCCAGGCGCGGCCGGCATACAGCCCGCGCCCGCGCCTGGCGGGCCGCGCAGAGCGCAGTCGATTCCCGGCGGCCGGCGGCCCTGGTGACGGGCGCTTCAAGCGGGATTGGGGCGATGTTTGCCCGCGCCCTGGCCGCCCAGGGGTATGACCTGATCCTGTCTGCCCGGCGTGAGGCCCGGCTGAACGCCCTGGCCGAGGAGCTGCGCCGCGATCTGGGGGTGCAGGTAGACGTCGTAGTCGCCGATCTATCGCTTGAAAGCGGGATTGCCCGGCTGGAGGAGCGCATGGCCCGGCCCGGCGGCATCGACCTGCTGGTGAACAACGCCGGCTATGGCCTGGGAGGAAATTTTGTCGAAATTCCGCTCGAACAACACCTGGCTTTGATCCAGTGTTTGGAGCTGGCCTGCATCCGCCTGGCGCGGGCAGCCCTGCCGGGCATGCTGGCCCGCCGGCATGGGGCCATCATCAACGTGGCTTCCACGGCCGGGTTTTTGCCCCTGCCGAGCGATGTGCTGTATTCCACCACCAAGGCCGCCCTGATTACGTTTTCGCAGGCCCTGGCGCTGGAGCTGGATGGCGCGGGCGTGCGGGTGCAGGCGCTTTGCCCCGGCTTTACCCATACGGAATTCCACGATGGCCCGGAATATACGGCTTCGAATATCAAACAGCGTATTCCCGGCTGGCTGTGGATGCAGGCCGAGGATGTGGTCAGCGCCTCGCTGCACGCCCTGAGCGAAGACCGGGTGGTGGTGATTCCCGGCCTGGTCAACCAGGCGATTGCGGCTGCGGGCAGGGTGGGCCTGGTCAGCCCACTGCTGAAGAGTTTTCAAACCCTATACCTCAAGCGCGCCTGGGGGCGCGCTGCTTAAAGGCGGAGCTATGAACCGAATCGCGCGCAAACTTCGCATTGTCCTGTTCCGCCTGCCGGTGCAGATGGTGCTGGCTTTGGTGATCCTGGTGATTTTCACCGCCCTGGCGATTGGCTTGCCGGCGATCTACCTGATCCGCCAGCAGCTTGATCGCCAGGCCTGGGCCTTGGTGGAGCAGGGGCTTAAGGTGGGCGAGGCGGCTCTGCGCGCTCACCAGGTGAATCTGAACAACCTGTCTACCCTTACCGCCCAGCGCCCCACGCTGCTGCATCTGCTGCAAACGGGCGACGAAGATCAATTGCGGGTCTATTTACAGACTCTGCGGGAGAGCGTAGACCTGGACGCGGCGCTGTTGTGCAGTCCAGGCGGCGCGCCGCCGCTCCAGGTAGGCGCGCCGGGCCGCCCGGCGCTTTCGCCGCAGGCCTGCCAGCCCGCCCAGGCGGGCGCGGTGTTCAGCGACCCGCTCAGCGGGGCCGGGTGGCTGCTGGCTCAGAGCGACGTGCCGGGCGCGCCCGGCGGCCAGCGGGTGGTGGCGGCGGAAGCCCTGGATGGCGGCATCGCTCAAGACCTGAGCGAGCAAACCGGCATGGATCACTTGCTGCTGCTGGACGGTAAGCCGGTGGTCTCCACCTTTGCCGACGCCGCCCAGGTGTGGCAGGTTATCGGCCCGCGTCTGTCCACCCCCCGCCGGGATCAAACCCTGGCCTTCAGCCTGCAGGACCGGCCTTACTATGCCGCCCTGGTGCATTTCGACCCCGGCATCGACCTGCTGACCGCCCTGCCGGTGGATAACATCGAGCAGACCCAGCGCAACCTGACCCTGGGCCTGGGCGGCGGCATGCTGTTGGTGATCCTGGTTTCGTCGGCCCTGGGGGTCTATCTGGCCCGCCGGATCAGCAATCCGCTGGAGCGGCTCAAACGTTCGGCCAAGAATCTGCGCATGGGCGACCTGGTCACCCCGGTGGACACGCGCACGAAGGTGCGCGAGATTTCGCAGGTGGCTTTTGCTCTGGAAGACGCCCGCGTGGCCTTGCAGCACAGCCTGGACGAGCTGCGCCGTGAGAAGGCCTGGACCGATCACCTGCTGGAGGCGGTGGTAGAGGGCATCGTTACCCTCGACCGGATGGGGCGGATCACGTTCTTCAGCCAGGGGGCCGAGCGCATCACCGGTTGGAGTCAGGAGCGCCTGTTAGGCCGTAAGCTGGATGACGTGTTCCGCCTGCCGGACGGCGGGCTGTTCAGCCAGAGCGTCCCCGCGCCGGGCGGCAAGCAGGCCCTGACCCCGGTGCTGCTTGCTGGACGACAGGCCACCCTGGCCGTCACCGCCGCCCGCCTGGCCCCGCCCCAGGTGGGCCGGGCCGGGGCGATCCTGGTCTTTCGCGATGTGAGCGATGAGGAAGCCATGCACCGCCTGTTGGGCGATTTCATGGCGAACATCACCCATGAATTCCGCACCCCCCTGGCCGCTCTGGCGGCTTCCATTGAATTGCTGCTCGACCAGCTTCCCAGCCTGAGCCAGGCCGAGCTGAAAGAACTGCTCGATTCGCTCCACCTGGGCATCCTGAGCCTGCAAACTCTGATCGACAACCTGCTGGAGGGGGCCAGCATCGAGGCCGGGCGTTTCCGGGTGCAGCCCCGCCCGGCCGACCTGGGCGAGATTATCCAGGAAGCCGCCCAAACCATGCGCCCGCTGTTGGAGAAGTATGGCCTGGGCCTGCGCCTCGACCTGCCCGCAGAACTGCCCCCGGTGGTGATCGACCCGCGCCGCACCGCCCAGGTGCTGGTCAATCTGCTCTCCAACGCGGTTAAGTGGAGTCCGGCTGGGGGTGAGGTGCGCCTGACAGCCGCCCCGCAGGCCGGGACCACCCCACCCCAGGTGCGCGTGGCGGTGGTCGACTCTGGCCCCGGTGTACCGGCCGAGCAGCGCCGCGATCTGTTCACCCGCTTTGCGCGCCCGGAAGGACAGGCCCGTCCGGCCCAGGTGGGGGCCGGCATCGGGCTGTCGGTGGTGAAGGCCATTGTAGAGGCCCAGGGCGGGCGGGTAGGCGTGAGCGACCGCCCAGCAGGCGATGGGGCGGAGTTCTGGTTTACGGTAGTAGAAGAAACCCCTCACCCCCCCGCCTCTCTCCCCTCTGGGGGCAGGGGCGATGATCCCGCTTCCCCGGAGGCCCAGGCATGAAAGCCCTGGTTGTAGACGACGACCGGGTGCTGGCCGATCTGGTCAGTTTTGCCCTGCGCCGGGAGGGGTTTCAGGTGGTGCAGGCCGCCGACGGCCCCTCGGCCTTGCAGCGCTGGCAGGAGGAGCAGCCGGATATCATCCTGCTGGACGTGAACCTGCCCAAGACCGTGCCGCCGCTGGATGGTTTTGCGGTTTGCCAGCGCATCCGCGAGACCTCCGACACGCCTATCATCCTGCTCACTGTCCGAGCCGATGAAGATGACATCGTGAACGGCCTGCGCCTGGGGGCCGACGACTATATCGCCAAGCCGTTCAGCCCGCGCCAGCTTACGGCCCGGGTGCAGGCGGTGCTGCGCCGGGCCGGACGGGCCAGCCTGCCAGCCGTCCAGCAGGTTGGGCCGCTGACCCTGGACGCAGAGCGCCGTGAGGCCCGCCTATCGGGCGGGCCGCCCCTGGCTCTCACTGCCCTGGAGTG
The DNA here is from genome assembly GCA_964416275.1 of uncultured Anaerolinea sp. GTDB lineage: Bacteria > Chloroflexota > Anaerolineae > Anaerolineales > UBA4823 > RBG-16-57-11. Next base: position 2,717 of record CAYQDU010000242.1, on the reverse strand, counting down.
CCGCCTGCTGGAATACTTGATGCTGCACCCGGGGCGCATTCTGACCGTGCAAGATTTGATCGACCATGTGTGGGGCCCCGGCGGCGGCGACCGGGATATGCTGCGCCAGCTTGTGCGCCGCCTGCGGGCCAAGATCGAACCCGACCCGGCCCAGCCGCAGTTGATCGAGACTCTGCCCGGCCAGGGCTACGGCCTGCGGCGGATCGAGTAGCGGCTGTTCTGGTTGCAGTCGTGGCGGGAGTGACTGGCGAGCGCAGCCCGCCAGTCACTCCCGCCACGGTTTAGTGGGGGCGTCGATGGATTGCCCCTGGGTTTACTTCAGGGCAATGGGGAGGTACAACTGTAAGCCCAGTTTGCCCACCGCGATGGCGTATTGCTCGCCGCGCTGGTCGGCCCAGCTTTGCAACTGCACTTTCCACTGCCCGGCCTGGGCGTTGGGGAGGGTCAGCCAATTTTCGCCGCTGACGATCTGAACGCCGTTGGGTTGGGTGATGATGAGCGACCCACCGTAGGCGTTGAAAATTAGCTCGCCGCCGGTATGGGTAAAGGTCAGCGGGGGCGTGATGTCGTTGTCGTTGGCGGTGCCGAAGCCGGAAGCGGCCAGCCGGGCGCCGTCTTGCAGCAGATCCTGGGCCAGATGATCGACCATCGGCGAGCGGGTGGTTTGGGTGTTGATGGTGGTTTCGTGGCCGGCGGCGTCGATCATCGTCACCGCAGCGTAGCTGGTGTCGCTGAATTTCAGCCGCGCCGAGAAATTGGCGCTGAAGTCGCCGGAGGCGTTAGATATTACGATCAGCGATTCCCGATCCCACTCCTCGGCTATGGTATTCCAACTCCAGGCGGTGACGTTCAAGAGCGTATTGGCCGGAGCCTTGCCGCTGACTTTGCCGCCGCCCTGGTCGATGGCGGCCAGCAGTTGACCCACCGTGAAGTCGGTGGTGGGCGAGGCGGTCACTTCGACCGTGTCGCCGGGCTGGATGTCGACCAGAACGCCGTTAGCGTCGGTAAAGAAGGCCGAGTAGAAGCCCTCGCTGTTGGTGTCGGCGGTGGTAGTGGTCAGGGTAGCCCCAGCCCGCTTCAGGGCCAGGCTGGCGATGACGTTGGGTGTGGCGTAGCCGTCCACCAGGTCGGCGGTGGGGTTCACCCGCACCTGGGTGACGCGGCGCAGCAGGAGGATTTGGTCGCCCAGCCCATCGTCGTAGAGCACGGCTCCAAAGTCGCCGGCTCGCAGATCATCGATGCCGTTGAAGTCGGCGGTGAAACTGCCATCGGCTGCGCTGAGAAGCTGCAACATGCCGCTGTCGGTCAGGATGCGTACCAGCCGGTTGGGCGGGGCCAGGCCAGTGATCTGGTCGGCGGCCGGGTCGATGTTGATTTCCAGCGGCACAACCAGGATGGTGCGCGCCCCGTCGCCTTCGATCACCACCTGGTCGTTGGGTTGGATCAGGATTGGCCGGCCCGCCGCGTCGATGAACTGCGCCTGCAATTGCGCACTGTAGGCCGAGGTGGTGGTGGAGACGCGGGCCTTTTCGCTCCCGGCGGCATTCAACAGGCGCAGCGTGACCGGCGTGTTAATCCGGGTGAGGTAGCCCATCACGGTGTTGTCCAATTCCTGGACGATCAGCATGGGCGAGGCAAAGCCCACGTAGGTGCGGTTGCGGTTCAGATCGGCGGTAGACGCCTGCCCCTGGCCGTTCCTGCTCATGGCGGCCGGCACGTTATACCGTCCGTCTGGGCCGGTGATGATGGTATCGCTGCCGCTGGCTGGGCCTAACAGGTCGCTCCACTGGACATCCACCTGTGTGTTGGGCGGGGCAGCGCCGTAGATCACCTGGCTGTCGGGGTTGAATTGGGCCGTCAGAGTCGCTACGGTCATGCTGACCGATTGGCCCTGGCTGATGTAGAAGACCTGGTCGCCGGCCAGCAGGTCGATGGGCTGCTTGGCAGCGGTCTGCAGGACGATGTCGAAATCGCCGGAGTCTGCGGTCCAGCCTTCTTGTTTTGCCAGCAGGCTGCCGTTCCGGTGCAGTTCCAGGCGGAAGGGAACGCTGCTGAGCATTTGGTAGCCGTGAACGCAGTTGTTGCACTGCCGGTTGTAGGCCCAGCGCGCGTACAGGATGCCCTGCGGGGTTTCGCTGGCGCGAACCAGTTGATGCACCCAATGCCCGGCGGGGGTGACATAGCGCAGATCAAAGGTGTCGCCCGGCTGCGCATCGGGTAGGGCCAGGCTGAAAGCGCCGGCGCCGTTGGTGTGGGCGGTGAGGGCCGGCTGTTGGTCATACCCGTTTGCATAGCGGGTGACGCCCAGGCTGGCGTTGAGCGGGCCGGTTCCGTTCAGGGTATGGGCGGCAAGGTCGAAGCTGGCCGACAACGGCGGCACCACCAGGGTGGTCGAGATCGCGCCGCTGAGCAGGAGCTTATCGCCTGCCAGGATGGGCAGCGCCATGTTAAATGGATCGCTCAGGCTGGTTATAAACCAGCCGGTGGGGTCCTCGGTATCGACGTTTTGGGTTAGCAGCGTAGCGCTGCCGCGCTGCAGCGTTATGTTCAGGCGCGTGTAAGGCTGGCCGATGCCCGCGATCAGGCTGGAGGCATTATCCGGGCTGGGGAAAGCGCCGGAGCCGCGCACATACAGCACCGGTAGGGTGGCGATCAGCCAGGTGTAGTTCTGGGCCGCGTCGGTGTAGCTCACCTCGGCTTCGTCGCCCGGGGCCACA
>CAYQDU010000241.1:0-6372 GCA_964416275.1 uncultured Anaerolinea sp. | reverse complement strand
TACCCGAACATGACCGGCTACTGGACCCAGGACGGCATGGCAATCGGCGCGCTGCAGGCGGTGATGGCTGCCAACCCGGCCAAGTGGCCGCAGGGCGTGGGTGAAGGTCGCTGCCAGTACCTCAAGCTGTGGCAGGAAGCCAAGACCATGAACCCCGACTTCGACAGCATCGCGGTCGCTAACCACCCCGGCGTTTCGCCCACCGGCCTGCGCATCGCCATCAACATGCTGCAGGGCAAGAAGGTTGACGCCGCCAAGCTGGGCGGGTCGAATGGTCTGTCGTTCGTGCTGCCCGTAGCCGCGGTTATCACCGGCGAGAACCTGGACGAAGGTTTGAAGATGTGCGAAGGCAAGCCCGACGCCTATCTGCTCGACTCGATCCTGAGCGATGAAGAAGTGCAGCAGTACTTTGTGAAGTAAGATTGTTTGCGAGTACTAGAAGTTGGCTGGCGCAAGCCAGCCAACTTCTAGCGCTCTCCCGCGCCTGGGAGAGAAAGAAGCCCGCCCATGACCCTGTCGCTTTCCGCACAACATGTCGTCAAACGCTATGGAGGCGTGATTGCCCTTTCGGATGGGAATCTGGAAGTCAGTTCGGGGGAGGTGGTAGCCCTGGTGGGGGCCAATGGAAGCGGCAAAAGCACAATGAGCAAGGTCATCAATGGCGTGGTGGTGCTGGATGGTGGGCAATTGCTGTTAGACGGCAAACCGACCCAGTTCGCCTCTCCCCAGGCTGCTAAGAGCGCCGGAATTGCCACCGTATTCCAGGAGTTGAGCCTGATTCCGCAGATGAGCGTGGCCGATAACATCTGGCTAACGCGCGAGCCGCTTGGCCGGGCCGGGGTGGTCAATCGCAAGGCGGTCTTTGATAAGACCGAGGCCCTGTTGGCACTGTTCGCCGGCACGTTCAAGACCGATCTGCGCCCCGCCCTGCCGGTAGCCGATCTGCCGCCCGATGAAAAGCAGATCGTCGAAATCCTGAAAGCGGTCAGCTTTGACCCGCGGCTGCTAATTTTGGACGAGGCCACCGCCAGTCTGGACAGCCGCCAGGTGCAGCGCCTGTTCGATTTGGTGGCGCAGTGGAAGGCCCAGGGCAAGGCGATTGTGTTTGTCTCGCACCGTATGGAAGAAATTTTCCGCATTGCCGACCGCTACTCGGTCTTGCGCAACGGTAAGACGGTCGGGGCGGGCAGCATCAAAGACGTAACCGAAAAAGACCTGGTCAAATTAATGATCGACAAAGAGGCGGTCTTCAGCTTTGCTCGCGCCGGCGCAAAACAGGCCGACCGGCCGACCTGCCTGGAAGTCAGCGACCTGCACACCACCACCCTGCGTGGGGTCAGCTTCGAGGTCAAAGAGGGCGAGCTGGTGGGCATCGGCGGCCTGCAGGGGCAGGGTCAGCGCTCGCTGCTGCTGGCCTTATTTGGCGATGTTCCCTTCAGCGGCGGCGTGCAGTACCACGGTAAAGCGGTGCATTTCCGCCACTCTCGCCAGGCCATCCGCCAGGGCGTGGCTCTGGTGCCGGGCGACCGGGCGCGCGAAGGGCTGCTCTACATCCGCTCGATTCTGGAAAACATGCAGCTTCCTTCCTGGGCGCGCTACGGCTTCCCGCTCAAGATGGGCAAGGCTCGCCAGGATGCCGCTCAGACCGCCGCCCGCCTGAACCTGAAAATGGCCGGGCTGCAAGAACCGGTTAGCAGCCTGTCGGGCGGCAACGCCCAGAAGGTGGTGATCGGCAAGTGGCTGATGCGTCAGCCGAGCCTGCTGCTGCTGGACGATCCTACCAAAGGCGTGGATGTCGGCACGAAAGCCGAGTTTTACGCTCTGCTGGCCCGCCTGTGCGAGGAAGGCAAGACCATCCTGTTCTACAGCAGCGACGATGAAGAGTTGGTCGGCCTGTGCGACCGGGTGCTGGTGCTGCACGATGGACGCATCAAGACCGAGCTGGCCGGCGAAGCCCTGACCAAAGAAAACCTCATCGCTGCCAGCCTGGGCGTGTCGAACGGAGGCGCCGAATGAAACGCTTTACCTGGAGCGCATTAATGGCGCGTTATCCGGCCTTTTTCGCGCTGCTCTTGCTGGCGCTGGCAGTTATCGTCAATTTGATCTTGCAGCCCAACCTGTTTGCGCCCGAAACGCTAAACAGCAACATGCGCGTGTTCCTGCCGCTGATCTTACTCTCGGCCGGGCAGGCGATTGTGATTCTGGGCGGGGGCATCGACATTTCGTCTGGGGCGATTGTGTCCATCGTCAACACCATCCTTGCCACGCGGGTGGGGCTGGAAGGCTCGCCGCAGGCCATGTGGCAATATGCCCTGATTTCGCTGTTTGTGGGCGTGCTGGCCGGGGCACTCAACGGATTTTTTGTGGCAAACCTGCGTCTGCAGCCCATCATCACCACCTATGCCACCAGCTTCCTGTACGCCGGGCTGGCCCTGTTTATCTTGCCCAACCCTGGCGGGGGTATTCCGGCCAAAGCCACCGTCCTGTATCGCACCGCCGCTCCGCTGGGCCTGCCGCTGGCCTTCTATGTGATCGCGGTGGTGCTGGCTGCCTGGGCCTATCTGCGCTCTACCCGCTATGGCAATTACCTGTTTGCGGTGGGCGGCAAACCCCAGGCTGCCTATGAGACGGCTGTGCCGGTGACGTGGGTACAGTTCAGCACTTATGTCATCTCCGGTTTGATGGCGGCCTTTTCCGGCATTGCCATGACCATGTTAAGCGGTTCGGGCAACGCCGAGATCGGCGCTTCAATGACCCTCAACGCCATCACCGCGGTGGTGATCGGCGGCACAGCCATGAGCGGCGGGGTGGGCGGCGTAGCCGGGCCGATCATGGGCGCAATCACCCTCAGCCTGATCCAGAATATCATTTCGTTCGCCCATATTAACACCTGGTGGGAGACGTTCACCAAAGCCGCGATCATCGTGGTGGCGCTGGCGACCCCCGGTGTAATCAACCTGTTCAGGAGGCGGGCATGAAACGGATCGCCATCTCCCCGCCCGCGGCGGCGCTCTTGCTGGCTGTGGCGCTGTTCCTGCTTTCCGGCTTGCTGCCCAACGGCTATGGCAGCGATGTAAAGGTGGCCGTATCGCAAGCCACCAACATCCTGCGCCTGGCGGTCTTCCTGGGCGTGATTGCCGCCGGGCAGACCCTGGTCATCATCAGCGGCGCGGAGGGCATTGACCTGTCGGCCGGCTCGGTAGTCACCCTGACGGCCATTCTGACCTATGTCCTCGTCAAGGGCGCCGACGAAAAGGTGCTGCTGGCCCTGTTGGTTTCGCTGGCGGTGGGGGCGGCCATCGGCTTTCTGAATGGGGTGGGGGTCACATTCCTGAAAATCTCGCCGTTTGTGATGACCCTGGGTATGTCGGGGGTGGTCACGGGGGCGATTATCATCATCAACCACGGCAATGTCAGCGGCAAGGTGGCCCCCATCATGACCCGCCTGATCGCCCGCCCGCTCTCGCCCAAGATCCCGATCCCCAACGCGCTGATTATCTGGCTGATCTTTGGCCTGCTGATGTGGCTGCTGTTGGAGCGCACCACCTTCGGCAAAAACTTGTTCGCCATGGGCGTAAACCGGGTAACGGCCCGCCTGTCGGGCGTGAATGTGATTGGCATGAACCTGGCAACGTATGCCCTGGCCGGGGCGCTGGCCGGTTTTGGCGGCTTCCTGGTGGTGGGCAACACTGGGGTGGTGTTCATCGCCCTGGGCCAGCCGTTTCTGTTCCCCTCCATCGCCGCAGTGGCGGTGGGCGGCACGCTGCTTTCGGGCGGCAAGGGCAGCTATTGGGGGACGATGGCCGGGGCGATTGTGCTGACCCTGATTACCAGCCTGCTGACCACCATGCAGATGCCCGACTCGGTGCGCCGGATGGTGCTGGGCGCAACCCTGCTGGTGTTGATCTCGATCTATGGCCGCCAGCGGGCGCTGCGCCAGTAAACCTAATTCTTTCCGAGGACGGCTGCCTGGCGCAGCCGTCCTCCGCAACAGAAAACCGCTTTCGACGGAACAGCCGTTAACGATTATCAGGAGGCGAACCGATGACTAAAACTGTAAACGTGGGCCTGGTAGGCAGCGGTTTTGTGGGTGATCTGCATCACGCCGCGTTCAAGGGTTGGGTGCGTGAGGCCGAAGTAACCGCCGTTGCCAGCCCGCACAATGCCGCTGCTTTTGCCCAGGCGCATGGGATTCCCACCGCCTACCGCGATTACCGCGAGATGCTGAAAGACAAATCCATCGCTGTGATCGACATTGGCATCCCCAACGACCTGCACTGCGAAGTGACCGTGGCCGCAGCCAAAGCCGGGAAGCACGTCATCATCGAAAAACCGCTGTGCGTCACCCTGGAGCAGGCCGACGAGATGATCGAAGCCTGCCAGAAGGCCGGTGTACTGCTGATGTACGCTGAAGAGCTGCTGTTCGCGCCCAAGTACGTGCGGGTCAAAACCCTGATCGAAGAAGGGGCGATTGGCGAGCCATTCCTGGCCAAGCAATCGGAGGAGCATCCTGGTCCGCACATGCCCTGGTTCTGGGACGTGAACCGTTCCGGCGGCGGCGTGCTGCTGGATATGGGCTGCCACTCCATCGAATACACCCGCTGGATTTTAGGCAAGCCGAAGGTCAAGAGCGTGACCGCCTTTATGGGAACCTATATCCATCAGAACCGCACCCAGGGCGAGGATCATTCTTACTGCATCGTGGAATATGAAGGCAATAAGATCGCTATGCTCGAAAACAGTTGGGCCAAGGGCGGCGGGGTGGACGACCGCTGCGAAGTGTACGGCAGCAAGGGCCATACCCGGGCCGACCTGCTGCGGGGCAGCTCGCTCTTGACGTACAGCGAAGAAGGCTACGGCTATGCGGTCGAAAAGGCTGGCACGACGAAGGGCTACACCTTCACCATGTTCGAGGAAACCTGGAACTACGGCTTCCCCCAGGAGATGCAGCACTTCATCAACTGCGTGCTGGGCAAAGAAACCTGCCTGGAAACCGGCGAGGACGGCCGGGAAGTCTTGAAGATTATGTACGCCGCCTATCAATCGGCCGGCCAGGGCTGCAAGGTGACCTTCCCCTACACCCCGCCGGTGGTGCAGAAGCCGATTGACCTGTGGAAGAAATGAGGCTCAGGGATGCTTTCCAGTAAAACTATCACGTATGCGCAGCTTGCGAAGGTGATCGACCATTCGCTGCTGCGGCCCGAACTGACCGAGCAGGATGTGATTGATGGCTGCAAGCTGGCGGCCCGCTATCACACCGCTACGGTCTGCGTCAAGCCCTGCCATGTGCGCCTGGCAGCCGAAATCTTGAAAGACAGCGATGTAAAGGTCAGTACGGTGGTGGGTTTCCCGCACGGCAGCAACCTGACCGCCATCAAGGTGGCCGAAGCCCAGGCCGCTATGGACGATGGGGCGGTGGAGCTGGACATGGTGCTGAACATCGGCGCGCTGCGCTCGGGCCAGACCGACTTTGTGGGCCGCGACATTAAGGCCGTGTGCGACGCCGCCCACGCCCGCGGGGCCAGGGTCAAGGTGATTCTGGAAAACGCCTACCTGACCGACGAGCAGAAAATTCAAGCCTGCCAGATTTGCGAGGCGGCCGGGGCCGATTGGGTCAAAACTTCTACCGGGTTTGCGCCCAGCGGGGCCACCCTGGACGACCTGCGCCTGATGCGGGCCAATGTCGGCCCGCAGGTGCAGGTTAAGGCTGCCGGGGGCGTGCGTAGCCTTGACGCCCTGCTGGACGTGATCGACGCCGGGGTGACCCGCTGCGGCGCTACCGCCACAGCCAAAATCCTGGACGAGTTCGAGCAGCGCCAGAAAGAATGACTTTGAGACGAGGAAGCAAACGATGGCGAAACAACTGAGCAAACAGACGATTGGCGTGGGCGTGGTAGGGACGGGGTTCATCGGCCCGGCCCACGTGGAAGGGCTGCGGCGCAACGGCATCCCGGTGCTGGGGCTGGCTGAGAATACGGCCCAGAAAGCCGTCGAGAAAGCCGCCGAGCTGGGCATCCCGCGGGCTTATGAGTCGTTTGAAGCCCTGCTGGCCGACCCCGACATCGACGTGGTGCATCTGGCGACGCCCAATCTGCTGCACTATTTGCATGCCAAGGCGGCTTTGCTGGCCGGGAAGCACGTGGTGTGCGAGAAACCGCTGGCAGTGAGCGCGGCCGAGTCGGCCGAATTACTGCGTTTGGCTGCCGAAAAGCAGCGCGTCAACGCGGTCAATTTCAACATCCGCATGTATCCGGTAGTGCAGCACGCCCGCAGCCTGGTGCAAAGCGGCGAGTTGGGCGATCTGTTCATCCTGCAAGGCTCGTATTTGCAGGATTGGCTGCTGTTCCCCACCGATTGGAACTGGCGCCTGGA
>CAYQDU010000240.1:0-6458 GCA_964416275.1 uncultured Anaerolinea sp. | reverse complement strand
GCCCTGACGCGCTGCTGCGGGGCGCTGCTGACCCATACCGGCGACCGTGCCCAGGCTCGCAACCAGGCCCGGCGCAACTTGAAGGCCTTTCCCAAAGATGTAGACGCTATCCTGACCAACGCCGCCGGGTGCGGTTCGGGCATGAAGGAATATCCCTTGCTGTTCAAAGACTGCCGTGAACAGGCCCTGGCCGAAGAATTTGCCGGGCGGGTGCAGGATGTGAGCGTGTTCCTGGCCGGCCTGGGCCTGCTGCCCCCGCCGCCCCTGCCCCAACCGCTGCGGGTGGCCTATCACGACGCCTGCCACCTGGCACACGCCCAGGGTGTGACCGCCCCACCGCGCCATCTGTTGAGCGCCATTTCGAATCTGACCCTGCTGGAGATTGCCGATGGCAGCCTGTGCTGTGGTTCGGCCGGCTCGTATAACCTGGATCAGCCTGAAATTGCAGCTGACCTGGGACGCCGCAAGGCTGCCCAAATCGCTCAAAGCAGAGCCGAGGCGGTGGCGGCCGGCAACATTGGCTGCATGATCCAGATCCGCAGCTATCTCAAAGCTTCCGGCAAACTGCTGCCGGTGTTCCACACGTTTGAGATTCTTGACCTGGCCTATGGCCGGGCGTGAGACGCTGCGGCTCTTCTGCCGAAGGCGAAAAATATAGAAAAATTCCCGCCTTCGGCGGAAGGGCCTTAAATCTTTTCCCAGCCGGGCCGATTGATTTCATCCGGCGACGACGATCTGGTCGCGGCCGGCGTCTTTGGCCCGGTAGAGGGCTTCGTCGGCCACATCGACCAGCTCGCTGGAGTCGCTGGCATGGGTGGGGAACGTGGCGATCCCCTGGCTGACAGTGGGGCTGGGGATGGACTGGCCGTGTTTATCGTAGATGGGGATGGCGGCCAGGGTCTGGCGGATACGTTGGGCCACCGCCAGGGCCTGGTCTGTATCGGCATGGGGCAGGCCCACGGCGAATTCTTCGCCGCCCCAACGCCCAACGATGTCAGTCTTCTTTACGTGCGTCTGGATGGCTTCGACCAGTTGGCGCAGCACAGCGTCTCCCACTTTATGCCCATAGCGGTCGTTATATTGTTTGAAGAAGTCGATGTCCAGCATGATAAGCGACACTGGAACATCGGGCTGCGGGTCCTGATCGATTGCTTCCTGAAGGAGATGCAGCAAATGACCATGGTTATAGGCCCCGGTGAGCGAATCGCGCCGGGCCTGTTCTTTGACTTTGGCATGTTGGTTGGCGTTGTCGATTGCCAGAGCTGCCTGGGCGGCGACGTTATTGAGCAGCATCTGATCGTCTTCGTCAAAGGCGTGCGTTTTGTAGCTGGCAATTGCCAGCACCCCCAGGATCCGGTCGTTGGCTAACATGGGCGCGCCCAGCCAGGAGAGCGATGACCGTTTGGTTCCCAAGGCTACCGGCGACACTGGTAAGGAGGCCCATTCATTGGGCAAATTGTGCAGCAGCAACCCGCGCCGGTTGCGCAGCACCCACGAAGCCAGGCCTTTGTCCAGCGAAATTGTCTCCGGTGGGAAACGGATGCCTTCATCAATCAGCACGTGCATGTCTAATACCTGCTGTTCTTCCTGGTACAGGGCCATGTAATACGAGTCGGATGGGATCGCTTTCTTTAGCTCCTGGTAGATCAACTCCAGCAGGTTGTCCAGCTCGATGGTGGCGCTGATGGCCTTGCCGATCTCGTTGGCTACGCTCAGGCGCTGCGCCTGGCGGCGCGCCTCGCCCAACACCACCGAGCTTTGGATCGCGCTGGTGATGCCGTTCGCCAGGGTTTGCAGCAGGTGCATCTTTTCGTCGTCAAACAGATCTCCCTGGCGGATTCCCGGTTCGCCAATGCTCAACAGGCCCACGCAGGTTTCGGACGTGTTGAGGGGGATCAGGATCAGGGTCTGGGTGCCATGGTAGAAGAAGGCCGGGCCAGCGTGTTCTTGGGTTAGCGGTTGAATTTCCTGCTCATAGAGGATGCGCGGCTGTCCGCTGGCGCATACTTCGCCCAGATAGGGCATTTGCTCCAGGTCGTAGGATTTGCCGATGCCTACCTCGTCCGGTTCGAGCGGCAGAATTGGGTAAGCCCCATAGGTGGTCAATTGTTTGCGGTCGGCGCTCAAAACCGAGATGCGGCAGGCGGTGACGGGGACGTTCAGGGCGATGGAGCGGGCAATCTGGGTCAGCATGTGCTGTAGGTCGTCGATCTGCATGGCAAGGTTGCTGGTTTGGAGCAGCATGGAGAGGTGCCGATTTTGGTTTTCGGTCTGCATCGTCTGGCCGATCAGATGGCTGGCGATCCTGTTTAAAGTTGGGCCTAGGCCCAACAGGATGGCGACCTTCAGCACAATCGAGGCTGCTGTCAAGAATGAGGGTTCGTCCAGGAACAGGCTGATGGCGATCTCGCAGGCCGCAGCCATGAGGACCGTATGCAGCGTAAACCGGCGCGGCGCAATGATGCCAACGCAGATGACGATGACAACAAAGAAAATGTCGAGACGCACGTTGTAGCGCTCGAGCAGATAGGTCACCAGGGTAGCCGTCGCCAGGGCGCCGCCCACGATGCTGTAGGCGGTTGGCAACGAATAGCCAGCTTGTGGGGTGTACCAGCGAAACCAGACCAGCCCCAACACCGTCGCCAGCAAGGCAATCAAACCAATCCACCAGCTTTGGGCCGATTGAAACGGCAGCAGCCAGCCCACCACAACCACAGTCAAAATACTGGCCCAGTATGCTAACTCGACTGGGCGAAAAAACCGGTAGGATAAGCTGCCCCAGCGCGACTTTCTCACACAATAGCCCTAAACTGACAAAGGATAATGTATTTTCTCATAAATATTCAATAATTCCTAGAGCGAATTCGGCCTGGGGCATTGGAAGCGGGTTTGCACTTTTGTTGTGTGGCTAAACTCGTCTGAAAGAAGACCAATTTTGTGGAAGAATTGGAAGGTTAGGGCTGGTTAGCCTGGACGGAGCGCCTTGCCTGGCGTTTCGCCCTTTATTGGTGCGGCGTGAAGGATAGAGACTGGTCTCTGGCAGGAAAGGTTTGACCAATCAGGCGCAACAAATCGGCTGATCCGTGCTAAAATATACAAAATAGCACATTTGTTCTATTGGGGTAGCTGCCCACCCAACCGTGGTGGAGGTGACTGGCGAGCTTTACTCGCCTGGGAAGATGGTTCATCGTGGATTTTGTCGCCCCACGCAATATCTCTTTTGGGGGGCGCTCAAAGAGCGCCAGGCCTGTTTCACGGTTTAATGGAGTGGTATCTCTATCAATGGTTGCTTATGGATGAAGCGGAAAGGAAGCGCCATGTACTCGCCCATACATCAGATCGGCCAGTCTTTTGTCGCTGCGCGCCAGGTTGATAAAAAATGGAGTTTGAATGTCGCGCGTTCGCTTTGACGGGATTACGATAGCGGGAATTGGGTTCCTGATTTTTCTGATTGCCAACGTAGTGCTGGATCATATTCCCACCGCGTCTGATTGGAGCCAGCAGACGGTTAGCGCCGTGGTTGATACCATTCAAACCGGCGGCTCGAAGGGGGCGGCTTTGTCGGCGCAGCCGGCTCAAACCACAATTACCAACGAAGCCAAAACGGGCGAGCTGCCCCTGATCCAGCCGCTCCCCAAAGGCCGGGCCGATGCCCTCAACAGCGCCCCCGATAAAGCCGCCAAAGTCGTTGTTCAGGGCCAGGCCGAGGCGAAAGGCGACGCTTCCGCCAGCGCGCCGGGCGACCCCAATGCCTGGGCCGACCCATACGACGCCTACATCGTCACCCAGGGGCCGCACGGCATGTCCTATGGTCACTATGCCGTAGACATCACCGCCGGAAAGGGCGAGACGATCAAATCGCCCATCAATGGGATCATCGGCTCGCTGTTTGTGGATCAATACGGCAACACCACCCTGATTATCGAAAACGACCGCTATCGGGTTCTGATGCTGCACGGCAATTACTCGGTGCATGTGGGCCAGGTAGTAGCGATTGGCGATCCCGTGGGCGTGGAGTGGAATAACGGCTATACCCTGGATGCCAACGGCCAGCTCTGCGCCGGGCGCGACTGCGGCTATCATACGCACTTGAATGTCTTTGACAAATCTATCGGCCAGAATATCGACCCCTTTACCCTCCTTAGCCGCTAACCTGGTTTGAGGGGGCGCAGGCGGCGCAGCCGCCTGCGCCCCCTCAACCAACTTCCCCGTAATATCGATCAAATCCCGCCTTTGGTTCGCTCCCCACGCAACCGTGCGACAAACTCCCCTAAATATCTCTTTTTCGAGCGCTTGCAAGAGCGCCATAAGCTACGCCACGCAACAGCTCCCAAACCGTACTTCTTTCCCGGCGAAGCTGGAAGAGCCATGATAGAATCAGGGTAGGGGTTTGATCCTGAATTCACACGGAGGCTGTATGTCTGCCGATGATTTTTTCAACCGCATGATTGGTAAGAAACCTGCTGAAGGCCGTCCGGCCACGGACGAAGTGACCGTCACGCGCCGCCAGCGCCTGCTGGCCGAACAATTCCTGGATAACGAAACGCTGACCGCCGACCTGGATGACGAAGCCGCCAACACGCTGATCGATTGGGGAATGGACCTCTCTGAGCGCATCGCGGAAAGCACGCGCAGCTTGCCGGATGACCAGGCCGCCCCGCACCTGGAACGCCGCGGCGCGGCCGCCCAAAACCTGATGCGCCGGGCGCGTGAGCTGGCTTTGCAGTCGGCGCCCCCCAGTGCGCTGCCTGGCCCCAGCCTAACGGCCAGCAAGGCCGCCCGCCTGAGCGCTTTCCCGCCCGCCGATGCCCCTCAGGGCGATCCCGAAACCGACCAGGTTGTGCCGCCGGCGGATGAGGATTGGCAGCAGATGATCCGCATGGCGGCGGAAGCCTATGGAGAACCGCCCGTCTCGCCGCCGGGGAAGCCGCTCCCGCCGGCCTTGCAGCCGGGCGCAGCCCCCACGCCAGCCGAACGGATTGCCAGCCTGCGGCGTGTACTTGAGCCGGGGCGAACCGGATGAGTCGGGCAAAGGCCGCCTCGCTCAGCAGTAAGGATCGCCACAGTACTCAGCCTGTGGCGATCCTGATCATTCTGGCAATGCTGGCTTTGCTGGGGGGCTGTTATCTGCTCACCGGGCTGGACCCGTTCGGCCTGTTCAGCGCACCAGCGGCGGCTATGCCGGCGGGTTCCCCCGGCCAGATGACCAGTCACCCGGCCCGTACCCCCACGCCGCCGGCCGCACCCGAACTGGAAGAATCCACGCCGCCGGCCCCGGCTGCCTGGTGGCAGGTCTATTTTAGCGACCCGAATACGATCAACGACCCGGCTAACCTGACCGGTTCCATCGAAGAGAAACTGGTGGGCTACATCGACCAGGCTCAGGTCAGCATCCACATCGCCGCCTTTGAGTTCGACCTGACCCCGGTGGCGAACGCCTTGATCCTGGCCCGCCAGCGCGGCGTGGATGTGCGCTGGGTGACGGACGACGAGAACGGCCTGGGGGCCGACGAGAAGCCCAATCGCGGCCAGTTCAACCTGCTTCAGAAAGCCGGGATCGAGATCAGGACCGACCAGCGCCACGGGCTGATGCACAACAAGTTCATCGTCTTCGATGGGCAGGCGGTGTGGACCGGCTCGACCAACCTGACGATCAACGATCAGTTCAAGAATAACAACAACGTGATCGTGATCCGCTCGAAAGAGCTGGCCGACATCTATGAGGCCCAGTGGAACGACCTGTGGAGCGGCCAGTTCGGGTCGGGCGCACCTTCGCACGTCGAGCAGCAGCGCGCCATGATCGGGGATACGCCGATTCAGGTCTTATTCTCGCCCGAAGATAAAGCTATGTCGTACCTGGTTCCACTGGTGCAGAGCGCTGAGCGCCAGATTCGCTTTCTGGCTTTCTCGTTCACGGAAGACGCCCTGACCCAGGCCATGCTGGAACGAGCCAGGGCCGGGGTAGACCTGGCCGGCATTTTCGAGACGCGCGGCAGCGAGACCCGTTTCAGCGCCCTGCCACCCCTGTTTTGCGCTGGATTGCCGGTGCGCCAGGAGGGCAACCGGCGCGGCATCCTGCACCACAAGGTCATCGTCATCGACGGCAGCATTTTGGTCACCGGCTCGCTCAACTTCTCGGATAACGCCAACAACGACAACAACGAAAACACGCTCATCATCCAAAACGCGGCTATCGCCCAGCAATACCTGCAAGAATTCGACCGCCGCTGGGCCGAAGCTAATCCTCCCAACCTGGCTGATATGAAATGTAAATGAACGCGGTCTTCTGGCTTCGCCAGGGAAAATTCTATTTGGGGGCAGATGGCGCAGCCATCTGCCCCCAAATAAAAAGATTTCTCGCCTTCGACGGAAGAGCGGTAGCTCTCCACTCAATCGTAGTTGGGGTGACTGGCGAGCTTCGCTCGCCTGGAAAGAGGATTAATCGTGGATTTTGTCGC
>CAYQDU010000239.1:0-6468 GCA_964416275.1 uncultured Anaerolinea sp. | reverse complement strand
GCATCAAATTATCTCACCTGTATCCCAGGATTCAGGTTTGACGGACTACTAGCTCTTCCGCCGAAAGCGGGATTTGATTTATATGTGGGGGTTTGCGGGTGACTACGTCACCCGCAAACCCCCACATATAGAAATTTTCCCGATCAAGTCGGAAGCGCCATATTTCTTTTTGAAGGCGCTTGAAGCCACGCCTGCTCCACGGTTTAATGGGGGTACCGGGCGACAAAATCCCCCCAATATGTCTTTTGGGGGACGTTTGCAGAGCGCTGGAAGCGGTCAAGGCCTCATAAGGTGTGCAGGGCGGCGTAGATGCGGTTGCCCTGGGTTTCGATCACTTCGGGGTTGCTCTGCTCAGTAAATTTTCCGCCCACGCCGCCATACTCAAAGGCCAGCATCCACGGGCGGGGCCAATCGCCGCAGCGGATGCGTTCCAGCACCCAATCCAGGGCCTGCCAGTCGGCCTCCAGGGCCGGTTGATGATCTTGCAGCCAGCCGTCCACCTGCTGAACACCGGTAAAGTGCATCTCGCGCAAATGCTCTACCGGCAGTTGGGTCAGGTAGGCCCGCTCATCCATACCCAGGCTGTGGGCGCTGATGCGGGCGTGGGAGATGTCGAGCAGCAGCCCGCAGCCGGTGGTTTCGATCACCGTGCGGATGATCTGCGGGTCGGCGCAGGCGGCTAATGGGCGGCTGCCGGGTCGATAGGGGACGTTCTCGGCAATCACCCGCTCGGCCCCGAACCGGTCGACCGCGGCCTGTACGTCGGCCAGCATGCGTTCCAGCACCCGCTGGCAATGCTCCGGGCGGTTGGAGCCTGGCGGCACGTCGGGCAGGTCTTTGATGCTGGTTTCCAGGTGAACGTTAACGTGCGGCGTGCCGGTCTGGTCCAGAAAGGTCTGCACGGGTTCCCAATCCATCCGGGTGAGCTTGCCGCTGCCGGCTTTGAGGTCGAAATGCACCGCTACCGGGCGATGGGGTTGGGCTTCGGCCACCATATCGGGCCAGTTGGGGCATTTGAAGCGGTCAATGGGCAGCCGCCCGGCCTGGGCCAGTTCGGCCGCCGGGCGCGAGTAGTTGATGGCGAAGAGCATGGGCTGAGAAGAGGTCATTCGATTTGCTCCACAACTTGCACCAGGCGCAGGCTGGGCCGTTCCAGAATCACCAGGGATGGCAGCCCCAGCTTACGCCAAAACTCGAACGGAGATAGGCGGTTGGTTTGTTGGACGAACAGGGTGATGACTGTGCCGTGCGCCGCGATGGCGAGACTCTGGCCGGGATGTTGATCGAGCAGGGCGCTTACAGCGGCCTGGAAGCGGGCTGCGGCCTGGTCGGCGCTCTCCTCGCCGTACACCAGCTCAGCAGGGTGAGCGAAGAAGCCCCGGATGGCGGCCTCGAAGGCTTGCCGGCTGCTAAAGGGCGCCTGGCGGCGCACATGTTCGTGCAGGCCGCCAGCCGGTTGAGCGGTCAGCCCCAGCCGCCCGGCGATCAGCCCGGCGGTTTCATGGGCTTTCGGCTCGCAGCTGCAATACAGGGCCTGGGGCTGGTGAGCGGCCACGATCTGGGCCAGGGCGGCGCAGCGTTCCCGCCCGGCCTGGCTCAACCGCCATTCGGCCGCCGGCTGGCCGGGGATTATTTCTGGCAGCGAATGTTTGATCAGGAGCAATTCAGGGACAGGCATTTTGTTGATGCTCGCTCAGGCTGCGGGCGAAGTTGTGCCGTCCCGACCCATCGCAGGCGGCCCGGAAATAGTAATAGGGGGTCTGGGCGGGGTAGGCCACGGCCTGCAGGGCGCTCAGACCAGGGCTGCAAATTGGGCCGGGCGGCAGTCCGTTTACCTGATAGGTGTTGTAGGGTGAGATCAAATCCAGATCGGACGCGTCGAGGGGAGCCTTCCACCATTTGGCCTGGGTATGGCTGTAGCCCAGGCCATACTGTACGGTCGGGTCGGCCTGCAGGTTCATTCCGACCGCCAGGCGGTTGTAGAATACCGAAGCGATCATGGGCATTTCGTCTTCTACCACCGCTTCGCGCTGGACAATCGAAGCCAGGCTGACGGCCTGGTGCAGGCTGAGGCCCTGGTCTTTGAACCCGGCTTGCAGATCTGGCCCCACTTTGGCGGCAAAGTCTTCGGTCAGCAGGTTCAGGAATTCGTCCAGCGGGATGTCGCGACGCAGACGGTAGCGGTCGGGGAACAGGTAACCTTCCAGGCTGGCCTCCGGCGGCAGGGCCAGGCGGTCGCGCAGAGCGTTGGTGGGGCTGCGGGCGGCGCGCAAGAAAGCATTCGGCGCAAAGCGCAGCCCCGAAGTGGGCAGCCCCTCGGCCACTTCTTCCAGCCGCCAGCCGGGTAGGACGCGAAAGGTCACCTCCTGGGGCGTGGCGTCTTGCAGGGCCTGGGCGATCTCAACCGGCGAGAGGCGCGGGCTGAGCTGATAGGCCCCACTTTGTACCTGGCGGTCCAGCCCGGTGTAGATCATGTAATCGGTCAGCAGGTCGGCGTCGGGAATGATGCCGGCCTGTTCCAGCTTGCGGGTCACGACGCGGGTCGATTCGCCCTGGATCACCTCAAAGGGCAGCGGCGCGCCTTCGGGTCGGTAAGGCTGGCGCAGGCGCTCCTCGTTCAGCATCAGGCGATACGCCAGCCGGGCGCGCGGAAACCAGCCCAACCCGTCTGCCGGCGGGCCAAAGGCGCGCTCAGCCCGCTCCGGCAGCGCCCACAGTCCCAGCCAGGCCAGCAGCCCGCATACCAGCAGCGTCGCCAGCAGGACCAGAGAAACAATGAAAGGGATCACGCGCTTCATGGAACGTCTTAGCTCATCGCTCCCGGCTTTGCCGGGGGATTTTATGGTGGGTGATTGTGGGCGGTGGAGCCGCCCACAATCACCCACCATAAAAGTTCACTACAACTCGGCCAGGTTTATACCTGGGCGCGCACCTCGGGGTGGGCGTCCAGATAGGTTTGCAAGATCACTGTGGCGGCCAGCTCGTCCAGGTGGCCCTGGCGCTGGCGGCGCGAGACGTTCATCTCCCGGCGGGCCTGGCGGGCGGCCTGGGTGCTGCCGCTTTCGTCCCACAGCACCACCGGGATTTTGCACTGCGACTTGATGGCTGCGGCCAGCTTGTGCGCCCGGCGGCTCTGCGGGGTGGGCTGGTTGTCGTCGTCCAGGGCCTCGCCAATGACGATCCGCCCGGCCCCCTGTTCGGCGGCCAATTGGGCAATGCTGGCCGCGTCGATAGGCCGGGAGACGTGCTTCAGCACCGTCAGCGGCCCGGCAATCACGCCGGTAGGGTCGCTCAGGGCGATCCCCAGGTTCTTCTCACCAGGGTCAACTGCCAGGACGCGCATACGCGGCGCTCAGTTCCCTGCCTGGGTGACGTCGATCAGTCGCAGGCGGAACGGAAGGATCGGCAGCGTTGGCCACCAGGCCGGCAGCACTTGAATTTGGGGCGGCTCTTCCAGCGGCAGGGCGGCCTGCAGCCGCCGGGCGGCCATCCCGGGCGGCAGGCCCAGCACCGCCGGGCCTGCCGCCTCGGCCGAAGCCTGGGCCAGGATTGGGCGGGTGGCGTGCATCTGCCAGTAGGAATTGCCGTCTGCGCCCGGCTGGGGCAGGCCCAGAATCTCCCAACGCAGCCGGTCGCTTTGCGGCCGGAACCCGGCCGGTAAATTGACGTCGAACACCGCTTCGGCCAGGCTGCGCAGGTCGGCCCCGCTGACCGCCAGGATTTGATATTCCAGGCGCAAGTGCAGGCTGATCTGATCGGATGGCAGGGTCAGGGGCAGGTCAGCTGGGGGGGAGTAGATTTCTTCATGGACGGCGGCCAGCTTGAGGCTGTAAGGCAGCAGTAGATCATCTTTTTGCAGTTGGGCGGCCAGTTCCTGGCGGGCAGTCTGCTCCAGGGCCTGGCGCAGGGTCTCGGCCAACCGGCGGCGGTCTTCGGCGGTGGCGGCCGGTTCCTGGCGGTCGGCCCCGCCGCGGGTGGGCCGGGCGTTTTCGACCGATACCTGCGTTCCCAGGCGGCCCTCCAGGGCGATCAAACTTCCGGCCGGCAGGTTGCCTGCTTCGCCGGGGGCCAGCGCCTGCACCGGCAGGTTGACGGTCGTCCCCGGCCCGGCCGGCAGCCGGCCAGAACGGGCGACGGCAAAGCGCGCCGGGCGCTCGCCGGCTGGCCGCGCTACCGTCCCCAGGGGGATGTCGATCGGTTGATCGGTCAGGTTGGTGAACGTGGCCTCGCCGCTGGCGAGCTGGTCGGGCAAACGCACGCTGCCGCTGACCGGGATGGTCTGGCGGCCTTCGACAGTGATGCGCCGCCAGTGGGCCGGGACGGCCCCGGTCAGGTCTGGGGCCGGGATAGCCGGCCCGGCATGGACGTTAATGAGCACGTCTTGAACCCGGGTCTGGGGGGTATAACGAATTTCGGCCTGGGGCAACAGGGTGGCGGCAATCGCCAGCACGGCCAGCACGCCCAGGCCAAAGATGCCCAACCGCTGGCGGAAAGTGTAAACCCGTTCCGGCTCGTTTTCGGGGCGGGCCAGAGCGCGGGGCAGGGAGGGCGTTTCATCCGGCCGGCTATCGGTGGGTGGAACGGGCGGCGGGGCCGCCTGCCGGGCGCGGGTGGGCCGCGCTGGCGGGCGGATATGCCGGAAGCGGTGCGGCAGGCGCCACTGGTCGCTTTGCGCCTGGCGCAGCGACTTGAACACCGGAATTCCCAGGCGCAGAGCCTGGTAGCGCACTTCAGTGTGCTGGGTAACCAGGGCCAGTTCTACACCCAGCCCGGCGGCCCGGCGCTGGAGCAGGATCAGGTCCAGGCGGCGCTCGAGAATCGCCCGGCGTTCCGGCCACACCAGCAGGAGGCGCTCACCCCTGGCCCAGCCCATCTTGTCGCGGGCCGAGAGGATGTCGTCGTATTCCTCAAGCTGGAGGATGTGCGTCTTCATATCTGGGGTAGGGGGCTAATCCGACTGGCTCTGGATGGCTTTGACCAGCCCAAATACGCCTCCGATTGCCAGGGCCAGCCCGGTTATGAACAGCGGCAAGACGCTGCGAACATAATTGATCGACGAATTCATCAGGGCAACGCTGGCCGCCGGGCTGCCAGCCTGGTATAAGGCCCGCAGGCGTAGAAATTCGATCACGCCCGCCATCCCCAGCAAGCCGCCGCCCAGGATTGCCAGGATACACAGCGGAATCAGGATCCGATTTTGCTTGCTGGCTAACTGTTTGCGGTTTTTCGACTGGATGCGCGCCACCAACCGCTGGCTTTGCCTCCAGTCCAGCCCATGCCGTTCGCAGATCAGCATAATCACATCGCTGACTTTGGTGGTCTTGCCCAGTTCGCGCAGCACCAGGGCCTCCACTTCCGGGTTGGTTTCCAGGGCGCGCAGATCGGCCTCGCTGGCTGAAGACCCACCCGCCTCGGGGTTGGCCGTTAGAGGCAATGGCAGGTCAGCCGGGTTGAAGGTGGACATTGGCTGGGCCATCGGCGCAGACGCAGCGGCATAGGAGCGGCTGTAGAAGTCGCCCTGGTCATCCATCCCCAGGTCAGGTTCGACGGGTGTAGGAGGGTAGACGGCCGCGGCCCCGGTGGGGCTATAGAAATCGGGAATCGGCGCCGGGCTGGGCGCATCCAGGTCGACAAAATCTTGCGGTTCTGCGGATGCGGCGGGCGTTGTATAGAAATCTTCTACTGGCGGCGCGGCGTAAAAATCCTGCGCCGGCGCAGGGGCGGGCGCAGGCTGAACCGGTTGGTTGGGGAAAGCCTGGCCGAGGGTGGCGGCGACGAATTTGCTCACCAGGGGCAGCGGAGCGTTCATCTGCTGGCTGAGCTGTTGGGCGATGTCCTCCGGCCCATATCCCAGGGTATACTGGCGGACGATAAAATCAATCGCCTGGTTTTTATCCATCCTGCACCTCGTTTATATGGCTCTTCCGCCGAAGGCGGGGATTTCTCTGTTTTGAGGGTCTTTGCCTGGTACAGTCGTGCACCTTCAAAGCGTGCTTTTCCCCGGCAAAGCCAGGGGGCCTGGAAATCTCATTTGCCTTTGCTGGAATAATGCTAATTATACCGTTTCCGTCCGCGGTTTAACGATAGTACGTCGTTACTGCTTCGATCACGGCGGCCTGGTCGGATTGGCTCAAGTCGTAATACAACGGCAGGCGCAGCAACCGGTCGCTGACCGATTCGGTCACCGGACAATCGCCGGGCTGGCCGCCGAAGCGCCGCCCCATGTCGGACAGATGCAGCGGCAGGTAGTGGAATACGGCCAAGATGCCCTGGGCCTTCAGATGCTCGATCAAGCCCTGGCGGGCTTCCAGGTCGGGCAGGAGCAGGTAGAACAGGTGATAGGGCTGCTGGCAGTTGGCGGGGACGACCGGCAGGCAGACCCCCGTGCGCTCTGCCCAGGCGCTTAATCCACTGGCATAGGTTTGCCAGATGCGCTGGCGGCGGGCCTGGATGGCCTCGGCCTGCTCG
>CAYQDU010000238.1:0-6495 GCA_964416275.1 uncultured Anaerolinea sp. | reverse complement strand
GGGCGGGTTTGAAACCCGCCCCTATGTGTCGGGCCGGCCGCCCGCCGCTTCGTCTATCTGCTGGCGGATGTAGCGGGAGGCCGGGATGATCTTTTCTTGCAGCCCCGGCAGGCACACGTCCACCAGCGAACAAGACTGGCAGGCCCGCGAGGTCTTGACCCGCGGGGTGTAGCTGCGCCCGGCGTAGGCGTGCATCTCTTCCGCCGCCTGGGTCACCAGGGCGCGCAGCTCGGCGGTGAGCGGCACGCTCACCCGGCGGCGGGTCTGGGCGTAGTACAGGTAGCCTTCGGGGATGGCGAGAGCCAGCATGTCTTCCAGGCACATGGCCTGGGCGCATAGTTGGGCTTCGTCGCAATGATCGTGCTTTTCTTTGCCGCGCTTGTATTCGACCGGGGCAGCCTGATAGCGCCCCGGCCGCCCGGGCAGGGCTGCGCCTTCGGCGGCTTCGGTGAACTCGACCACATCGCACACGCCCTGCAGGCCCAGCCCAGGCGAAGACACCGGCGCCGACCGGGCGACGATCACTCCCTTGCGCTTCTCGGTGAAGAAAGGATCGTCCACCCGGTTGTGCAGCAGCTTGCCATCTACGGTGAGGGCGTTATCCTGCCACTGGCGCTCGATATGGATCAGCGCCCACTGCCGGCGGCAAAACACGAAGTGCTGGATCCCCGATAGGGCTAACCATTCGTCCTGGGGATATTCGGGTTTCATATCTTCTCGATCAATTCCACTCCGTCGGGCAGATGGCTGGCGTCGATGGCGACCTGGTAATCGTTGAAACTGCGCGGCGTCAGTACATCGGGCTTGCGCTCGACCGTCACCCGCTCGAACAGCTTATGCGCCGGGGCGTTGCCCAGGTCGCTCTGGTGCTTGAAGACGATCAGCCGGCGGGCGGCCATCTTGCCCCGCGCCGCCGAGCGGTCATGCTCGAACAGGTTGACCAGGGCCTCCCACAACAGGCTCAAATCGTCTTCCGAGAAACCGGTGCCTTTGGCCGGGTCGTTCGCCAGGCGGGCCGAGATATAGCCTTCCACCCGGTACAGGCCGTAAGGCACAATGTGCTTGCGCCCCATCGTGCGCTCTTTCTCGGCATCCTCAATGCGGGTCACCGTCTGGCGGGTGATGGTCACTTCCTGCTGCACAATCGGGTCGATGCTGCGCGAGAAGTTGATCTGCACCGGGCCGCGCACCTGCCCGCAGTTATCGCCGGTGGTCATCACGGCTCCGAAAGTGCGCACGTCGAAGAAGTTCTGACAGATCCACTGGCGGGCCTGGTTAACCCCGCCAAGATCGGCCTTTTTCCCCAGCTCCAGGCCCACAGCTTTATAGGCTTCTTCGTGGTTCTGGTTGAGCGGCACGCCCTCCTTCACGTAGATGCGGTAGCCAGGCGCGTCTTGCTGGCGCAATTCCACATAGTTGCGGATTTTGCGCTTCAGGCACACGTCGGTCACAATGCCGTAGCCGGTTTCGGGGTCGATGCGCGGCATGTTGCCGGCGTCGGGGTCGCCGTTGGGGTTGCCGTTTTCCACGTCGTAGAGCAGCACAAAGTCATAGCGGTTGGTAATAGGGGTGGTCATGATAGGGTCTCCTTTTTCAATCGGGATGGTAAGTAGATCAGTTGTCTTCTTCAGAAGTAGCTTCGGTGGTTGAGGTTTGGCCTTTGGCATAGAAGGCGGCCCGCTGCTGGTAATAGCCCAGGATGAACAGACCCTGCTCGTCCAGGCTGAGATGGGCGGGGAAGGGATTGTTTTCGATATCGAGCAGGTTGAGCAAGTCTTGAATGCGCCGGTCGCTGCTGCGCCCGTATTCGGCTTTGGCGATGTGGTGCTGCGAAAGGCGCAGCAGCACCGGAAAGACCAGGCGCGGGGTGGCGCAGGCCGAGGTGAAATAACGGTCTTTGATGCTGGCGTTCATGCTCCCGATGGCTTCTTGCTGGACCTTCTCCAGCACGGCAAACAGCCGGCCCAGCACATAAGCGGGCAGCGTGGATTGTTCGTTGAGCGACATACCGAGTACCTCCTGAAATGGGTGTTGGGGATGGTTGCGATATTTGCGGGTCAGGCAGGCTTTAACCACCGCCGCCCGCACGTAGTTGATCTTATAGATGCGCTTCTTCGAGTCGTCCATATCGGCTCGGATGCGGATCAGGACCGCGTCGTACAGGGCCGCCGGGTAAGGCGCGCCGCTGAGGATAGCGCGCATCACCGCCCCGGCCAGCAGGGGGGCCGGCTCTGGGTTTTGCCCCTTCTGAGACACGGTTTCGTCCAGGATGGCGCGCAAGGGGATGTAGTCTTTCTGGTTCTCGAACTCCTTGACGATCTGCAGATCGGCATAGTGCTGCTGGATGCGCCCAACGATCTTGCCAAACGGCTCGGCGATGAAGAAGCGCACCGAGACGCGGGCGGCGTTGGGGGCCAGCCCCAGCACATAGAAGCGCACATTTTCGTCCAGCCCGGCCCGCAGTTGGTCAGCGTCGAGGGCCTGGCCGCGCTGCACCTTGTGGGCCACGGCCTCCAGGCGCTGTTCGGCGTCTTTGCGCCCGGCCTGGTCGGTTGAGGCGCTCTCCGGGTAGGCTGCGCCAAACATCTGGGCGAAATAGTCGCAGTAGGCCGGCTGTTCGCTTTCGGCCCAGTACACCACGGTGGTATCGCCCAACACAATCGGCGGATGCGGATTGTCCGTCGAGAGCAGGTAGTTCAGGGCCGTGGTATAGGCAAAGACAGCCTTTTCGCTGACCGGGGCGTTCAACCCCTGTTCCCGGTTGTACGATTCGTAAGCCCGCGCGTTGAAGCCCACCAGGGTAGCGCCGATGGACTGCGCCCCCCGGATGCGTTTCAGACTGGCGTGCAGGCGGGCCACAGGGGCCGTTTCGCCCGTCACCAGGCACTGGCCCACGACGGCCTGCCCGCCGGCCCGGCTCAGCTCCCAGGCCTGGCGGATGAGCGGGTCTTCGTGGGCAAACGCGCCCTGCAGCATGAAGACCAGGTTGCCGCCTTCTAACAGGCCCGTCAATTGGGCGGCCAGGGCGGGGCGCTGGCGGGCGGCGGCCGGGTCGTGCTGATCGAGAAAAGCCACGACGGCCCGCGCTACAGGCGAGTCGACCGGCCGGAGCAGGCCGGTGTTCAACGTGCGGAAAGCCTCGAACCGCTTCCGGGCATAGTCGGGGTCTTTGGCGGCTTTGTCGGTGAGGCCCAGCACATAGGCGGCGTTATCGCACAAGAAATTGGGCGAAATACCCACTGTGCGCTTGACCTGTTCCGGCACCAGCATCCGACGCGGCGCTTCAACTGTCTTTTTGCCGCGCTGGGCCGGCTCGAACAGGGGAAACACCTCCAACAGCTCGCCGGCCTCGGAAAGGTTGAGGGCATAGCTAACCCCGGTCTTGCTGTATCCCAGCGGGGCGATATCGGAATCGGAAGCTTTCTGCAAGATTTCGTAGTAGCGGACTAACGCCTGTAAGATCATGCTTCACCTCACTGGATGCACGTTGGTCAGGTCTAACACGCCATCGACCAGCGTAGCCTCGAAGAAACTGGGCTGGATATTCTGCGGGTCGGAGAAGTCGAGATCGTACAGCATCCAGCCCAGCGGGCGCTTGCCCTGCAAAGGGCTGGGGGGGATGGGGCTGTCTTCGATCAGGTCGACGGCAGCCCCAAATTCGCGCGTCCCCAGGCAGGGGGCGTGGAAATGCTGCCCCTTGCGCAGGCGGCGCAGGGCCACGTTGTAGTGCTTTTCGATGCTGTCGTCTGGCCCGGCCTTGCCTGCAACCAGCTCGAAGTGGGCCTGGATGACGTAATCGACGTCTTTCAGCACCAGCGAGGCGCGCTGCTGGCGCTTCTCGACCGCCGAAAGGTAGAACGGCCTGTTCGAGCCGCGCATCAACTGTAGGGCCGTATCGGTGGAGATTTTGTCGCTCACCTCGTTGCGGCGGACGTTGGTGAATTCGATCTCGTTCAGCACGTGGATGTAGTCGATCACCCAACGGATGGCCGGTTTCCAGTAGACGGCTTCGATGACGCCCCGGGCCGCCGAAGGGGTGATGACCTCATAGCTGACCCGTTCTACTTTCATCTCCGGGCGAGTAAACAGCGCGTAAGGGCCGCGCACCCGAATTGTGATTCCGTATCCCATAGATATTGACCTCCTTTCTGGTATGTCTAGTCGAAGAATACTGCTTCACCGCCTGGGTCGGACAGCAGCGCCAGGCCGGTATGCTCATCATAGTAGGTTTCATCTCTCAAGACCGAATATACATCGTGGTACGTGTCGATGGCTCCTTTCGCCTGCAAGGCTTGAAATTCCCGCTCGTAGATGGCAACCGTGTAGCGCTGCAGCGGGCGGGCATAGGCGGCCGGGAATTTGCTCCAATACAATCGATCCAGCAATTCCTCGGCGGCAGCGTCAAACCGGATGATAACCGGGACAGTGGCGGCTTCGATCAAGCGGAACTTCTCGCCGGCTTTGGCGAAGTCGAAATTGAAACGCTCCTTATCCAGATCGGCCAGGATGCGGTTTACGTCATCGGCGCGCTGCGGGTCGCGCAGCGCATCCAGAAGCTGAAAATAGGCTGCAACCGCCCGGATCGAGGTCGGGTCGTCTCTGAAATCGCGCAAGACGCTGGCCCCGGCCTGAGCGGTTTGGGCGATAAAGGTAGGGGTGCGCTTCATCAGGGCGCTGTCTGGCTCAAAGACGTACAGCTCGCCCCTGGGGCGGGTGCGTTCGCGGTTGACCCGTCCGGCGACCTGGATGATCGAATCCAGCCCGGCGTGCGCCCGGTAACCGGCCGGGAAATCCAGATCGACCCCGGCCTCAATCACCTGGGTAGACACCACCCGGCAGGTTTGCCCGGCCTTCAGCCGGGCGCGAATTTCGGCCAGGGTTTGCTGGCGGTGCGCCGGACACATCAGGGTAGACAGGTGGAACGAGCCATCCGGGTCGAGCAGGTCAAACAGGCCTTTGGCGTGCCGGCGAGTGTTCACCACGCACAACACCTGCGGTTGAGCAGTGAGTCTTTGGGCCAGGTCGGCATCCGAGACTTTACCCAGGGGCTGGATATTGACCCGGCGGTAAAAGTCGAACAGGGCCTGGGGGTCGGGCGCTAATTCAGTAATGGTCAAATCCTGGAAAAAGCGTTTCAACTCCGGCTGGGTAGCGGTGCAAAAGACGGCGCTTGCGCCATAGTTTTGCGCCAGCTCGCGCACGGCCAGCATACAAGGCTGTAGATACTCGCGCGGCAGCATTTGGGCTTCGTCGAAAATAATAACGCTTTTGGCAATGTTATGCACCTTGCGGGCGCGGGCTTTTTTGTGGGCAAACAACGACTCGAAGAACTGCACGTTGGTGGTGACAACCACCGGAACATCCCAGTTTTCGCTGGCAAGCTTCAGCTTCTCATAGACAATATTCGTCTCATTATCTGCATCAGCTCCAGTGATCAAGGATTTCAGTGGTTCCCAATCAAAATTGGAATGATGCTCGAGGACATCTTCTTCACCCAGGATGTTTTTGAAGATCGCCGCGTTTTGCTCAATGATGCTGGTGAAGGGGATCACATAAATGATGCGTTTCATATCATGCTGGACAGCATGATTCAGGGCGAAAGCCAGCGAGGCGAGGGTCTTTCCGCCGCCAGTTGGCACCGTCAGGGTGAACAGGCCCGGGGGCAAGGCGGCCTTTGCAATGCAGGCTTGCAGCGTCTCGGTGCGTTTTTGGTTGACCGGGGTCTGGGGGTTCTCAAATCTTTGCAGGTATGCTTGAAGCTTCTGGCGTAGAACCGGCAGCGGGGCGTGCTGGCCGCGCGGCTTAGGGCCGCTCATATAGGCCTCGGTCTCCAACCAGTCGGCGTCCACCAGGGTTGAAAATACCATGCGAGCAAGGAAAGAGGCTGTGAAGCCTGGATGTTCCGGAGAGGGTCTAAGGGAGACCGGCGAGATTTTTAAATCTGCTGGAGAGATTTCGCTGCGATAGGCGCTGTAGTCTTCCAGCCGTTTTTTCTCCCGCCGGGCCAACAGGGTCGATGCTTCGGGCAAGTCGGTAGGGTCGCCAAAGTCGGGCAGCCCGGCGTGATGCCCGGCAATGCAGAACGACAGCAGTTCGGCAAACGGATTGTGTGGAAAAAGCTGTACGATCTCTCTGGCCCCGGCGGTGGCATGATCCACGCGCCGCCGGGAGCCGCGCAGGCGATCCTGGAAAGCCAGGGTATATTTGCCAATATCATGGAGCAGGCCAGCCAGGCGGGCCAGATCGGAAATACCGGCATCTTTACCCAATTCATAGGCTATGTCGGCCACGCCTAGCAGATGGGCTTTGAGGGGCTGCCAATCGGCAGGGTCGAGGTCTGGTTTGGAGTGGGCGTAATAGCGGCTGTCAGGAACCGGGGCCAATTCCACCTGATACACCTGCGCCAACTGGCGAGCTTCGCGCTTCAGGGCCTGCTGCAGAGCGGGCGGGCGCAGGGCTTCCACATCTGCGCCCCAACTTCGAATCCAGGGCAGC
>CAYQDU010000237.1:0-6498 GCA_964416275.1 uncultured Anaerolinea sp. | reverse complement strand
GAAGCTACCGACGCCCTGGTGGCGTCCAAGCGCTGGCGCGGCTTTGCGCCCGCTGAAGAGGCCGGGCTGAAAGACTCGCTCAGCGGCGAACGCGCCGCCCTGCACACCGGCCAGACCGACGGCAGGGAATACTGGGCGCAGGTCTCGGCTAACAGCAACATCTTCGAATCGCGCTTGAAACCACAAGGCCGGGAGCGGCTGGATGCCCTGGGCGCGGTCAAGCGCTTTGGCAGCCTGGCCCGTAAAGACCTGCCGCCTTTCGATGGCTTCCCCTCCACCAGCAGCATCGCCAGCCAGCCCTACCTGGATACGGCTCGTTACCTGGCTGTGGATGAGCTGCGTGCTTACGCAGCGGCGATAAAACAGCTCGGCTGCTTTACCGTCCGCCAAGACCCCGACTGGCCGTATGACGGCGACCTGTTCTACCCGGAGATGCTGACCGTCGAGCGTATGCGCGACGACTATGGCCTGGCGGTCTCAGAGGCCCAGTTGAAGGAGCCCCAGTGGCTGTTGCAGAAGCTGATCGATAAAGTCAAGGGTCGGCCATCAGCCTACTACGCCCTGATCACCATGGATGGCGATGGCATGGGCGACCGCATCACCGCCTGCAAGACCAAAGATGAGGCCCGCCTCTTCAGCCAGAGCCTGGGTGACTTTGCCGCCTGGGTGCGCTACCGGGCCGGGAAACCTGCACCGGGCAACGGCAGCGACGCCGGCAGTGACCCCGACCTGCGCTATCTGTATGTGATCTACAACGGCGGCGACGACCTGCTGGCCATGGCCCCCTTAGCCTACGGCGTGCGCTACGCCCGCCTCCTGTCTCAGGTCTTCCGGGACAAAGTGCACGGCAGTGCATCGGCCGGGCTGGCGCTGGTCCATCACCAGTTCCCGCTTTCAGCCGCTTTGACAGCCGCTCGCCAGGGAGAAAGCCAGGCCAAGGGGCTGCCGGAGAAGAACGCCCTGTGCGTCCGGGCGCTCAAGCGCAGCGGCGAAGATCTGACGGTCTCGACCCGCTGGGATGACATGAACACGCGCTTCGAGACCCTGGTAGATGCCTTCCAACCGGATCCCAAAGAACCGGACCTGCCGCCGGCCGTTTCCTCAAAGCTGGCCTATGGGGTGTTAGACGAAGCCCGGACCATAACGGCGCTGGACGATCAGCGGGCGCACGCAGCCATGCTGAAACGCCTGGTGAAGCGCCACCAATCCAACCAGTTAGAGAACCGGGATGACCTGGTGAGCATGCTGGCCGCCTGGGCCAGCAGCATGAATGCCTATGTCCCACAACGGCGAACCCAGGAAGGCGCCAGCATCCCGCAAGGGCTGGTGGCCCTGGGACAGTGGCTGGTCGTGGCCCGCTTCGTGGCGTTAGGAGGCGACGTATGAAGCACCTGTTTTTCACCGCCGTAGATGTATGGCTGTTCCGGGACGGCCGGCCGTTCAGCGCCGGCAGCGATCACCGGGCCGAGAGCCTGTTCCCTCCTACCCCACTGACCATGCAGGGCGCCGTGCGCACGCACGAGCTGGTGCGCCAGGGTGTGGCAGTAGATGACCCGGCCGCCGTAGAGAAGGCCGTGGGTAAACCGATGGCCCAGGTAGCCAGCCGGGCCGACCTGAAGAACCTGTGCCTGCAGGGCCCCTACCTGGCGCGCCGCGAAGACGGCAAAGTCTACCGCTACTTCCCCCTGCCGGCGGATGCCTGGGTTGAAAAGCGCCACAACCAGCTGGAAGCCCGGCCCGCCTCACCCCCCACGCAGCTGCCCGGCAGCGTGCGCTCCGGCCGGCTGCAGACACCTGAGTCAAAGCGGCTGACCAAAAGCCTGGGCGAAACCCTGCTGGACCCCCCGGTCTTCCTGGCCGGTGTGGGCGATATGCTCAAGCCGCCTCCGGACGGCGGGCAGGGCGGCAAGGGTGGCCAGCGCTCGTGGATCCGCCAGGACCACCTTGTGGCCTATTTCAACCGCCAGAGGTATGCCAAGCTGATCTCGGCCGGCGAGCTGTATGAAACCGAGAACCGCTTCGGGATCGGCATCGATAACCAGACCCATACCGTGCGAACCGGAATCCTGTATGAAGTAGGCTTCATCCGCCCGCAAACCGATGTCGGGCTGTTGGTGGATATGGACGGCTACGCCGGTTGGAACGAAGGCCGTCTGCTGCTGGGCGGCGAGAGCCGGGCTGCGGACTACGAAGCCCTGGAAGAAAGCCAGGTGGAGCCCCTGCCGCAGCAGATGCAAACGCTTCCGGCGCGCTTCCGGGCCTACTTCAGCGCCCCGGCCTACTTTGCCAACGGCTGGCAGCCGGCCGACTGGAGCAAGCTCTTCGGCGGCCCGGTCGAGCTGGTCGCTGCAGCCTTATCGGGTTACCAGAGCCTGGGCGGCTTCGACCTGCAGGCCGATCCCAATTTAGCAAACGCCCACCGTCCTGCCCGGCGCTATGTACCCGCCGGCAGCGTATATTACTTCCAGACCCAAACCACCGGCCTGAAGCCGCCGGCAGCCCTGACCGATTTCGGGGCCGAGATCGGTTTTGGACAGGTATTGTTCTTCAAGGAGTGGTGAAGATGTTACAACAAAACCAACTGCTTTTCCTCTATGCTGAAACACCGGTCCATGCAGGCAGTGGGCGCGGGCTGGGATCCGTCGACCTGCCCATTCAGCGCGAGCGCACGACCCATTACCCCATCATCCAGGCCAGCAGCGTCAAAGGCTGCCTGCGGGCTGAAGCCGAGGCGCGTATCAACGGTAGCCTGACCAAAGACCAGTTTGAAGCCCTGTTCGGCCCGGAGACCGCCAACGCCTCCGACCATGCCGGCGCCCTCTCGTTTGGCGACGCCCGCCTGCTGCTGCTGCCGGTGCG
Source organism: uncultured Anaerolinea sp. (assembly GCA_964416275.1). Classification (GTDB taxonomy): domain Bacteria; phylum Chloroflexota; class Anaerolineae; order Anaerolineales; family UBA4823; genus RBG-16-57-11. The sequence continues at coordinate 3,639 of CAYQDU010000237.1, read as the reverse complement.
CTCGCTCTCCGGCGTGTTCGCCTGGACCACCTGCGTGGATGTGCTGGCCCGCTTCGAGCGCGAGGCGGCCTGCAGCGGGCAGAAGCTGACCTGGTCGGTAGGCAAGGTCAAGGGCCCGGCGGTCAACCAGGTCTGGGTCAACACCCAGAGTGACCTGATCATCCCGCCGGACGAGATCGCCCTGGAGGAGTTCAGCTTCAAGGTGGATAAGAGCGGCGCCAAACTGGCAGACGATGTGGCCACCTGGCTGCAGCAAAATGCTTTCCCGTCGGTCGCGGCCATGCCGGAATACGCCTACTGGCAGTCGATCCTGGGCTGCAAGCTGTGCATCCTGCCCGACAATGCCTTCCGTGACTTCGCCCTGTACGGGATGGAGATCCAGACCCACATCCGGCTGGACAAGGAATCCAAGACCGTCCAGCAGGGCGCCCTGTGGACCTCCGAGAGCCTGCCGGCCGACAGCCTCTTGTACACCCCAATAACCGCCTTCGACTCACGCTCCGGCAAGGCTAAATTCGATGCCGCCGCGGCCAGCAGCAAGCTGGCTGGGCTGCAGCTCAAGCGCATCCAGATTGGCGGCGACGAGACCACCGGTGCAGGCATCGCCGCGCTGCGGTTCTCGCCGGCGGGAGGTGGCGCGTGACCACCGCACCTGTCTCACGCCTGGAACTGCTGGAGCAGCAGCGCGCTGCCGCCGCCTGGCAGGATATCGACGACCTGATCAAGACGGAAGCGAAATTCCGAGGAAAGTACGGCAAGCTGGCCCGCAGCGCCGGTGCGGATATCCAGATGAACGGCCTGGGCCAGACCCTGGCTTTCTGGCGGGCCAAGGGTGAGGATCACCACCTGGCCCTGCTCAAGGATGTTTCCGATTGGGTCATCCATGCCCTGGCCCTGCAGACCGGTAACCTGATCGATTGGGTCATCCACACCGCCACCACCGACCAGTACCGGCGGGCCACGGCCGAGGCCATTGCCTACCTGATTTGGGTAAAGCGCTTCGCCGAAGCGGAATTTGGAGACAGCGAATGAAAATCCCCATCCCCCACGCCAGCGCCGACGCTTACCGCCGGCACCAGGGGCGTGCCTCCCAGAACCCGGGGTTGATCTTCGACCGTTATGTCCCTGATTGGGGCAAAGACGGCGAGGCCAAGACCCCCGGGTCCAAGGAGGACGAACCCAAGCTGGTCGGGCTGAAAGCGGTGGTGCAGGCATCCGAAAAGATCGACCGCGGGTTGTTCGAGCAGTTCGTCGACCGCTGGCGCAAGATGGCTATCACGCTGGGCGCCGAGGTCTGCGGGATGACCACCCAGTGGCGCCTGAACACCGGGCTGGGACGCAAGGGCTCGCTGGAGACCGGCTTTACCTTCAACCGCTACGGCTTTCCGCTGCTGCCCGGCAGCAGCATCAAAGGCGTAGCGCGCTCGTTTGCCCTGTACCAGGTTGCCGGGCTGCTGGAAACGGAACAACCGAATGAGCTGGACGAACTGCTCAGCCTGGAGCGGGCCAAGTTCAACAAGGAGTTCCCGGCTGCATTCCCCAGCCCGTCTGCAGAGGCCGTCAAAAAGGTCGACCAGTTCCGCCGTGTCTTTGGCTGCCTGGACTACGCCGGTGAGGCCATCTTCCTGGATGGCATCCCGGTACAGGCGCCGGCTTTGGTCATCGACATCATGAACCCGCACTACCCGGATTACTACCGGGACCCCACCCGCCAGACGCCGGCTACGAGCTGGCAGAGCCCGGTGCCGGTGCACTTCCTGACCGTTGGGCCGGGCACGCGCTTCGAGTTTGCCATTGCCTGGCGCAGGCACCCCGCCGATCCGGAGCGGAAAGCGCTGGCCACCGACTGGATGGTGGGCGGCCTGACCGAGCTGGGCATCGGCGCTAAGACCAGCGCGGGCTATGGCTACTTCACGTCCGCCGGCCCGGGCGGCACGGCTGCTGTGACCGGTGTATCCACCGGCGCCGCGGCACCCACCGGTGAGCTCCCGCCGCCCGACTTCAGCAGTCTGCAGTGGAAGCCGGGCAAGATGCGCGGCAAGCAGGTGGCCGACCTGCGCCAGCCGGACCAGACGTATCCCATCCCCAAGGGCAACATCCTGCCCAAGGGCTATACCCCACCGGATCGGGCCGAGGTAGATTACGCTGTGGAGCAGCTACCCGGCGGGCAGACGCGCGTGTGGGTCAAGCAGAAGTACTACCCGGTCAAATAGGAGCCTGATGCCCTATCCTGAGCTGCTTTCTGTCGTCATCCACCTGCAGCCCTTCCGCACATACGCCGGGTTGGACCAGCCCCTGGGCCACAAGGTCCAGGGCTGGTTCCTGGCGATGATCAAGAATTCCGTCCCGGGCTTCGCCCACCTGCTGCACGGCGATACGGCGTACACCGTCTCCGGCCTGCAGCCGCAGGTGGCGGGAAGCCCGGGCAAGTTCTTCATCCGCCTGACCAGCCTGGCCGGGCCGCTTTCGGAGCTGATGGTGGAGCACCTGCTGCCCAACCTGCCGCGCCGGCTGGTGCTCCATCCGCATGAGTTTGATGTGGTCGGGGCGACCACCAGGGCAGAAGAGCATCCCTGGGCTGGGGAAGACAGCTATGCCGGCCTGGTCGAACGGGGGTGCAGCTCAGGGTGGGGGCAGGCCTGTTTCGAGTTCGCCTCGCCCACCTCCTTCCGCTCCGGACCGATGGACATCCCCCTGCCGATCCCGTTCGACCTGTTCCAATCCTACCTGCGCAAGTGGAACCAGCACGGCAGCGCTGAGAGGATCCCGGAAGAGTGGCTGGCCTTCGTCAAGCGCACCACCCTGATCGAGCAGCTGCGCGGGATGGAAGTCCAGCGCTGGGCGCTGCCCGGCAACCAGCCGGCCAGCGGCTTTGTCGGGCAGGTGGAGATGGGGCTGCGCATCAGCAAGCGCCAGCGCCAGGAGCTGGAGTCGCCGGCGTTAGAGGAGACGTACCGGCACTACTGGCGCGCGCTGACCTTCTACGCCTTCTACTGTGGCACCGGCCAGCACGTCACCTCCGGCATGGGCCAGACCCGGCTGGCGTGCTGAGCGGCTTGTGAAGAGAAGCACATTGAAGCGCATAACCTTCGCAAACCGCGATCTGGTGCAACCCCGGGTGATCCGGCGCGATCCGGGGAGATTTTGTCGCGTTGGAGTGATCAAAAATCGGCCGTTTTGTTGAAAAAGTACACTTTAACGCAGATCGTTCGCAAGGCTGGTACAAGCAGGAGGTAAGGGGCGCAGAAGAGCGCAAGAGCGAGAAAATAGGTGATAATTTTTTGGCTGTTGGAAGGGGTGGGCCGCTGAGACGCGGATTGAAAGCTGATCCGGTTGGATCGGCGGCTGGGGTGCGGCGGGTTGGAAGGGGTGGGCCGCTGAGACGCGGATTGAAAGGGGGTTACCTGGCCAGCCGCGGGGGTGTTGAAACTCACTTTAGGTTGGAAGGGGTGGGCCGCTGAGACGCGGATTGAAAGTTTGGTTAATGGAAAATGATACACTGCTGCTGCCATGGGGTTGGGAGGGGTGGGGCGCTGAGACGCGGATTGAAAGTGCGGGCCGAGCCGTAGCGTACTGCTGGACGGGCGGACGGGTGGGAGGGGTGGGCCGCTGCGACGCGGGGTGAAACCGCGGGGGGCA
>CAYQDU010000236.1:0-6524 GCA_964416275.1 uncultured Anaerolinea sp. | reverse complement strand
CACCGCCCCACGAAACCGTCGAACACGGTCTGATATTATCAGATTTCGACCCCAATGTCAATGTTTTGTACACATATTCGCTATAGTATGTATAGGTTTATAGCCGTCGTAACGTCTGCTTACGAGGGCAAGCAGATTGCTGCCAGCATTTTGACGGAGCGCCAGCCTGTTCTCGGGCGGGCCGGGCCGTGGAAGCCGCCGGCAAGTTTTAACTAGACTTTACGTGCAGCCATCCGGTAAAGTGTGTTAAACTTAATCGCTTCATCTGCATGGGTTGAATATGAATTGGCCTGCTTCGCCTGAGTCTATCCTGCGTTTTGTCGCAGCCGTGGCGGCTGTACTGGTGGCGCGCACCGCCTGGCGGCGGCGCGAGGTCCCCGGCTCGCTGCCGTTCGCCGGGCTGATGCTGGCGGCTGCCTGGTGGGCGCTGTTCAGCGGCATGGAATACGCTCATCCAGAGGTGGCCTGGCGAGTAGGGTGGTCGAAGGTGCAGTACCTGGGCATTACCACCATTACCCCGTGCTGGTTCCTGTTCGCCCTGCAATATAGCCAGAAAGACCGCGCCTGGGACAGCCGGGTAGACGTTCCCCGCCCCTACCTGTTTCTCATCCCAGCCATCACGATCCTGTTGGTATTCACCAACGAGCTACACGGATTGATCTGGAGCTCGGTTGCGCCGATCCAGGGGCCGAACGGCCCAGATGTGCAGTTCAATCACGGGCTCGGCTTCTGGGTCTTTTGGATCTATTCCTATACACTGCTGGTCGCTGGAACCCTGCTGCTGGTCAACGCCATTGCCCGGTTTCCGCCCCTGTACCGCTCCCAGGCGATTGCCCTGATCGTAGGGCTGTTTATCCCCTGGATTGCGAACCTGGTTTATGTCTTGGGCATTCCGCCCCTGGGCAATACCGACCTGACCCCGGTCGCCTTCGTTTTGTGTGGGGTGGTATTTGCCATAAGCGCGTTTCAATTTTATCTTTTCGATGTCGTGCCAATCGCCCAGGACGCGGTGATTGAAAGCATCACCGATGGAGTGATCGTATCGAACGCCCAGCGGCGGATCGTATACGCGAACCCGGCGGTGCGCCAGATGCTCAAGATTGACCAATGGGTGGGCCAACCGGCGCAGCAGGCCCTGAGCGCCTACCCCCAACTGCTTGAGGCCATCCCCAACCTGGAGGCAGGCAGCTGCGAGATCAAGTTGGATGGTGAGCCGCCGCGCTGCATCGAACTGACCGTTTCGACTGTGCGCGGCCCGCGCGGCGAAATGAACGGGCGGGTAGTGATCTTGCGCGATGTGACCGAACGCAAGGTCGACGAAGAGCAGCGCCGGCTGCAAAGCATCGCCATGGAGGCGGTCAGCAGCGGGATTGTTATCACCAACCGGCAGGGAAGCGTCCAATGGATTAACCCGGCCTTCAGCCAGATCACCGGCTACACCCTGGCCGAGATCGCCGGTCAAGACCTGAGCGTGCTGAGATCGGGCCGGCAGACGCCGGAATTTTATACAGACCTGTGGCAAACGATCAACCTGGGGCAGGTCTGGTCGGGCGAGATGACCAACCGGCGCAAAGACGGAGCGCTCTATATCCAGGGCCAGACCATCTCGCCGGTGCGCGATCCAGCCAGCGGCGAGATCACCCACTTCATCGGCGTTAGCCAGGACATCACGGCGCGCAAAGACCTGGAACAGATGCGCGATGACCTGATGCGCGCCCTGGTGCATGACCTGCGCAACCCGCTCAATTCGATCCTGCTGACCCTGGACGTGTTCAAGATTCTGCCCGAGCCGGTGGAACTGCCCGAAGCGGTGAGCCTGATGCTTGAGATCGGGCGCGAAAGCGCTCTGCGCATGACCACGATGGTCAACGCAATCCTGGACATCAGCAAGCTGGAAAGCGGGCAAATGCCGGTGCAGCCCGAAGCAGTGATCCTGGCCGAAGTGGTCGAACTGGCCTTCGGCCAGCAAGCGGCCCTGGCCTCGCGCAGCGAAATTCTGCTGCTCAACGGCGTTCCCTACGATCTACCGCCCCTATGGGCAGACCCAGGCATGCTGAACCGGGTATTTCAAAACCTGCTGGATAACGCCCTCAAATTCACTCCCAATGGAGGGACCGTGGAAGTGAGCGCGGGGTACGACCCACGGCGCGCCGAAGTACAGGTATCGGTGAAAGACAACGGACCGGGCATTCCAGAGGCGATCCTGGCGCGCGTCTTTGAGAAATACGTCTCGCAAGACGCTAACCGGCGCGGCACCGGGTTGGGCCTGGCTTTCTGCCGCCTGGCAATCGAGGCCCAGGAGGGCAAAATCTGGGTCGAAAATGCTTCCGACCAGGGAGCCGTATTCTATTTCACCCTGCCCATCGCTGGCCCCCGGCAAACACACCCGCAAAAGTGACTTTCGAGCGCATTAGCGGTTTTTTTATTCCTATCCTGCCTCCAGTCAGCCCAATCTCTGCCGATTGAGCCGATTTCGCCCTTGACCATTTCCCAAACTTCGCTATAATGATTTCGTCGCTATCGGCAAATCCACAGGGATCGTATGTTAAAAATCGACGAAATCGACCGGGATATTGTCAATTTGCTAATGGAAGATGGGCGCATGAATGCGGCTGAAATCGCCCGGCGCCTGGGAGAAAACATCTCAGAGCGGGCCATTCGCTACCGCATCCAGCGCATGCTGGAAGAAAACATCATTCGCATCTGCGCTATCGCCAACCCACACGCCCTGGGATTCCAAGTTGTGGCCGACGTATTTATCGAAGTAGAGCCAGGCCAGACGGCCGCCGTGGCCCACAGCCTGGCTGAACATGAAAGCGTGAGCTACGCCGCCTGCTCGATTGGCGAGCGAGACATCAGCGTACAGGTGGTGGGCCGCGATAACGCCGAAATCTATCGCCTTATCACCGATTTTATCGGCCGCTTACCCGGGGTGCGCAAAGTCACGACGTCGATTGTGCCGATAACCCTAAAAGACGTGCACCAGTGGCGCATCCCGGCCTCCCTCTGTCAGCCACCCAAAACTGAAACCGAGCGCGATTACTAGCGCCGCTTCCCGCTGTCTTTCCCCAAACCGTTATTCTTCCAATTCCTCCAGGAGCAGGTCAATATGCCTCAAAACTTGTCAGAAGCCCTTGGCTACTCGAAACGCTGGATCGACCTGATCCACCAATCAGAGCTGCCGGAGGCAACCGCCAAACAGATCATCGAAGAATCCAAACAGAACTTTGCCGAGCATTTCAACAAAGGCTGGCTGGAATATCGCAAATCCATTACCGAGGCCGGCGATTGGGCGGCAGTGGAATGGACCGGCAGCGGCGCTATCTTCCGCGATATCCTGGGGCGCGAGTATATCGACTGCCTGGGCGGCTATGGCCTGCTCGACCTGGGCTGGTCGCACCCGGAAGTGGTGGATGCGGTGCGAACGCAGCTTGGGCGCACCCCCATGCCCAGCCAGGAATTGATCGACCCGCTGCGCGGCGTGCTGGCCCGCCTGATGGCTCTCATCACTCCCGGCGACCTGAAATACAGCTTCTTTGTCGCCAGCGGGGCCGAAAGCATTGAGGGCGCCATCAAGCTGGCAAAGATGTATACCCGCAAAAACGGCTTCATTGTAGGAGTCAAAGCCTTCCACGGCAAAACGATGGGGGCCTTGAGCATGATGGGCAAAGCCGATTACCGCCAGCCGGTGGGTATGATGTACGGCGGGCCGGTGTATCACGTGCCGTTTGGCGACGCCGAGGCGGTCGAGCGCCAGCTTGACATCTGCCAGAAGGTGGGGGTCGATATCGCCGCCGTCCTGTTCGAGCCGATCCAGGGCGAGGCCGGGGCCATCGTTCCGCCTGACGACTTCTGGCCGCGCATTCGAGAAGCCACCCGCCAGTACGGCGTGCTGCTGATCGCCGACGAAGTGCAGACCGGCCTGGGCCGCACCGGCAAGCTGTGGGGCGTGGAGCATTGGAACGTCGTCCCCGACATTCTTTCAGTGGCTAAGTCGCTCGGCGGCGGGGTCATGCCCATCGGGGCGTTCTGCTCCACCGGGGAAATCTGGCAGGTGATGATGGAACCCAACCCCTTCATCCAGACCACCACCACCGGGGGCGGGGCGCTGGCCTGCAGCGCCGCCATCGCCGCCATTAACGTCACGCTGCGCGACCGCCTGTGGGAGCAGGCGGCCGAAAAAGGCGCTTATCTCTTGCCCTGCCTGCAAGCCCTGGCCGAACAATATCCCCAGGTTTTCGAGAGCGTCACCGGCAAGGGGCTGCTGATCGGCCTGCACTTCCGCGATGCAGCTATTGGCTACAAAGTGGCCGCCGGGCTGTTCCAGCGCGGCGTGCTGGTGGCCGGAACGCTCACCAGCGCCCACACCATCCGCATCGAACCGCCGCTGATTATCGGCTACGACCAGTTGGATGCGGTGCTGAACCGCATGGCTGATACGCTCAAAGAAGTCAGCCAGAGTCTCTAACCACCAGGGTTATGTGGGAAGCTACCGGGAAAGCCGAATTGGGGGTAAATCCAATCTGGAATTCAGGAAATTTAGGTGATAATAGTCTTTCGGTGCGGCTGCCTGGGGCGCAGCCGCACCCCCAAAGAACAGCTCTGCCGGCTTCGCCGGAGAAGAAGTTCTATAGGGGGATTGCGCCGCTACGCGGCGCAATCCCCCCTATAGAAAAATTCCCGCCTTCGGCGGAAGAGCCAGATCACCAACTTTTGCCCTGACTTTTACCCTGAGGAGGAGCGCATGACCCCTGTGAACCCTGAAAAGATTGACGATGCCGCCATCATCCAGGCAGAAAGCAAAAAGCTCAAGCGCGAGCTGACCCTGCTGCCTCTGTTTGGCCTGATTTACTTCACCGTCTGTGGGGGGTCATTCGGGGTAGAGGGGGTCGTGGGCTGGTCGGGACCGGGCCTGGCAATCCTGCTGATTTTCCTGACGCCCATTGTATACAGCATTCCTAATATGCTGATGGTGCGGGAAATGAACTCGATGATGCCGCGCGAGGGCGGCTACTATCACTGGATCAAGCAGGCTTTTGGGCCATTCACCGGCTTCATGGCGGGTTGGATGAATTGGGTCGTCTCATGGGTGGATGTATCCATCTATCCGGTGCTGGCCGCCTATTACCTGGGCTACTTCATTCCCGCCCTGCGAGAAGGGGCCACGATTGCCGGCCTGGAAATCTCATCGGATGTACTGGCGTGGGTCACGGCGCTGATCCTGATCTGGGCCATCAGCTACCTCAGCATGCACGGGGCCAGACTTTCAGGCCTGTTCACCAACTGGCTGGGGGCGCTGATGCTCATCCCGTTGATCTTGATGACGGTGTTGGGCTTCTACGTCTGGATCAGCAGCGGCACTTCTCCGCATCTGACCTTCATCCCCCCTAACCAGACCCTGACCGGCGCTTTGAGTGTAGGCATGTTCATCATTATGTGGAACTACATGGGCTGGGAGCTGCCTACCGCCGCCGGGGATGAAATCGTCAACCCCAAACGCACCTATCCGCTGGCAATGCTGCTGGTGCTGATTGCCGCCATCGCCACCTACGCCCTGCCAGTGTTTGCCGGGCTGTACGGCGGAGCCGGCGACGATGGGCGCTATATGCTGTGGGGCATCGAAGAATCCGAGCCTGGGATTGGGATCGGCAGCGCCCTGGAAGAATACGGCGTCACGCCAGAGCAGATCGACCGTTGGGGCGTAGATGCCGGGCGCGATATCGGCTGGGAATTTCCGGATGTGGCCCATGCTATTGGCGCGAAAGTGTTTGGCGAAGACAATCCGCTGACCAAGCTTTTGGGCCTGAGCGTATTGTTTGCCGCCATCCTGTCGATGATTGGCCTGTTTATCGGCAACGGACTGGGCGGCACGCGTATTCCCTTCGCCCTGGCCGAAGACGGTATGATGCCCAAGTGGATGGTCAAGGTACACCCCAAATACGGCACGCCGTGGGTGGCGATTCTGTTCTGCGCGGTCATCTTCAGCATCTTCTCGCTGCAAGCCTTTGCCTTCCTGGTAGTGGTTGATGTATTCCTGAATGTCATTACCCTGCTGCTGTGCTTCCTGGCGCTGTGGAAGCTGCGCTTTACCATGCCCAACCTGCCGCGCCAGAAAATTCCGGGCGGCTACCTGGGCCTGACCCTGGCGACCCTGGGGCCGCTGCTGGTGTTCGTCATTGCGGTTTACAGTCAGTTGGCTGAAGAAGGGCTGAAATCGTTGTGGCTGGCCCTGGGGGCCATGATCTTGGGGGCGCTGGTGTACCTGCCCATGCGCGCCTTTGTCAAGCCGGGCGTACCCGATGTAGACCCCTTCGAGGCCTCGCCCGAAGAAGACGACTAGCCCGCGCCTCAGGCAGCCCCGGCCCTATGGGATCGTTTGCCCATCGGTATAGCGCTGTTTGCGGGTGTTATCCCACACCGTCACGCCGCCCTGGCCGTGCGCCTCCCAGCCTGTGGAGCGCACCTCCAGGGCGGTATTGCCGTCGATGCCCACCAAAGTATGCCGGCGCAGCGCAATCGTGCGG
>CAYQDU010000235.1:0-6568 GCA_964416275.1 uncultured Anaerolinea sp. | reverse complement strand
GAGCACCAGACTTCTAATCTGTTGGTTGCGGGTTCGATTCCCGCCAGGGGCGCCTAAAGCCGTTACAATCGGCATATCTGGCGGCCGCCGTCCGCTTCACACCCTGTATATGGTGGATTCATTTTAGGTTTGGAGGAAACCTACAATGGACGCCAGCGCAAACAAACAGGGGACTTCGCTATTTTCGGCCATTCAGTCATTCATTTTAGCCCGCCGGGCGGACGGTTTACGGCCGGGGTCGCTGAAATTCTACGAAGAAAAACTGGCGATTTTTACCGCCTGGTGCGAGGGGCAGGGGGTGACCGCAATCGAGGGGGTGACGGCTGACCACCTGCGCGCTTTCATGCTAGAACTGGAAAGCGGGCACAATCCAGGCGGCCGTCACGCCGTTTACCGGTCGGTGCGCGCCCTGTTCAACTGGTGGGGCGATGAGTACGACCCGGAAAACTGGCGTAACCCGGTGAAGCGCGTAAAAGCGCCAAAGGTACCAGATCAGCCGCTCGACCCGGTACAGCCGGCAACGCTCGATGCGCTGCTGACCACGTGCGCGGCGGGCACGTTTGCCGACCTGCGCGACAAATCCGCTTTTCTGTTCCTGTTGGACACCGGACTGCGCGCCGGTGAACTGCTGGCGCTCAACGTTGCACACGTCGCGGCGGACGGCGTTGTGACGGTCGAGCGCGGGAAGGGTGGCAAGCCGCGCACCGTCTACATCGGCAAAAAGACCCGGCGCGCCCTGCGCGCCTATCTGAAGGTACGCAACGACGCCGCGCCGGCCCTGTGGGTAACCAGTACCGGCGACCGCCTGACCTATGACGGCCTGCGGTCTGCCGTTGCGCGCCGCTCGTCGTTGGTCGGGGTCGAGCCCCCGCCACTTCACAGTTTCCGGCGCGGGTTTGCTATAACCATGCTGCGCGCCGGGGTGGACGTGTTCGCCCTGCGCGACCTGATGGGCCATAGTGATATAGCGGTGTTGCGCCGCTACGTGAAACAGACTCAAAACGACACGCGGGCAGCGCACCAAAAGGGGGGGCCGGTGGATAACCGGTAAAAAGTCACCAAAACAAATGACATTTGTCACTTGACTTTAACGATTTTTTAAGATAGCAAACCTTGCGGATTTCTTACTCTCGTTTTAGAATTAAGCTATCACGTAGAACATTCTTACTAACCGGGCGCGGAGGCCGCCTACCGCAAGGCGGAACGCCGGACTTAACAAGATTGCCCCCGACCTGCGGCGGCCGGGGGCAAAAGCAGAGGTAAAGCACGTGCTTAACCTTGATTCTAACACAAAAACCGCAAACTATAATCGCACCCTGGCCCAAGAACTGGCCGGGCGCGGCTGGCACGTGTTCCCATGCCGGCCGGACAAATCGCCGTACACTACGCACGGCATGACCGACGCCAGCACCGACCTTGCAACGGTGGAAAAGTGGTGGGCGCGCTGGCCTGGCGCACTGGTCGGGATCGCCTGCCGTCCGTCCGGGATTTTCGCGGTGGACGTTGACGCCCACGGTGAGGCTGACGGGTGGGAAGCCTGGCTAGACCACGCGGCAGAAGGGGGGCGGCCAGAAGGCCCGACCCAACGAACGCCCGGCGGCGGCGCACATTTTCTGTTCAAACTGCCGGCCGAGATAAAAATACCCGGAAAAATTACAACCGGCATTGACCTGCGTGATAACGGCTACATCTGCACCGGAGCGCTTCCAGACGGCAGGGAATACCAACGCTTCGATTGGAATTTACCGGTGCCAGATGCACCAGCCTGGCTTTTGGACTGGATCAAGCGCGGCAACAACGGCCGGCAACAACCGGCAGCGCAACCCGCACAACCGGCGGAGGCCGGCCAGTACTGGCTTAACAAAGCGCTGGCACTGGCCGCGCCGGGATGCCGGAACGAAAGCGGCCTTTGGTTGGCCTGCCAGTTGCGCGACGCCGGCCTGAGTCAGGCAGAGGCAGAGGCCGTCATGGCCGATTATGCGGCCAGAGTACCGGGAAACGGTTACACCGAGCGCGAAGCGCTGGCTAGTTGTAACCAGGCATACCAGAGGCCGGCGCGGGAGCCTGCGGGGCCGCACCCGCACAAGCCCACGGCACAACCAGAAGTGCAACCCGCACAGGGGGGGCTGGCCCGGTGGCACACGGCAGCCGAGGCGCTGCAACCACGGCCGCCGGTAGACTGGCTGCTGGATGGCAAAATTCGCGCCGGCAGCGTCGTTGTCCTGGCCGGCGACCCAGGCGGCGGTAAAACCTGGTTAGTGCTCAACCTGGCGTTGTGCATTGCCACCGGGGCGGCCTGGTTGGGGATCAAGACGAAGTGCGCCCCCGTGTTATGGGTGGATGCAGAATCAGGCATGACCCGCATGTGTGACCGGGTGAAAGCGGCAATAGACGGCCTGCAAGTCGGGGCAGCCGTGCCCTTCTGGTTCGTTACACCGTCTGACCGCCTTTTCGACCTGCGCAAGGGGGGCGACATTGACACGCTGACCGCGGCCGTCATGGAAACCGGCGCCGGCTTGGTGGTTATTGATGCGCTGGTGGACGTGATGCCGGGCGGCGACGAAAACAGCGTGCAAGACGTTGGCCCGCTAATGCTGGCCCTGCGCCGTTTGGCCGACCAAACCGGCGCGACGGTGCTGCTCATCCACCACAACAACAAGGCCGGCGGCTATCGCGGTTCAACCGCAATAGCCGGGGCGCTGGATGCGCTGCTATCGCTAACGCCGAACGGTACGCCGGAGAACGGTTACCGTGATGTAACGGTGAAAACCGAAAAGGCGCGCGACACCGAGCCCTGGCAGATCGGCGCCCGCCTGACCTGGTCAGACGGCGCTTTCTGGTCGGCAGCGCTGGCGCCAGACAATCAGCCGCGATTAAGCAATACCCAGGCGTTGGTGCTGAATCTTCTACCCGAAGGGAACAGCGCCGTTACAGTTACAGCGTCTGATTTGGCATACGGGGCGCCGAACGGCGTTAGCCCAAACAGCATCCGCCGCGCATTATACGACCTAGAAAAAAAAGGCCTGGTGCGCCGGGCTAATGATGGCGGGCGCGGGAAAAAGGCTACTTACAGCCGGGTCAAGGAAAGTTGTGAAGTTGTGAAAAGTTGTGAAAAAGTTGTGAATTTCACAACTGTTGAAGGCTAAAGTTGTGAAAAATGGGGGGGGGTCTTAAGACCCCCCATTTCACAACTTAACAACCAACAAAAACACGAGGTGAATCATGACGTTGAACGAGGTAAACAAAATTCTGAAGGTGCTGGCCCTGGTCGAGGCCGGGCAGCCCGTCCCCCCTGCCCTATTGCGGAAAGCGATAGACGCCGCCAATCGCCACGCTGACAACATGTGCAAACTTGGCAGGATCAGTCACGAAAACCTGGTCAAGGCCGGCGTTATTTCGGATGTGGGTGAGTGGTGAAACCTGCCGACGAACTGGACTTGTTCGATGGCCTGGCGGCTACCCCCGACTTGCGGCCATACCAGCGCTTGGCCCTGGCCCTTGTCGCCCAGGCAGCCATAGACGCGACTGGCCCGGACAAAGAACTTTCGACCGAAGCCCGCGACTGGCTGACCAGCTCCGATTGCGGGCACCTGTCCGAACTGCTCAACTGGCAGGATGACACCCTGACGGCCCTGACGGCCCTGGCGCACCCTTTGGCACGGCAGCAAAAAAATAGCCCTGTACGCCCACAGAAAGCCCACAAAGGGGCGCGGGGGGGCAGAATCAACAAGAATCAAGGAGAAACTAGCATGAACGATTTTCCGCATCTACAAGCCGTTTGGGCGACCCAGGAAACCGCACTTCGTGAACAGGCCGAAGCCGAGGATGCAGCCCGCCAGCGCGCCCAGGATGAGGCCCGGCGCGCCGGGATTGAGCACTGCATGGCCGAGGTGGCCGCTATGTACGAGCGCATGGAGCCCGACTACACGGAGCGGCAAGAACTTATTCGCGGTGTTACCAAAACGCTGGCCGACCTGGCACGGCTGAATCGCCGCCTACAGACCGGCGAACACGAAGCGCGGCGGATGCTGACGGCCCAGGGATTCGACGTCCCACAGGTGAATGACTGGACAACCCGTCTGCGGGGTCGTTGCCCGTTGCCCTATGACACGGGCACACAGCCGAGTGTTGACGATGCCGACGCTACCGCTACCGCGGCAGTAGTCGGCGTTTTGCGGGGAGTAATCGCGCCGCACTGTGTCGGGTTGGTGACAGTCTGACACAATACTGTATTCACCGGGGCGACGTTATGACGGCGTCGCCCCACAAGCAAAAGCAGAGGTAAGCATGAAGAACTCACTTTTTTTTGAACGCCTGGCGGCCGTTCTGGCCGTCCTGGCCGTCGTTTTTGCCCTGATCGGGCTGGCTGGCTGCGCCCCCAGGGTCGCCCAGGCCGCGCCAGCGCCGACCTTCCCGACCGCAACCATACACCCCACCACAACCGCAACGACTGCGCCCGGCGCCTGCACGGTAACCGGCACGGCTGGCGATTGGTTGTATATTCGCCAGACACCGGGCGGGCAGATCGCCGGCGCGTTACACCCTGGTCAGACCGTGACCGTCCTGGCAGATGCCGGCGAGTGGTGGCATGTGCAGGCCGGTGAGGTCGCCGGGTTCGTATTCAAACAGTTTTGTAAGTAGCAGAGAGGTAGCAATGCTTAAGAAAATCGGTTCGTTGTTGGTGACTGTTCTGGCGCTAGCGCTGCTGGTGTATAGCGCTACGCGCTCACTGGATTTTATCAGCCTGACGCTACCGCCAGACCGGCAGATTCTCGCATGGTTCGGCCTGGCGGCCCTTGACGGTGGCCTGGTATTCTGGCTGCTGGCCTATTTGTACGGCAGCCGCGGCGGGTGGCAGCGCGCTATCTCGCTGCTGATGATTATCGTTGACCTGGTCGGCGCCGTTGCCATGTTCACGGCCGACACGCTTTACAATGCGGGTAAAAACGGACTGACCGCCGCGCTGACGGCCGATCAAATCAGTACAGCGGTGCTGGCATTGTCCGGGATCATCGCCCTGAATATCGCCGCCACGGTCGCGCACCACCTGACCGACCCCGACCAGTTGAAAGTACAGGCGGAAGAAGAAGCCTTTGACAAGGTCGAGCAAGCCGCACTGGGGCAAATCTCCAAGAACGCCGACAAGCTGGCGGCCGAACTGGCGCCAATGCTGGCTGACGACTGGATGGAAGTTACACGGGCAAAATACCGCGCGCTACTGGTCGGCCGGATTGCCAATAATCCGGCGCCAGATGCCAATAATGCGCCAGGTGGTGCCAATATGCCAATAATGCCAGTAATCGACGTTGCACCGTCTGGAAACGGCCACGGCCACCCGGTGGACGCCGTAAAAAACGCACCGGGGCGGTAGATGCGCCTACCGCCAGATTTAAGCCCACCACCTGGCGCACCGAGATTCTAGGCGGTGGCAAGTACTGGATATGGCGCCGGGGCGCTGGACGTGAACGTGAAAGCGCATACGGCGGCCGGTTCGATGGACTATCAGACACACGAAAGGAACAATACCATGTCAACAAAGAAAAAGCAGATCGAGCCCGAAAAGGCGTTGAAGATTCTCCAAACCGCGTTTCAACTGGCTGAAGCGTGCGGTGTGCCAATATTGGCAATTGACGTTGCCAATAATGCGGTGACCGTGACGATTGGCGACGTGACGTATCGCGACGGTGACCTGATATTATTGGCACCAGCCGAAGGGGTGACAGAATGACCGAAAAGGTGACGATTACACCCCGCCAGGCGCGCGCCCTAGTGCTGATGGCCCAGGGTCTACCCCTTGCGGAGGTTTGCCGGCAGGCGATGGTATCACGTGAAACCATGTATAGATGGCTGCGGCAGCCGCACTTCAAGGCAGCGATGGACGACGCCACCACCGCCGCACTTGACGACCTGACGCGCCGGCTGACGGCATTGGGCGCCCAGGCAGCCGACACCCTGGCTAACACGATGGCCGACGCCCAGGCACCCACCAGCACAAAGATTCAGGCAGCCCGCGCCGTGCTTGAAAACCTACTCCGCCTGCGGGAACTGGTCGGGATCGAAAACCGCCTAGCTGAACTCGAAAAGGCGGTGACTGATGACTGACCTAAAACGCAAACTAAAACGTGCGGAGGCGCAAACAGAAGCGCACATGGCCCGCCAGTTGGCCGAAGCGCTGGCCTGGTTGTGGGCTAACACCACGCCAGAGGAACGCAAAGCGGTGCGCCACCGTCTGGCCTACAAAGCCGGGCAGCTGACCGCTTACACAGGCGACGATCAACGCGCCGTCGTCGGGGTGGTTGAGAAGATGCCGGCCCACCTGGTTATGTTCGGCTGGCTGCGTCGCGGGCTGCTTGATTGACAACCCCGCCGGACTAGCGTAGAATACAAACACAGGATGCAGCTTAAAGCTGCTTCCCAACCGCACTTTCAACCACCAAATATCACGGGCAGCGAAGCGGGCGCAACGGGCGCCAGGAACGACAACAACGGGGCAACCCCAAAAAATAAACAGAGGACTTCTAATCTGTTGGTTGCGGGTTCGATTCCCGCCAGGGGCGCCTGTGGAAAA
>CAYQDU010000234.1:0-6581 GCA_964416275.1 uncultured Anaerolinea sp. | reverse complement strand
GGGTGGAGGTAACTGGCGAGCTTCGCTTGGCGAGCTTCGCTTGGCGAGCTTCGCTCGCCTGGGAAGATGATTAATCGTGGATTTTGTCGCACTTCGTGCGACAAAATCCACGGAACAACTCTTTTCGAACGCGCTCGCAGAGCGCCATGCCTGTTCCACGGTTTATGGGGTGGTACCCGGCTTCGCCTGGGGTGTCTCAAAAGAAGCTTTTGAGACACCCCTCTTTTTGTTTACGGAAAGGTAATGGTTAAATCCTGCTGCACGTCCACCTGGCGGGCAGGGCGGCAGGCCCCACCGTTCGGGGTCTGGCAGACCGTGAAAGTATGCGCCCCGGCCGGAATGCCCCGGTAGAAGATATACATGCGCGGCGGGATCGGGTCGGTGCCCATCAGGCTGCCGTCTCGAAACGCATAGACCGGGAAGCCCAGGTTGTTCTGGATCGTCACCTTAAAGGCGGTGGGGCGCGAAGTCGGGATGAGGGTAGCGGTGGGGGGCGGCGTGGGCGTGGGCGGCGGAGTATCGGTGGGAGCAGGGGTAGGGCTGGGCAGGGGTGTTTCAGTGGGCAGCTCACCCTGAGCCGGGGCCGCGGTGGGGGCGGCCGGCGGCGCAGTGGTCGTTGGCGGCAGGGTATTCGTAGCGATCAGCGCCGGGCTGGGACTGGGCGCGGGGGCGGCGGTGAACCAGCCACTGCTCAGCAAGAAAGCCGCCGCTGCGCCCACCATCAGGCAGGCCGCCAGGCCCAACAGGATGGCCGGAATCAGCCAGCGGTTGCGCCCAGCAGGTGCCTCGGCCTGCATCGGCGCGGCCGGGGGCGGCGCAGGGGGGAAATATCCGCCTGATACCGGCGGGACGACCTGGGTGGAGGGATAGCCCCCAGGTTGGGGAACGACCTGCGTACCGCCAGAGCCGACCGCCGCCTGGCCAGACACGGGCATTACCTGGGTGCCGGCCGGGCCAACCGCCGGCCGGCCGGGCGCGGGCGCAGCATACGTCTGCGGGCGCACCGGCGCGGGCATCACCAGGGTGGCTTCGCCATCCGAGGCCGCCGGGGCCGGCGGCGCGAACCGATCGGAGATAGCCTCTGGACTGCTGCCCATCAGGGCGCAGGCGATCTCCAACATCTCTTGCGGGCTTTGATAGCGCTCGCGGGGCGATTTTGCCAGGGCGGTCAGCGTCACCTGGGCCAGGCCATCGGGAATGGCCGGGTTGAGGGTGCGCGGGTTGGGCGGCGCCTGGTTAAGATGGGCTTCGCCCAGCTTCTCGGCCAGGCCGGGCGGCACGCTGGCGCCCACCGGTCCCAGAAACGGATGCTGCCCGGTGAGCAGTTCGAACAGCACCAGCCCCAGGGCGTAAATGTCCGTCGCGCCGGATACTTCCTGGCGGCGCAGCATTTCCGGGGCCACATAGACCGGCGGCCCGGCCAGCCCGGTGAGAGTCATCCGACTGTCCAGGCTGCGGGCCAGGCCAAACCCGCCCAGCAGAATATTCCCGCCCCGCTCATACCAGATATTCGACGGGTTTACGCTGCAATGCACCAGCCCAAACCCATGGGCGTAGGTCAATGCCAGGCAAAGCGCCTTCAGGTAGATCAGCGCGTCGCCCGTGCGCATGGGCAGGCCGTGCAGCTCTAGCAAATGATCGCGGAGTGAGTGGCCCTCTACGTAACGCTCGACGAAGAAGGTCCAGTTTTGATCTTGATACAGGCCATAAAATGGGACGATATGCGGGTGGATCAGGGTTTGCAGGGTCGAACTGCCTTGTTGGAAGGTGAGCAGCGTAGGGTCGTGCGGCAGTTGGGCCCGCAGCAGCTTGATCGTCAGCGGCAAACTGCGCTTGAGATCCCAACCGCGATAGTTATCCCCCAGGTAATCCTGGCGCTCCAGCGCGTCCAGGCGAAATCGCTGGAGCAAAACAGTCCCGGCCAGGTTGTTCATAACGATCCTCCCCAGGGCGTCCAGCGAGTACCCGTCTTGCTACTGAAAAATCAACGTGCGGCAGGCATAATCTCGTCGGCAGTCGATCCTTCGGTCAGGTTTTGCACCTGACTGCCGTCCGGGTGCATCCGGTAGATGTCCCAGTTGCCGTTGATCGATGAAGAGAAGTAGACCCACTGCCCATCCACCGACCAGGCTACCGAGGCGGGGACGTTCTTTTGATTAATCAGCTTGAAGTAGCTGATCGGAATCTGGAACAGGAGCTTCACTGAGGGCCAATCGGCCATGCACAGGTTCGACAGGTTGCCGCAGAAAAACGCCAGTTTGGTTCCATCCGGAGAAATAGCCGGGTAGCGTCCCTGAGCCATCACATTGGTGCGGGCGGGGCCAGAAGCGGGGTTGGTGGTGCGGTTTACGTCGAAATAGCCGCTGTCTTTGATGCCCATCCAGATGAAGAAATCTTCTGAAGCCGGCCAGGAAGCGAACCCAAACTGGGGATACCCGCCGGAAGGCTGTTCGGCCAGCACCAGGCCGTCTTCCAGGTCGATGGTGTCCAGATACCAGCGGCCTTCGCGCATCACCGCCGCGGCCATGTGCCGCCCGCTGGGGGAGCAGCCAGCCGAGTAAGCCCGCATCGGGGGCGATTCCTTAATCTCAAGCGGCTGGATCGCCTGGGTAGACAGATCGAACAGGAAAATCCAGCGCGGCAGGTTGAGCGAGCGGTCTTCAGCCTCGAACGCCAGCTTCTCGCCACAGAACGACGGCCAGGCCACTGATTCGTATTCAGGCGGGAAAGGCACCAGGTGCCACTCGGAGGGTTTCTCCGGGTTCATCAGGTAGATTTTGAAGCTCCCATCCCGGTTCGAGGAAAAAGCCAGCCCATGCCCAGAGCCTTCCAAGACGGATACGGTGGGGGTGATAATCGACGGAGCGACCGGCGAGGCGGTCAGGGCCGGGGCCAGGGTAGGCGTTTCGGTGAGGGCGGCGGTTTTCGTCGGCGCGGGCGAGGGCGGGCTGGTGCGGGTGGGCGGCAGGCTGGGCGAGGGCGCCAGCGCGGGCGCGGTGGCGCTGGCCGGCGTGGTGGCGGTGGCCGCCGGAAGGGTAGGCGGCAGCGGGCTGGATAAGAGCGCAGCCGCTGTAGGCGTGGCCGCCGGGGCCGCGGCGCTTAACCCGCGCCACAGGAAGAACAAGGCCGCCAGCGCAATCAAGCCGACCAGTCCCAACCCGGCGTATTTGAGCGTCTGAGGCCGCCTGGCGTCTTCCGGCGGCTCGTTCGAGCGCGGCGAGGTAGGGATCGCCACCCAGCCGGCTGCGCCTTCCAGGGGCGGCGGGACCTCGCCCACAGGAGAAGACCGGGTCGGCGGGGCCTCTGGGGTGGGGAAGAGCAACTTCTCCGGGGCGTGGGGGGCGTTGACCGGCTGCGCCGCAGGCGGCGTGGAGGGCAGGGGGGCCGGCGCGTCCATCGAGCCGGCAGTGGCCGGCGTTGCGGGCGGTTCAGCCGGCGGCTGCGCCGCGCTTTCCGCTCGCGGCCCGGCCGGGGCCGCAGCCCCGTTGTTGAAGGTCTTGACCACCGATGGGTCAAGCTTGGCCGTCTGGCGAGGCAGCGCCTGGCCGCAACCAGCACAGAACCTGGCCCCCGGCCGCACTTCACGGCCACAGTTCGGGCAGGTTATTACACGCCCCAACGGCAGGTTCGTGGTGGGGCAGACCCTTAAATAATCCGGGTGTTCCTGGTTACAGTGTGGACACTGCATCACAGCCTCGTTGATGAAACAAAAGGTATTTTATTATAGCACTTTCGCTGTAAGACCTGGAGCTTTCTTATTATATCGCTCACTAAATAAGCGCTTTTAGTCCAAAAGTACTAATGGATTTCACGCCAACCGCAAAATGTAGATCATCTCGTCGTCTTCCATGTGGGTCGGGCGAAAGCCCAGGCCCTCGTACAGGCCAATGGCTTTGACGTTATCCGGCTCGGTGCTGAGACCCACTTCGGGAACCTGCTGGCGGCGCGCTTCGGCGATAATGCGCTGAAGCGTTGCCCGCCCATACCCCCGGCCGCGCTGCGACTCGGCAATCATCAGGCGGCTGATCCACAGAATGGGACAACCAGCATCGTCGTCGTAATCCGGGCCATACATCACATACCCCACCATCTCATCTTGATGGTAGATGCAGCAAGACCAGACGCCAGGCGAGAACAGCGCCTCGGCAATCGAATAGGAATTGGGGGCCACGTGCCGGTGATCGGGGCCGGTGGGCAGGCGGGCGCATTCACGCCAGTTGCTGCGATCCACTGCGGCCAGGCGGATTAGCTCCTGTTCTGCTCTGGCTGCGTCTGCCAGGGCCAGGGGCGCAAGAGCCGGGTTGGGTTGGTTCGGGTCGAGAGGGTCTGCGTACAAATGGAGGCCCTGGGCGGCGAAGATCGCCTCCACCCCGGCAAAGACCGACCGCATCACCTGGCCCAGGCGAGGCAGATCGGGATACGTCCCCTGCGCCAGGATGTCGAGCAGGTCATCGAAGCCCTCCGGTTTGAGGGCAAACCGGCGCGCCTGGGCGATGTAGCGGGCAAAAGTGACGAACGGCTGCCGGTTGACCAGCGCCAGGACGCGCAGCAGGTGCAGCGCGGCGTCCATCACCAGCAGGCTTACCCCCTCCACGTTGTTCTGCTCGACCGCGTTCAACGTCTTGGCGAAGGCTTCTTGCAGCTCGTAGCGCAGCCCGGCCGCGGCGCGCCAGAAATCGGCGTCGGCTGGCAGCCCGGCCTGCGCCCAGCGGGCCATCTGCTCGATGAAGGGGGCATTGTAAACCGGGACTAGCCGGTCGGACGCGGAGAGGTGCCAGTGGGGCGCAATCCCACTGCGCTGGCCCAAGAATTCCTGCGGGGTATGGTACACCGCCTCGATCAGCATACCATCGACCACGCGCTGGAAGTAGGGGTCTTCACCTGCACGCAATTCCTTGACGAACACTTCCAATTCCAGGTCGGAATAGGCCTGGTCCTCGCCGCGCGCATACGAAGCGCTGGCCGCAATGCCGAGCAGGCGCTCGCCAAACTTTTGCCGCCACAGCGGGATCAACTGCTCGGTCAGAGCAGCGCGCTCGGCGTGGGTATGGGGTTTGAGTCCTTCGAATACCATGTTTTTCCTCGCAAATTATGAATTGGGCGCCACCCCATTAAACCGTGAGCCGGCATGGCGCTCTTCAAGCGCCTTCAAAAAAGGCTCTTCCGCTGAAGGCAGGTTGTTTCTCTTCCCGGCAAAGCCGGGAGAGCCCCCAAAATCCACGATTAACTCTCTTTCCAGGCGAGCGCAGCTCGCCAATCACGCCCACCCCGGTTGCGTAAGGAGCTGCTATGAATTGCGCCGGGCCAGGGCAAAGCCCAGAAAAATCACGATCGGCAGCATGAGAATCGGCACCCAGATCACATCCGCCAGGCGGATTTGGGCCGACTGCGCCGGGCGGCCCGACGCGCCGGAAAGCCCGGCCGGCTCGATGACCGCCAGGGTAGGCGCCTTCAGCGATTGCATCCATTCGGCCAGCCGGGCCTCGATCTGGTCGGTAGCATCGGCTGCCAGACCGTTCGGATCGCCGTGAGTGGCTTCGCTTTTCCAGCGCTGCAGTTCGACTTCCAGGGCGGGGCGTTGATCGGCCAGGGCCGATGGCAGCGCCACCACATTCAAATGGACGGTCGGCCCCGGATAGTTCTTGTCCTGGTAGCGCAGGCCCCATTCGATATCCATCGGATAGACCCCCGGCTGCTTGAAGGATGGCAGGGTGTCTTGCAAGACCGCCCGCCCGCCTGGCGGGATAGTTCCAGAGATTGGCAGGCTGTAGGGCAGACTAAAAGGCGCAATTTTCAAATAGAAGCTGACAGCCGTATCCGTCCAGGTGACCACCCCGGTATTGCGCAGTTCCAATTCAAAAGGCAGCTTCTCGCCCACCAGCAGAGCCGGCCAATCGGTCTGGTGGGTCAGCTCCAGGGCGATGGGCGGGGGTTCCGCGGCGATGACCGCCAGGGCCTGCGGTATGGGCCGGTCGGAGCGAATATACCAGCCGCTCTTACACAGCAGTTGGGTCGAGCCGCCGCCATCCAGCATCATCACCTGGGCGGCTCCAAACTCGCGCAAGGCTGCGGCGGCCCCGCTCTGCAGGGCGGTGCGGGTGGTCAGGGCCAGCACCGTCTCATTGCGACCGTCGCCATCCTGGTCGGCCACGCCCACAAAGGTGCGCCCCACGGCATACTTGATGCGCTTGTTAGCCTCCTCGCTCAGCCCTCCCAGAATGTTGGGCGCGCTGGAGGCGTACAGGCTGGCCTGGGTCATTTCCTGAATGTCGGCCCGATCATCCCACAGTTCTAACATACGGTGTTGGCCGGGATAGGTGTCTTTCCCCCAGCCATCGCTGACTATCTGCCCATCCACCTTGAGCGGGAAAGCCAGGCGGGTGGGGTAATCGGGCATATAGAAGAAAGCGCCGTTGAACACGCAGAAGGCCTGCTTCTGGCGGGCGCTGGTCTGCTCCCAATAGGTGCGGATGTCGAGCGAAGTCAGGCTGGGGTCTGGGCCGCCAAAATTTCCCCTGGTGGGGCGCGGTTCGCTAACCTGGCCGTACAGCAGAGCCACCTTTGCCCCCTGGCTCAGGTTG
>CAYQDU010000233.1:0-6622 GCA_964416275.1 uncultured Anaerolinea sp. | reverse complement strand
AAGCATTTCCATGGCGCGCTCTCCTTCTTGCTTGATGCAGCGTAACTTACCGCGATTATACCATTGCGGGCCGCAAGGGACTGCGGGCCGCAAGGGATTGCGGGCCGCAAGGGATTTGCTCAGTCACGCCTACGGCGGGCAGATCCCCACGGCAGAAGAGGCATCGGTTATCTTCGTCCGTGGTCCGGAGTCCGGCATTCATGTTACAATACCCCTCATGCCTGCCCTCGACTGGCACAGCCGCTTCAGCCAGCAGGCCCGCTGGACGGCCCCGCTGCGGCGCTATCTGCTTGACCAGGCCCACCTGCCGCCGGACGGGCGGGCGCTGGAAGTGGGCTGCGGCACCGGAGCGGTGCTGTCGGCCCTGACCGGCGAGCTATCGCCGCCGGCCCCAAGGCTGTACGGGCTGGACATTGCGCCCGGCTTTCTGCGCCAGGCCGCCCGCCACGCGCCGGCGGCCCGCCTGACCCTGGGCGACGCCCTGCGCCTGCCCTACGCCGCGGGCAGCTTCGACCTGGTATACTGCCATTATCTGCTGCTCTGGCTGGCGGCTCCCCTGGCCGCCCTGGCCGAGATGCGCCGGGTGGCCCGCCCCGGCGGCTGGGTCTGCGCCCTGGCCGAGCCGGATTACGCCGGGCGGGTGGACTACCCCGAACCGCTGGCCGCCCTGGGCCAGGCCCAACGCGCCGCGCTGCGCCGCCAAGGGGCCGACCCCGAACTGGGCCGCAAGCTGGGCGGGCTGTTCTCCCGGGCCGGGTTGGAACAGGTTGAGACCGGCGTGCTGGGTGGGCAGCAGCGCGGCGCGCCCGCTCCCATCGAGCAGGCCGGAGAATGGGCGGTGATCGAAAGCGACCTGGCCGAAGTTTTGCCCCCGGCCGAGCTGGCCCGCCTGCGCCAGATCGACGCGGCCGCCTGGCAGACCGGCCAGCGCACCCTATTCGTGCCAACGTTTTACGCCCTGGGGCGCTGCGGCGCCCCCTGAGCGCAAAAAAAGTTCTTCCGGCTTCGGCGGAAGAACCCAAAAAACAAAGCGATATCCAGGGATGTCGCTGCACGAAGCGCGGTAACATCCCCCAGACAAATTTCTTTCAAGGAATTGAGCTATGTCTGCTACTGCATATCTTCTAGGCATCGACATCTCGACTACCGGGGCCAAGGCCCTCCTGATCGACGAGCAGGGCGGCGTGGTCAGCAGCGCCACCACCCCCCTGAGCCTGTCTACCCCCCGGCCGCTGTGGTCCGAGCAGGATCCGGCCGAATGGTGGAGCGGCGCAGCCAACAGCATCCGCCAGGCGCTGGCCCAGGCCGGGGCCAGCGGCGAGCAGGTGAAAGCCGTGGGCCTGACCGGGCAGATGCACGGCCTGGCGCTGATGGACATCCAGGGCCGGGTGCTGCGCCCGGCAATTTTATGGAACGATCAACGCACGGCGGCCGAATGTGAAGAGATTACGCAGAAAATGGGCTTCGAACGGCTGCTGCACCTGACCGGCAACAAAGCCCTGACCGGCTTCACCGCCCCCAAAATCCTGTGGGTGCGCAACCACGAGCCGCATCTCTACGCCCAGGCCGCCCATGTGCTGCTGCCCAAAGATTACGACCGCTACTGCCTGACCGGCGATTACGCCGTGGACAAAGCCGACGGTTCGGGAACGATGCTGTTCGATCTGCAGGCCCGCGATTGGTCGCAAGAGGTGCTGGACTGCCTGCAAATTCCGCGTTCGTGGATGCCGCGCAGCTACGAAGGGCCGGAAGTGACCGGGGTGATCAATGCCCGCGGGGCGACGGCCACCGGGCTGATGCCCGGTACGCCGGTGATGGCCGGCGGCGGCGACCAGGCCGCCCAGGCGGTGGGCGTGGGGGCGGTCACGCCGGGAATTGTGGCCCTCACCCTGGGCACGTCGGGCGTGGTGTTTGCGACCACCCCCGGCCCGCTGATCGAGCCGCAGGGCCGGCTGCACGCCTTCTGCCATTCTACGCCGGGGGCCTGGCACTTCATGGGCGTGATGCTCTCGGCGGCCGGGTCGCTGCAGTGGTATCGCGACACCCTGGCCCCCGGGCTGGCCTTCGATAATCTGCTGGCCCCAGCCCAGAACATCCCGGCCGGGGCGGAGGGGCTGTTCTTCCTGCCCTACCTGACCGGCGAGCGCACCCCCCACCCCGACCCACTGGCCCGGGCCGGGTTCGTGGGCCTGACGGTGCGCCACACCCAGGCCCACCTGACCCGCGCCGTGCTGGAGGGGGTGGCCTTCGGGCTGCGCGACAGCATGGAATTGATTCGTGGGGCCGGCCTGGGCGATATTCAACAGATCCGCGTTTCGGGCGGCGGGGCCAAGAGTGGGCTGTGGCGGCAAATCCTGGCCGACGTGATGGAAGCCGAACTGGTGACGGTGAACACCACCGAAGGGGCAGCCTATGGAGCAGCCCTGCTGGCCGGGGTGGGCTGCGGGGTATGGGCCAGCGCGCCAGAAGCGGCCCAGGCCACGATCCGCCTCACCAGCCGCACGACGCCCCAGGCAGAGCAGGCAGCGGCCTACGCCCAGGCATACCCGATCTACCAGGGCCTCTACCCGGCGCTCAAGCCTACCTTCGAGCGGATCGGCGCAGCCTGAACTCATCGAATCCAGAGAGCTTCACCGCGGAGAGCGCAGAGAGCGCAGGGCGCTTTTCTCTGTGTTCTCCGCGGTGAAAATTCGCCCGAGCGGTTTCGATCAGCCGTCCCGCTCCAGCACAATCACGGCGATCTCTGGCGGGCAGTTGAAGCGCACGGGGTAGCCCGCCCAGCCGATGCCGCGCGAGATAAACAGCTTTTGGCGCGGCGTCTCGATCACGCCGCTGGAATAGAGCGGGTTCTTGACCGGCAGGATGGGCGCGCCGATGATCGGCAGGCGCACCTGCCCGCCGTGGGTGTGACCAGAGATCATCAGGTCGATCTCGGTCTGGCGCGGCCGGTCGGCGGTGTCTGGGTTGTGAGCCAGCGCCAGCTTGCATTCGTCGGGCGGAACGCCGGCAAAGGCGGCGTCGATGGAAGGGTCGTCCTCCCACAGGTCGCCCACCCCACCCAGCCAGATGCGCTGGCCCTCGCGCTCGAAGGAAACCACCCGCTGGCGCAAGTTCTGCCCGCTGCGCCGCAGCCAGTACATCGAACGGCGCGTATCGGCCCAGTGATCGTGATTACCCAGCACCGAATAAACCCCATGCGGAGCGCGCAGCCCAGACAGCACCGGCCAGACTTCATCCACCGGGTCGGGCAGGTCGTTCTTATGCACGTAATCGCCGGTGCAAACGGTGATGTCTTTGCGCATCTGGTTCACCTGGGCGATCAGATATTCGACCAGCTTCAGCGGCACCAGGCTGCCGTAGTGGATATCGGTCAGGTGAACGATGGTGAACCCTTGAAACGCCGGCGGCAGACGGCGCAGCGGGATGCGGTAGGTGTTGACCCCGATCATGTAACGCTCGATCATCACCGGGTAGCTGCCCGCCACCACCCCGGCCGAGACAACCCCGGCCAGTTTGAGAAAGTCACGTCGTGATATTCGATCTGACATGGGAAACAATTATACTGTAGCGCCCCGCCCCAGGGAGCGCCTTTCCCCCAGTTCTTCCGGCTTTGCCGGGAGAATTTCTATATTTTGGGGAGTGTGGGCGGCTGCGGGCGGCCCCCAGGCAACCGCAGGGGAATGACCGGCGAGCTTCGCCAGGCGAAGCTCGCCTGGAAAGAGGGTTAAGCGTGGATTGTGTCGCACTATGTACGACACAATCCACACAACCGCTTTTTTTGAAGGCGCTTGAAGCGCGCCGGGTCTTACTCGACCGCCGGCAGCCCGACTTCGATCTGCCCATCCACCACCCGCACCGGGTAGGCAGGAATATCCACCACCGCCGGCAGGGCCATGGCCTTCCCGTTGGTCACGTCAAACCTGGCCCCGTGCCGGGGGCAGACCACCTCAAAGCCATCCAGATCGCCGTCGCCCAGCGGGCCGTAATCGTGGCTGCACAGGTCGGCAATCGCAAAGAATTTTCCGGCGATATTGAAGATCACAATCGTTTCGCCGTCGATCTCGACAAACATGCGCTCGCCGGAGGGCGTGTCTTTGGCCGCCCCGACGGCGATGTATTCCACTTTTTTCTGCGGGTCCTGTTCCAGATAGTTGAACATAATCGCCTCAGGCCACCAGGTCGTCGCTGGCTTCGCCCAGGCCGTAAACCCCGGCCTTCAGCACTTTAAGCGACAGCAGGGCGCACTTCAGGCGCACCGGCCCCAGCTCCAGGCCCAGCATGTCCAGCAGGTCGTCTTTGGTCAGGGCTTTGACCTGCTCCAAATCTTTGCCGATCACGGTTTCCATCAGCAGATCGGCCGAAGCTTGC
Organism: uncultured Anaerolinea sp.; assembly: GCA_964416275.1. GTDB lineage: Bacteria > Chloroflexota > Anaerolineae > Anaerolineales > UBA4823 > RBG-16-57-11. The sequence goes on along the minus strand of CAYQDU010000233.1, from coordinate 2,254 downwards.
GAGATGGCGCAGCCATGACCATCGAAGCGGGCGTCTTGCACCCGGTTGTCCGGGCCAACCTGCAGTTCCACCCGGATATGATCGCCGCACAGGGGGTTATCGTCTTCGAAGGCGATCGTATGCGGTTCAAGCGACCCGCGGTAGAGCGGGTTCTTATAGCGGTCGATGATGATTTCGCGATACAGGTCGTCCATGGCTCACATCCCAAAAACCTGGCGCACCTTGTACAGCGCCTCGGCCAGGCGGTCCACTTCCTGCTCGGTCGAATAGAGGTAGAACGAGGCGCGGGCGGTAGCGGGCAGGCGCAGCTTATCATGCAGGGGTTGGGCGCAGTGATGCCCGGCCCGGATGGCGATGCCATCGCCATCCAGAATTTGCGAAATATCGTGCGGGTGGATTTCGCCCAGGCTGAAAGCCGCCACGCCGCCCTTGTGTTCGGCGGTTGGGCCGTACACGGTCACACCCGGCACTTCAGCCAGCCGGTCGAGGGCATAGGCGGTGATGGCGTGTTCGTGCCGGGCGATCTTCTCCATCCCAATCGAGGTGAGATAGTCGATGGCAGCGCCCAGGCCCACCGCCTCGGCAATCGCCGGGGTACCGGCCTCGAACTTGTAGGGGATTTCGTTGGGCGCAAACGAGCGCAGGGCCACCCGTTTAATCATATCGCCGCCGCCCAGGAAGGGCGGCATGGCTTCGAGCAGGCTCTTGCGCCCGTACAGCACGCCGATGCCGGTCGGCCCGCACATCTTGTGAGATGAAAAGGCCAGGAAGTCCACGTCCAGGGCCTGCACGTCCACCGGGAAGTGCGGCGCCGACTGGGCCCCGTCTACCAGGGTAACCGCGCCGGCCTGGTGCGCCAGGCGGATGATCTCGGCTGCCGGGGTGATCGTCCCCAGGACGTTCGACATGTGGGTGAAGGCCACCAGCTTCGGCTGAAGCTCCAGCAAGCTGCGGTATACGTTCAGGTCGAGCAGGCCGTCTTCGCCCACCGGGATGAACTCCAGGCGCAGCTTCTTCTCGGCCGCCAGGATGTGCCAGGGGACCAGGTTGGAGTGATGCTCCATCTCGGTCAGGATGACCAGATCGCCGTCTTTCAGGTTTGCCCGCCCCCAGGTATAGGCCACCAGGTTGATGCTTTCGGTGGTGTTTCGGGTGAAGATCACCTGGCGGGCCGAAGGAGCATGGATAAAGGCGGCCGCCTTGCGGCGGGCCTCTTCGTACAGCGCGGTCGACTCTTCCGCCAGCACGTGAATGCCGCGGTGGATGTTAGCGTTCGAGCGGCGGTAGAAGGCGTCCATCGCCTCGATCACCGCCAGGGGTTTCTGGCTGGTAGCGGTCGAATCGAGGTAGATCAGCGGCACGCCGGGACGCACCTCGCGCTCCAGGATCGGGAAATCGGCCCGGATGCGGGCCACATCGAGCATGAGATCAGTATTGGTCGTCATCGTCATCGTCCGGATTGGCAGGGCGGATAATCTTGCTGGGCGAGGGTTTCTTGCGCCGCCGCCGCAGGGGTTTACGGATATTCATTGAATTTTTTGGGCACCATAAAACGTGATCGGGAACCATCCACCCATCGGTCAGGTAGACGTTTTCTTGAAACTGGACCGCGATCATTTTGGGATCGACCTGGACAATCGTACCTTCCAGCCAATCGCGAATGCGGTCGCCATTATAATCATGGTCGCACAGCACTTCAACCCGGTCGCCGACGCGATAGCCTTCTTCCCGCTCGGGGGAACTGGTGAAAAACAGCCCTGGCAAAGCAGCCTCCTCTTCTTCAAAAAAACCAGGCTGGCGAGGGCTGTCCGAAAAGAAAGACCAGGCTTTTCAGACAGCCCCTCAACAGCAGATTTACTTCATTTTTTCCATAATCGCATCCTGGAAGCGGGTGCGCACGCCTTCAAATGGGATGCGCTGCATGATCGGGTCGAAGAAGCCTTCCACAATCAAGCGCTCGGCATCGCGATCGGGGATGCCGCGGCTGCGCAGGTAGAAGACCTGGTCGGCGTCGATCTTGCCCACCGTTGCGCCGTGAGTGCAGCGCACGTCGTCGGCCATGATCTCCAGACCAGGGATCGAATCGGCCCGGGCCTGCGGGCTAAGCACCAGGTTGCGGTTGGCCTGATAACCATCGGTCTTTTGAGCGCCGGGAGCCACGTAAATCATGCCCTGCCAGACCGAGCGGCTCTGATCGCGCAGCGCGCCCTTGAAGAGCAGGTCGCTGGTGGTGTTGGGCGCCAGGTGGTTCTGC
>CAYQDU010000232.1:0-6640 GCA_964416275.1 uncultured Anaerolinea sp. | reverse complement strand
TCGCCCGCCATCCTGACCAAAAGCTTCCCCGCCCGCCAGCGCGGCCAGGCCCTGGGCCTGCAGGCTACTATGACCTACCTGGGGCTGACGGTGGGGCCGTCGCTGGGCGGCTGGCTGGCGCAGCAGTTCTCCTGGCGGGCGGTGTTCTACATCAACGTGCCGGTGGGCCTGCTGGCCTTCTTGCTCAGCCTGCGCTACATCGCCGCCGATCACCCGGCCCAGGTCACCGAGCGTTTCGACCTCAAGGGAGCGTTCGCCTTCCTGGCCGGGCTGGTTGTGCTGCTGTTTGGCCTGAACCAGGGCCACGCCCTGGGCTGGGCCTCGCCGCTCATCCTGGGATCGCTGATCGCCGCCCTGCTGATCCTGGCGGCCTTCATCCAGATCGAGCGCCGGGCGGTTGACCCCATGCTCGACCTGAGCCTGTTCCGCAGCCGGGTCTTTTCAGGGGCCACGGCCAGCGCCGTGCTGAACTATATCTGCATCTACGTTGTCACCTTCCTGATGCCCTACTACCTGCTGCGCGGCCTGGGCCTGGAACCGGCCCGGGCCGGGCTGCTGCTCACCGCCATGCCCATCGTGATGGCAATCGTAGCCCCGCTCAGCGGCACGCTCTCCGACCGGATCGGCGGCTACTGGCTGACCTTGATCGGCATGGGCCTGTTGACAGTGGGGATATATCTGCTCTCCAGCCTGAACGCTCAAACCAGCCCCATGGAGATCGCCCTGCGCCTGGGGGTTGTGGGCCTGGGAACCGGGGTGTTCATCTCACCCAATACCAGCGCCCTGATGGGCGCCGCCCCACGCAATCGCCAGGGAATCGCCTCGGGCATCCTGGCGACGGCGCGCAACTTCGGCATGGTGCTGGGGGTGGGGTTGGCTGGAGCTATTTTCACCACCATCGCCGGCGGGGGCGAGGCTGCAATTGGCTCGCCAGCCTTATTTCAGGCCATCCAGGCCAGCTTCCTGGCCGCCAGCGGGGTGGGCCTGCTGGGGCTGCTGGTTTCGGCCCTGCGGCCCGCCGCCCGCCCGGAATAACAAATCCTGGTAAAGGCGTTTAACATGACCGACTCGACATTTCTACACTTTCCTCCTGGCTTCGCCTGGGGGACGGCCACTTCGGCCTATCAGATCGAAGGCGCAGTCCATGAAGATGGGCGCGGCGCTTCGATCTGGGATACCTTCAGCCATATTCCCGGCAAGGTACGCTGCAACGACACCGGCGATGTGGCTGCCGATCACTACCACCGTTGGGCTGAAGACATCCAGTTGATGGCCGATCTGAACCACACCGCTTATCGGTTCTCGATTGCCTGGCCGCGCATCCAGCCCACCGGGAGCGGCGCGCCCAACCCGGCCGGGCTGGACTTCTATGACCGGCTGGTGGACGGGCTGCTGGCCAAGAGCATCCAGCCCTTCGCTACCCTGTATCATTGGGACCTGCCCCAGGCGCTGCAAGACGCCGGCGGGTGGGCCAACCGGGAGACGGCCCTCCGCTTCGCCGAATACTGCCAGCCGGTGGTTGAGCGCCTGGGCGACCGGGTGAACCACTGGATCACGCTGAACGAGCCGTTCGTCTCGGCCATGGCCGGCTATTTCACCGGCCAGCATGCCCCCGGCGCACAAGACGTCGGCCAGGCGTTCAACGCCGCTCACCATCTGCTGCTGGCTCATGGGCTGGCTCTGCCGGTGATCCGGGCGGCAGCCAACCGCCCGCTCCAGGTGGGCATCACCCTCAACCTGACCAGCGTCCACCCGGCCAGCGACAGCGACCTCGACCAGCGGGCCGCGGCCCTGTTCGACGCGGCTCAAAACCGGCTATTCCTTGAGCCGGTGCTGTGCCGACGCTACCCGCAGGAAATTCTCCAGCTTTTCAGCCTGTTCCTGCCGCCCATCCCGCCCGAAGACCTGGATAAGATCGGCGCGCCAATCGACTTCCTGGGTGTGAATTACTACAACCGCACCGTGATCCGCCACGACCCAGACATTCCCCTGCTCAACTTCCGCAACGTAGAGCTGCCCGGCCGGGAATATACCTCGCTGTGGGAAATCTACCCCGATGGGCTGTACGAAGTGCTGACCCGGGTCTGGAACGATTATCACCCGCCGCGCCTGTATGTGACCGAAAACGGGGCCGCCATGCCCGATGCTCTGGACGCCGACGGACAGGTGCGCGACTACCGCCGCGCCCGCTACCTGCGCGATCACCTGATCGCCTGCCAGCGCGCCATTCAAGACGGCGCGCCCCTGCAGGGCTACTTCGCCTGGTCGCTGCTGGATAATTTCGAGTGGGCGTATGGCTATGAGATGCGCTTTGGCCTGGTGTACGTGGATTACGCCACCCAGCGGCGCATCCCCAAGCTCAGCGCCCACTGGTACGCCCAGGCCGCCCGGCGCAACGGCTTCGATCCGGCCGCCAACGGGCCTTATTTCCCCTGTTAGCATTGGTGCGTTTGCGGGGTGGGCGGCTGCGCCGTCCACCCCGCAAACAGCAATAGGCTGAAGATGAGCGAAATCACAAGCGAAATGTCCGATCTCAAACCCGCTCCACCGGCAGCCATGCCGGGCTGCGTAAGCTGGCTGGTCTTCGGGGTGATCCTATCCGGCATTGCCCTGACCAGCTTCATCCATTACTTTTTCCAGTTTGGCGCTTCGGGGGCATTGACCGATAACGCCGGGTTTGGCGGACTGGTGGGTGCGGTCAGCCAGGTGATCATACTGGGGGCCTTGTTGGGGCTGCTGGCCCGCTTCTGGACAGAGCCGCGCTTCCGCAGCTTCTACCAGGCCTGGCTGCTGGCCGCCGGGCTGAGCCTGCTGCTGGCCCCGGCCCATTTGCTCTCGATCACTGCCGCCCAGGCCCGCCTGGTGGTGCAGATCATCCTGCTGATCGGGGGCGCGGGGGCGGCGCTGCGCCTGCTGGGCCGGGCGCGGCCGGCTGCCCCGGCGTCCAGCGCAACGCTCACTCTACCCGAGGCTTCCAGCCAGCCGGCCGCCGAAGCCCTGTTCGAAGCCGCCGCCCACCCGGGGCGCATTTCCGAGCCGGGCGCGCCGGCTTCGCTCGACAGCCCACTGCTGCGCTGGGCGGGGGCCCTGGCGCTTGGGCTGGCGGCCCTGGCGCCCTGGGCGCAGCGCGGCGCGCAGGGGTCGCCGCTCGATTCGCTCCTGGGCTGGCTGTTTGCCCTGGTATTGGGCGCGGCCGCGGCCTGGCTATGCGAACGCTATATTTTCCTGCCCCTGCGGGCTGCTCCCGGCAGCCGCTTGCAAGATTTCTTCCTGGGCGGTCTGGCGGCCAGCGGCGGGTTGGCCTCTCTGGCTGCAGCCACTGCCTTCGGCGTGGGCGGAACCCAACTGCTGCTGCTGATTGCCCTACCTGGCCTGGGCTTCGCCTTGAGCGGGCTGGCGGTCCTGTTCCCTGGCCCGCTGCGCCTGACGACCCCGCGCCAATGGCTGGACCGCCTCGGCCCCTCGGCCGCGCTGATCGGGCTGGCCCTGGCCGGGCCGCTGGTATGGATCGACCCCGACGAGCTGGCCCTGGTGGTCTCGGCTTCTGCCGGCGATGTGTTGGGGGTGGCCTTTCGGGCCGCCTTCATCGGCCTGGGGCTGGCCCTGGCGGCCGGAGCGGCTTTTGGGCTGGCTGTGGCCCTCACCGGCGGGTCGAACCTGGGCTGGCTCACCCGGCCAGTCGGGCGGATCAGCTGCCTGGCGGTTCTGGGGCTGACCGCCGCCGGCGCGCTGGGGATTGGGCTGCTTTCCCGCCCGGCCCAGGCTCGCCCCACCTTCAACGGCGAGCGCCTGTTTGTGATCCTTAAAGACCAGGCCGACCTGTCGCAGGCAGCCAGCATCAGCGACCCGCTTGCAAAGCGCCAGTTCGTCTATCACGCCCTGGTGCAGCACGCCAACACCACCCAGGCCGATCTGCGCGCCGGGTTGGAGCGCCTGGGCATCACCTACACGCCTTACTATCTGGTCAATGCCCTGGAGGTGCAGGCCGACCCGGCCCTGCGCCTGTGGCTGGACGCCCGCCCGGAGGTTGACCGGGTGCTGGACAGTCCGCACATGCGCCCGCTGCCCGCTCCGCAGCCGGTGGAAGGCGGCGGCGATCTGCCCCCCCTCGGCATGCCCTGGAACCTGAGCCTGATCGGCGCAGACCGGGTGTGGCGCGAGCTGGGCGTGCGCGGCGAAGGCGTGGTGGTCGGCCAGTCCGATAGCGGCGTGCAGTGGGACCACCCGGAGCTGGCTGCCACGTATCGCGGCGCGCAGGGCGGGCAGGTGGATCACAACTACAACTGGTTCGACCCGTGGAATGGAACCCAGGCCCCGGCCGACATCGGCGGGCATGGCACGCATACTACCGGGACGATTGTAGGCCAGCACACCGGCGTGGCCCCCGATGCAACCTGGTACGCCTGCGCCAACCTGGCCCGCAACCTGGGCAACCCGGCCCTGTACCTGGACTGCTGGCAGTTTATGCTGGCCCCTTTTCCGCTGCACGGCAGCGCCTTCGAAGATGGCGACCCAGCCCGCGGGGCCAACGTGCTGAACAATTCGTGGGGCTGCCCGGAGCTTGAAGGCTGCGACATCAACACCTTCCTGTCCGCCGCCCAGGCCCTGCGGGCGGCCGGGGTATTCGTGGTGGCCTCGGCCGGCAACGACGGCCCAGCCTGCCGCACGCTCAACACCCCGCCGCCGGTCTACGACGAAACCTTCGCCGTGGGCGCTATCGACCGCCAGCGCCAGTTGACCATCTTCAGCAGCATCGGCCCGGTGACGAAAGACGGCAGCGGGCGGGTCAAGCCCGACGTGGTGGCCCCCGGCCAGGACGTGCTGTCCTCGCTGCCCAACAGCTCGTACGGGACCTTCTCCGGTACGTCGATGGCCGGGCCGCACGTGGTAGGCGTGGTGGCGCTGATGTGGTCGGCCAACCCGGCCCTGATCGGCCAGGTGGACGCCACGGCCCAAATTCTGCGCGATACCGCCCAGCCCTACCCCGGCCGCCTGCCCGATTGCCCCGGCGCATCCGCCGACCCAAGCACCGCGGTGGGCTACGGCATTGTAGACGCCTACGCGGCGGTCAAAGCCGCCCAGGCCTGGACGCCATAGAAACCCAATGACCACCCTGCATCTCATTTCCCATACCCATTGGGACCGCGAATGGTATCTGACCTTTCAGCAGTTCCGCCTCAAACTGGTGCGGCTGATCGACGATCTGCTCGACATCTTTGAGCATGATCCCAACTACCGCTGTTACACCCTCGACGGCCAGACGATTGTGCTGGACGATTACCTGTACATGCGCCCGGAGCGCGAGGCCGACCTGCGCCGCCTGGTCGCCGCCGGCAAGCTGTTTATCGGCCCGTGGCACATCCTGCCGGATGAATTCCTGGTCAGCCCAGAGGCCACCGTGCGCAATCTGCTGCAAGGCGAGCGCACCGCCCGGCGCTTCGGCCAGAAGATGAACATCGGCTATATTCCCGACCCGTTCGGGCATATCGGCCAGATGCCGCAAATCCTGCGCGGCTTCGATATTCCTTACGCCAGCGTGCAGCGCGGCCTGGACGCTGAGCCGTGTGAATTCTGGTGGACCGCCCCCGATGGCTCGACCGTGCTGATGGCCTATCTGCGAGACGGGTACGGCAACGCGTGCAACGCGCCGATGGATGACCCGCAGGGCTTCACCGCCGAAATCCGGCGCAAGAGCGATTCGCTCCGCCCGCACGCCCGGTCGGGGCACCTGCTGCTGATGCACGGCGTGGACCATCAACCGGCCCATCCGGCCACCAGCGCCATGATCGACTATGCGAACAGCGTTCTGGCCCAATCCGGGCCGCAGGGCGACCGGCTGATTCATTCCAGCCTGCCAGAGTACTTCGCCGCCCTGCAAGCCTTCATCGACGCCGGGCAACCGGATCTCCCCAACGTGTGCGGCGAGCTGCGCCAATCGCGCCGCCATCCGCTGCTACCCAACGTGCTGTCGGCTCGCATGTGGATCAAGCAGCGCAACAACGCTTGCGAAACCCTGCTGGAGAAATGGGCTGAACCCTTCAGTGTGCTGAGCGAACGGATTCTGGCCCGCCACAGGACCGGGGCGCAGCCCAAGACGGGCAATTTCGGCCCCATTCTGCGCCAGGCCTGGCGCATGCTGATGGAATGCCACCCGCACGACTCGATCTGTGGCTGCTCGATTGACGCGGTGCATGCCGAAATGCAGGCGCGCTTCGACCAGGTGGAGCAAATTGGAGAGGAGATCACCCGCCAGAGCCTGCAAAACCTGGCGGCGGCGGTAGACACCCTGCCCGCTGAGGCCCACCTGCCGGGGGTCAGCGCGGCCCTGCTGGTCTTCAACCCGCATGACATCCCCACCGGCGGCGCAGTGCAGGCCGTCGTCGCCGCCCAACACGCCTTCGACCTGCTGGACGCCGGCGGCCGCCCCCTGCCCTACGAAGTGATCGAAACCAGCGCCCATGATGTGACCGAGATGGCGGTCGACCGGGCCGGGCTGGCGGCGCTAATCGCCCGCGCCCAAACCGGAGATAACCTGACGGAAGGCAAAGACCCCCGCCGCCTGACCATTCAAGATGTGCGCCTGGAACGCTGCCCCGCGAGCCTGTATGTCGAAGTTTATCTCTCCGAGCGGCCCAACGCC
>CAYQDU010000231.1:0-6688 GCA_964416275.1 uncultured Anaerolinea sp. | reverse complement strand
AGGCGGCGGTCAATATTGCCGCGCTCAAAGAAGCCGGGATTACCGAAGTGGTGACAGCCTCTACTGGCAACGTCGCCATGGCCTATTCGGCCTATGCCGCCAGGGCAGGGATCAAGCTGTGGGCCTTCCTGACCAGCCTGGTGCCGGGCGAGAAGATGCGCGAGGTGGCCCTGTATGGCACACAGGTGGTCAAGGTGACCGCCTCGTACGACCAGGCTAAGAAGGTGGCCGCCGAATACGCCCGCCAGCGCAACCTGTACCTGGAGCGCGGCGCCCGCTCGGTGCCTTCGGTGGAAGCCATGAAGACCATCGCCTTCGAGATCGCCGAACAGTTGGCCCAGATCTTCGACCCGCTGGACGAGCTGGCCGCAGAAGCGCCGGCCGCGGCCCGCTTCCGGGCCCCCGATTGGTACTTCCAGGCCGTCAGCGGCGGGTTGGGGCCGATGGGCGTGCAAAAGGGCTTCCACGAAATGCGCCAGATGGGCTGGATCGACCGCATCCCGGCCATCGCCGGCATCCAGACCGAAGGCTGCGCCCCGATGATGCACGCCTGGCAGAAGGGGCTGGACACCGTGGAGCCGATTACCTCGCCCCGCACCCACATTGCCACCCTTTCTACCGGCGACCCTGGCCGCACCTACACCGTGCTGCGCCAGCGCATGCTGCAAAGCGGCGGCGGCGTCTTCGACGCGGTCAGCGATGAGGAAGCCTTCCGGGCCATGCACATCCTGGCAAAGATGGAAGGGCTGTCGGTGGAACCGGCCGCCGCGGTGGCCTTCGCCGGGCTGATTAAGCTGGCCCGCAACGGCCTGATCCAGCCCGATCAGGTGGTGGTGGTGAACTGCACCGGGCATACCATCCCCATCGAGCGCACCATCCTGGGCGAAGGCTGGGCCCGCAACGTGGTGCTGACCAGCCAGCAGATCGCCGATACACCCCAGGAGGGCCTGCTGGCCGCCCTGAGCAAAGTGACCGACGACCGCTTCCCCAACGTCTTGATCGCCGACGACACCGAGGAAGCCCGCCGCCTGATCCGGCGCATCTTGCAGGCCATGGGCAACTACACCCTGTTCGAGGCCGCTAACGGCCGCCAGGCCCTGGAAGTGGCCCGCAAAGAACTGCCCGACCTGATTATCCTCGACCTGATGATGCCAGAGATCGACGGCTTTGGCGTGCTGGACAGCCTCAAGGCCGACCCGCGCACCGCGCCCATCCCGGTGATTGTAGTCACGGCCAAAGAACTGACCCCCGACGAGAAGAAACGCCTGGAAGGCCAGATCTACACCCTGATGCAGAAGGGCGAGTTTATGAGCGATGAACTGTTGGAAGAAGTAAAGGCGCTGGTGAAATAAGCAGCGATGAAATCAAACACCAAAGGCATCCTGGCAGCGTTATCTTCGGCCTTTTTCCTGGGCATGGCCCCGGTATTTGGCCGCCAGGCCATTCTACTGGGCCTGGCTCCGCTGGCAGTCGTAGCGATCCGCACTACCCTGGCGGCGCTGCTCATGCTGCTGGTCATCTTCGTGTTCTACCGGCCCTTCCTGTACATCTACCCGGCCGGGCTGCTGGGCTGCCTGCTGGCCGGGTGGATCAACGGGGTCGGCTCGCTGTTCTATTATTCCGCCCTGGGGCGGATCAACGCCGGGCTGGGGCAACTGCTGTACGCCCTTTACCCGCTGTTCCTGGTAGCCTGGCTGGCGCTGGACCATCAACGCCCCAGCCGGCTGACCCTGCTGCGCCTGGGGCTGGCCCTCCCGGCGATTGCACTGCTGCTGCAGGTAGACGGCGGCGTGAAGATCGATCTTATCGGCGTAGCCGAGATGTTGATCGCCTCGGCCCTGTATGCCCTGCACCTGCCGTTCAATCAGCGTGTGCTGTACGATATGCCCGCCCCCACCGTGACGCTCTATACCCTGCTGGCGATGAGCGCGGTGACGGTTCCGGTGTTCCTGTTCTCGGGGCCGCTCTCGCTTTCGGGCGCGCAGCCGGGCGGCGGCGGGCCGCTCTCGCAAGTTCTGATGGACGGCATTGCCCGCTTCGGCTGGCCGATGTTGGGCCTGACCCTGGTGACGTTCTTCTCGCGGCTGATGTTGTTTGCCGGGGTGAAGCACCTGGGCGGAATGCAGACCGCCCTGCTGGGCCTGGGCGAGCTGTTGGTGACGGTGATCTTTGCTTACCTGATCCTGGGCGAGCATTTTACCCCGCTGCAGTGGAGCGGGGCGGTTTTGCTGGCGGTCAGCCTGGGGCTGGTGGCGCTGGAGAAGCCCACCCCCCGCCCGCGCGGCGCCGGGGGCGGTTTCCTGAGCTGGATGGGTTCCAGCCACCTGACTTCTGAAGGCTGGCAGCCGCACGATTAAATTGGGTTCTTCCGGCTGCGCCGGGAAAATTTCTATATAGGGGGTTGCGGGCGGCGTAGCCGCCCACAACCCCCCTATATAAGTCAAACCCCGCCTTCGGCGGAAGAGCTTTAAATGTTCTATGAGGGGATGCAGATAGCGGCGCCGCCCCATCCACTTATCCCAACAATTGTTGATATAACGCCAGCATGCGAGCGGCGATATTCTCCCAGGCGTATTGTTGGGCCAGGGTTGCCGCCTGGGCGGCCAGGCGGTCGCGCAGGGCCGGGTCTTGCAGCAGCTGGGCCAGGCGCTCTGCCAGGGCGCCGGGGTCGTCTACCGGCACGGTGAAGCCGGTAACGCCATCCTGCACCAGGAAAGCCAGCCCGCCCACCTGCGAGGCCACCACCGGCGCGCCGCAGGCCATGGCCTCCAGGGCCACCATTCCAAACGACTCGTAATACGAAGGCACCACCACCGCTTCGGCGGCGGAATAGTAGTAGGGCAGCGTATCCTGGCTGCGCTTGCCCAGGAAGGTCACCAGGTCGTCCAGGCCGAAGCGCTGGCGCAGATCTTTCAGGCGGGCCATCTCGGCCGATTGGACGACGGCCGGGCCGCCGCCGGCGAGGGCATCGTCGGGGTCGCCGCCGATGATTGCCAGGCAGACGCAAATCTGCTGGGCGTGCAGGCGGCTGATGGCTTCGATCAGCGTATCCAGGCCCTTGAGCGGCTCGATGCGCCCCACGAACAGCAGCATCTGGTCGCAGGGCGGCACGCCGATAACATCCTTGGCCTCGTCGGGCGGAATAGGGTAGAAACGGCTCACATCGACGCCGGGGGGGATGATGGTGATCTTCTTTGGATCGGCCTGGTATAGCCATTGCAGTTGGGCCAGTTCGGCCGGGGTGGCGGCTACGATCCGGTCGGCCAGGCGCAGGACTTCTTTTTCGCCGCTGAGGCGATAATCGCCTTCGGCCTCGCCGGGCTGGCGGGCCACCCGGTTCTTCATCAAGCCCAGGGTATGGAACATATGCACTACCGGCGCGCCCCAGGCAGCCTTGAGATCGCGGGCGGCGATGCCCGACATCCAGTAGTGGCTGTGGATCAGGTCGTAGCGCAGGCCCTTCGACTGGGCGAAGTCTTGCACGCCCTGCACGAACTGGGGCAGGTAGCCGGCCAGTTCTGGTTTTGAGCGGGGTTCTTCTGGCCCGGCCGGCACATGCACCACCCGGTTGCCATAGCCCAGGTCGTGCAGCACGTGCGGCACATGCTCATCCTGCGAGCGGGTGAAAACGTCTACATGCACCCCCAGGGCCCCCAGGCGGCGGGTGAGCTCGCGCACGTAAACGTTCATCCCGCCGGTATCCTTGCCGCCCAGGGTAGCCAGGGGGCAGGTGTGGTACGAGAGCATCGCGATTCGCAATTTGCACCTTGTCTTTCCAGCAGTTCCTATGTATAATGTTGTCCGCCGTACCGCCACCGTAGCTCAGCAGGCAGAGCAGTCGCTTCGTAAGCGACGGGTCAAGGGTTCGATTCCCTTCGGTGGCTTTTTTTATTTAAGGCGATATCTGAGGCCTACCCCCCGAGTATTCACCGTATCGGGGGGTATTGTAATGTACGATGAAGCCCGAAGCTGTCCAACTTTTCTGCTCCTGGCTGGTTTTGGTGTGGGAACCTGACTTTCCCCCCCACCCCATCACAGCGCTTCAGCCAGAATCTGCTCCAGCTCGGCCTCGGTCAGGGCGATTGGGTTGCCCTGCATCGAGCTGGCCTTTTGGGCCGCGGCGATGATGGCCGGGAAGTCGGCCGGCTGGGCCCCGCAGCGCCCCAGGCCGGGGATGGCCAGGTCGGCGGTCAGGGCGCGCAGGGCGGCGGGCAGGTCTGCGGCTTCGGCCTGGGGCCGCCCGGTGAGCAGGCGGGCGATCTCGCCATAGCGGGCCAGGGCGGGGTGAGCGGGGGCGCGGGTTTGCAGGGCGCGCAGGTTCATGGCCGTGACGCCGGGCAGCAGGGCGGCGCATACCGCCCCGTGCGGGGCCAGGTACAGCCCGCCCAGCACGCCCGCAAAGCCATGCACCGCCCCCAGGCGGGCGTTTGCCAGGGCCAGCCCGCCGAACAGGCTGGCGAGGGCCATATCTTCGCGCCCGGAGGGGTCGCGCCCATCGGCGTAAACCCGGCGCAGGGCGCCGGCCGCCCGGCCCAGCCCCTCCCGGCATAGGGCGTCGGTCAGCGGGTTGGCCCGGTTCGACACATACGGCTCGATGAGCTGGGTCAGGGCGTCCAGGCCGGAACTGGCGGTGACGTGGGGCGGCAGGCTGTAGGTCAGTTCGGGGTCCACCAGGGCGATCTTGGGCAGCATGCGCGGGCTGCGCAGGCTGACCTTGATCTGGCGGGCCGGGTCGGCGGGCAGGGGCGCCCCGATGACCGCGTTGCGGGTCACCTCGGCCCCGGTTCCGGCGGTGGTGGGGATGGCGATGAAGGGCTGCGGGGCGTGGGCCAGCGGGCGGCCGCGGCCGATCACCTCCAGGTAATCGAGCAGGTCGCCGGGGTTGGTCAGCAGGGCGGCGATGGCCTTGCCGGCGTCGATGGCGCTGCCGCCGCCGAAGCCGATCACCAGGCCGCAGGCCTCCCGGCGGGCCTGGGCCAGCCCGGCCTGGATCAGGTCGACGGTCGGCTCGCCCGGCGCGGCGAACAGGCTGGCCTGCACCCCGGCCGCGGCCAGGGCCTCGAGCAGCGGCTGGCAGAAGCGGGCCGGGTCGGAATCGGGGGCGCAGCCGCTGGTCACCAGGGCCCGGCGGGCGGGCGGGGCGAGGCCGGCTTCAGCGGCCAGGCTGGCGGCCAGCTCGCCGGCCTGGCGGGCTGTTCCGGCCCCGAACACAATCCGCGTGGCGGTAGCAAACTCGAAGCCCAGGCTCATACCGGCCCCTTACCAACCAGCGTCATTCGGAAAAACGTTGCCGTACTTCACCGCTGTGCGCGGCTCGGCCATCCACTCGGCCACCGCATCTCGCCAGCGGGCGTAGTGGGCGGTCTCTTTGTGGCGGGCGGGGGCCTGCTCGTCGCGGTAGACCTCCACCAGCACGAAGCGGGTGGGGTCGTCGCTCTGCTGGATCACGTCGAAGCGAGCGATGCCCGGCTCTTGCACGCTGTGGCTGGCGTTGTCGAGGCTGGCCTGGCGGAAGGCCTCGACAAATTCGGGCTTGACGTGAACGTGAACGTGGACGATGTGCATGGGTTAGCCTCCTGCTATTTTGACCTGATAGCCGCGCCCCCGCAGCAGGGGGGCAATTTTCTCGCGCTGGTCGCCCTGGATTTCGATGACTTCTGCGCGCAGCGTACCGCCCACCCCGCAGGCCTGTTTGAGCTGGCGGGCCAGCTCTTTCAGTTCGGCGGGGGGCAGGCGCAGGCCCTTGACCAGGGTGACGGTCTTGCCGCCCCGGCCCTTCGACTCGCGGTGCAGGTAGACGGTCTGCTGGCCGGGCGGCGGGGCGGCGGCGGCCGGTTTTTTGGCGGCGGGCGGCGTTTTGCGTAAATCGCCGCCCTGCTCGGTGGAATAGACGGTCGGTCGGTCGGCTTTAGACATGGGGGTATTATAATCCCGTTGCGGCGCCTGCCCTCACCCCCGGCCCCTCTCCCACAGGGAGAGGGGCCGGGGGTGAGGGTTTGCATTTATGAGCATACCCATCCCCAAATACCCGAATGCCGCGCCGCCCTCCTTCGCATATTCGCGGCTGGCCTGCCGCGCCGCGTCTGTTATAATTACCGGTTGATTGCTTTTATTCTGCCTCCATAAAGGAGTATTCGACCGATGACCGGAAGTATGATTTCTCGGATTGGGATCCTCACCAGCGGCGGCGACGCGCAGGGCATGAACGCCGCCCTGCGCTCGGTGGTGCGCAGCGCCCTCGACCAGGGCGTGGAAGTGTACGCCATTTACGAAGGCTATCAGGGCATGGTGCGCGGCGGCGAGTATATCCGCCCGCTGTCGTGGGACGCGGTCGGCGGCATCCTCAACCGGGGCGGCACGATCATCGGCACCGCCCGCTGCGAAGAATTCCGCACCCACGAAGGCCGCCTGCAGGCCGCCCGCAACCTGGTCGAAAACGGCATCGACGGGCTGGTGGTCATCGGCGGCGACGGCAGCCTGACCGGGGCCAACCTGTTCCGCCAGGAGTGGAACGACCTGCTGAGCGAGTTGACCGCCCAGGGCCAGATCAGCGCAGAACTGGCCCGCCGCTTCCCCTACCTGCACATCGTCGGCCTGGTCGGCTCGATCGACAACGATATGTTCGGCACCGATATGACCATCGGCGCCGATTCGGCCCTGCACCGCATCACCGAAGCCATCGACGCCA
>CAYQDU010000230.1:0-6721 GCA_964416275.1 uncultured Anaerolinea sp. | reverse complement strand
CCCTGGAACAGACCTGGAATTTGGACAGCATCTTTGAAACGCCGGAGGCGTGGGAGGCGGCCGGGCAGGCCCTGGCTGGGCAGCTTCCGGCCCTGGGCGCGTTCCAGGGCCGCCTGGGCGAAGGGCCGCAGACGCTGCTGGATTACCTGAACCGCTATCAGGAGGCGGCCACGCTGGCCGGCAAGATCAGCGTATACGCCAGCAACGCCTACGCGGTGGACACCACCCACCAGGCCAACGCCGCCCGCCAGGGCCAGGCCCGCAGCCTGCTGGCCCGCTTCCAGGCCGCCACGGCTTTCACCGACCCCGAACTGATGCAGATCGGCTTCGACCGCCTGCGGGCCTGGATGGCCGAAACGCCAGCCCTGGCCTTCTTCGCCCACTACGTCGATACCCTCGAGCGCCGCCAGGCCCACGTCCGTTCGGGCGAGGTGGAGGAGACGCTGGCCCTGACTGGCGATCCCTTCTCTGGCCCGTATGCTATCTATTCGGCCCTCAACAGCGCCGATCTGAGCTTCCGCCCGGCCACCGGCAGCGATCAGACCACCTACGATGTGGGCCAGGCCAGCATCGGCGCCCTCACCACCCACACCGACCGGGAAGTGCGCCGCACGGCCTGGGAGAATTATCAGGACGGCTACCTGGCCTTCAAGAACACCTATGCGGCCGTCCTCACCAGCCAGGTGAAGCAGGATGTGTTCAACATGCGGGCGCGCAGCTATCCATCGGCGCTGCAAGCATCGCTGGAGCCGAACCATATTCCGGTGGAGGTGTTTCACAACCTGATCGCCGTGTTCCGCCAGAACCTGCCCACCTGGCGCCGCTACTGGCGGCTGCGGCGGCGCATCCTGGGCTACGACCGGCTGCACGTCTACGACCTCAAGGCCCCGCTGACCGGAGCCCGGCCGGTGATCCCGTTCGAGCAGGCGGTGGACTGGATCTGCGAGGGGATGACCCCACTGGGCGAAGAGTATGTGCAGATTTTGCGCCGCGGCTGCCTGGAAGAACGCTGGGTCGACCGGGCCCGCAACCGGGGCAAGCGCGAGGGGGCCTTCTCCAGCGGAACCTATGGAACCCGGCCCTTCATCATGATGTCGTACGCCGACGACGTGTTCAGCCTGAGCACTCTGGCCCACGAGCTGGGCCATTCGCTGCACTCGTATTACTCGCGCCGCGAGCAGCCTTATCTCTACAGCCGCTACGGCCTGTTCGCCGCCGAGACGGCCTCCAACTTCAACCAGGCGATGGTGCGCGATTACCTGTTCCGCACCCAGACCGGGCGCGATTTCCAGGTGGCGCTGATCGAAGAAGCCATGTCGAACTATCACCGCTACTTCTTCATCATGCCCACCCTGGCCCGCTTCGAGCTGGAAGTGCATGAGCGGGCCGAGCGCGGCGCGCCGCTGAGCGCCGATATTCTCATCGGGCTGATGGCCGACCTGTTCCGGGAGGGCTATACCGACGAGGCCGGCGAGATCGTGGCAATCCAGCGCGAGCGGATCGGGATTACCTGGGCGCAGTTCGTCCACCTGTACATGAATTTCTACGTCTACCAGTACGCCACCGGCATTTCCGGGGCTCACGCCCTGGTGCGCCAGGTGCTGGCCGAGGGCGCGCCGGCCGCCGGGCGTTATCTCGACTTTCTCAAATCGGGCGGGGCGCTGTTCCCACTGGATGCGCTGCGCCAGGCGGGGGTAGACCTGTCCACCCCGCAGCCGGTGGAGCAGGCCTTTGCAGTTCTATCCGACCTGGTAGACCGGCTGGAAGGGCTATTCTAAGAATATTTCGAGAAAAATGCGTAGCTCCGCCACGCATTTTTCTCGAAATATAGAAAACTCCCCAATAGAGTATTTCCTGCCTTCGGCGGAAGGGCAGCTCCTCCACTTAACCGTGCTGCGGGTGACTGGCGAGCTTTGCTCGCCTTGACGATCGTTAAGGGGGATTTTGTCGCACATCGTGCGACAAAATCCCCTGAAAACATCTTTTTCAGGCGCTCGCAGAGCGCCATAGGCTGCGCCACGTTTCAGTAGGGTGGTATCGGCAGAAGAGCCTGATTAACTTAAGAGCGGCCAGGCTTGGGAGTCGATGGCCGAGAGGTTCAGGCGTTGGGCCTGGACAAAATCGGCAAAGCGCTGTAGGCCCCGGCGCAGGGCGGCGGCAAAGGCCGGGTCGGCGGTGGGGGCGTCGGGTTCGGGCCAGAAGCCCAGGATGTGCAGGGTCATGCTCTTGCGATCCAGGCGCGGGTCGAGGCGGGCCACCAGCCGGTCGCCATACAGGATGGGCAGGGTGTAGTAGCCCCAGCGGCGCTGCTCGACGGGCTTGTAGACTTCCCATACGTACTCGAAATCGAACAGTTTTTTGGCCCGGCCGCGGGCGCTGACCATCTCCAGGGGGGCCAGCAGCACGGCTTCGTCGTCGGTGGTGGTTTCGAGCGGCTGCCAGGCAGACGGTAGGCCGCCGGCCTGCAGCGTTTCCAGGTCGGGCAGGTCTTCGGCCAGAGCGTAGTACATATCTTTTTGGCCTTCGATCTGCACCGGGGCCAGCTCGCCGGCCGCCAGCAGGCCCTGGAACCAGGCCCGGCCTTCGGGGCGCGGCAGGGGGCGCTGCAAATACTCGCCCAGGCTGGTGATCCAGGGGCCTTCGCGCACCAGGCCGACTATAGCCGCGCTTTTACGGGCGAAATGGCGCTCGGCGGTCTCCTGCGGGGCGGGGGCCAGGTGTTCGGGCGGGGCCACCCTGTGATCGAAATCGTAGACCCGCTCAAAGCCATCCCGGTGGTGGATCATCACCTCGCCGGTGATCCACAGGTAGTACAGGGCCAGGGCGGTATCTTTGCGGCCGCGATAGCTGTTCACCCGCCGGCTGCCGCTGAAATCGCGGTTGCCCAGCGGGCCGCGCTCGGCCAGCTCGCGCCGCACTTCATCCAGGGCCTGGGCGTGAACGGCGGCCTGGTCGCGCCAGTATTCCTTCTGCTGCTTGTTCTGCATGTGCAGCCGCCAGTAGGGCAGCTCGGGCATGGGATACAGGCACAGCCAGCCGCCGTAATCGAAGAACGCCCGCTCTTGATAGGCCACGGTGTACAGGTCATCCGGGCGATAATCCAGCACCCGGCCATACAGGGCGATGTCCTGGCTGCGGGCCACGACGTTGAGCGGGTCGAGCTGCACGCCCTCCATACTGCGGATGGCCTGGGCGGCCCCGTCTTTGCCGCGCCAGCGCCGGCCGGGCCACAATCCCTGGCGACCCATCACAAACCGCCGCCAGGTCACTTTAGAGATCGATAAGGGCGTCTGACTCACAGCATACCTCTCCCAAACACAGAAATTTTCGGCTCTTCCGTCGCAGAGCATGAGCTTTTGGGGCTTGCCGATAGCATAGCCAGCGGCAACCTCCAAAAGCTAACCTCTTCAGTAGGGGGGAAATGGGCGGCTGCGCCGCCCATTTCCCCCTACGATCCCTTAATGCAGATGGGTCTGGAAGAACTGAAGCGTCCGTTCCCAGGCCAGGGCGGCGGCCTGGGGGTCGTAGGCTTCGGGGTGGTTATCCTCGAAGAACCAGTGACCCGCCTGGGGATAGAAATGTAGCTCTAGCTCCCGCCCGGCGGCGCGGGCCGAGCTTTCCATCAGGCGGATGTTCTCCATCGGCTCCCATTCGTCGGTGGGCGAGTAGTGGCCCTGGTAGGCGGCCCGGGCGGCGCCGAAATCGACCATATCCGCGCCGTAGAACAAGGCCGCCGCGGCAATGTCTTGCGGGCGCTCGGCTGAGAGCGAGAGCGCCCAGGCCGCGCCCATCGAGAAGCCGATGACCCCCAGGCCGCCGGGCCTGACCCCCGGCAGGCTGCGGATTTGCTCCACCGCCCCCAGCACGGCGGCCTGGGCGCGGTCGGCGTCGCTGTTGTCAAGGGCCTGCTGGGCCTGCTCGACGGTGTCGGCAGTGACCCCGGCGTACAGGTCGGGAGCCAGGGCCGGGTAGCCCTGCTCGGCCAGGCGCACGCACAGGTGCTGGAAGAAGGGGGTCAGGCCCCACCAGGCGTGCAGCACGATCACGCCCGGCCCGCCTTGCGGCGGCAGCGCGGCGCAGGCGCTCAGATCATAGCCCCTGGTATGGTAGGTGATGGTACGAGAGATGATTTCAGACATCAGTTTCCTCCACGGAACGATCGATCATAACCCCTGGGGAACACCTCCCCGTAAGTTCCTATTATACTCGAACGAATATTCTATGTAAATAACGTTCGTTCGGGATCAAGACCAGAGCATAGATGACTTCACTGCGAAAGGGCCGCCTGCTAGAGCCATCCACGCACAGCTTACGAATACACAAATAAAGCCCGTTTGCCAGGGTTATCGAGCGAAAAGAGATCTTGCGTGGATTTTGCCGCACCTCGGGCGGCAAAATCCATGATTAACCCTTCCCCAAATATAGAGACATTTCCGCCTTTTGGAGTTTGCCAGGTAGTGAAACCACCCGGCAAACTCCAAATCGGAAGAAACCCGCTCGCCCGGTCTCGGGGTCAGGGCAGACGCACGTCGGGGGTGACGGTGGTGGGGAAGGAGAAAGTCATCTGGTAGAAGCGCCAGGCGTCTGGCTCTTTGACGGCCAGGGCGGTAAAGCGGATCGGCCAGACGTAATGCTCGCCCTGGTGCAGGTTGGTGAGCGAGATGCCGCCAAAGCGCACGATCGCGAGCATCCGAAGCTTATCGTCCAGGTCGGGCTGCTGGCGTATCCAGTCGATGTAGCGCTGGAAGCCGGCATAGCTTTGCTCGGCGCGGATGTCGATGACGACGGTTCCGGGGACGGCCAGCCAGCCCACTTCGCGGTGGGTGAAGATCTGCGCGGCGGCCAGGTCCAGGCGCAGGTCGCCCCAGCCCTGCCAGTCGCCTTCCACCAGGGCGCGCACGGCGGCCCGGCCGCGGCACCATTCGTCGCTGCCGGGGGTCACGCCCCCGGTGCCGATCACTTCCAGGGCCTCGTCGGGGCCGAACAGGTCCATAAACGCATCCAACTGCGAGAGATCGCGGGCGGTGTAGCCCGCCTGAAATTTTTGCAGCAAAGCGCGCACAGTTTCGTCGCTCATGCGGGGCGTCCTTTCGATGAACTGGATGAGGTATTGTAACAGGAGATTTTATCGCGCGGCGGACGGCAAAATCTCCTGAACATCTCTTAGTGGCCTACGTTCGTACAAGCAGCTTATTGAGGGCGTCCTACCGGCTCTACCGTTGAGTGCGGCGGCGCTTTTGCCGCCGCGCGCTCTTTGCAAGAACGGTTTTGGAGGGTCGGTGCTATAATGATGGGCTGGATCAACCAACCTGATGACTCAACCTACCCTTCTCTCTGCCGCTGCCCCGGCCGAACAGGCCGGGGCAAAAAACCTGGTGCTGACTCTGGCGTGCATCGCTTTCCTGACCCTGGGGATGCTCACCTCCAGCCTGGGGCCGTGTCTGCAAAACCTGGCCGATCATATCGGCGCCAGCCTGGCGCTGATGGGCAGCGTGTTTACCGCGCTGTTCCTGGGGGCGCTGTTCGCCCAGGGGCTGGCCGGGCCGGGGATGGATCGGCTTGGGGCGCGGCCCGTGCTGCTGGCCGGGCTGACGATCATCGGCATCGGCTCGCTTGGCCTGGGGCTATCGCCCTGGCTGTGGTTGGCGCTGGCAAGCACCGTGCTGGCCGGGCTGGGCCACGGGGCCGTGGATGTGACGATCAACGTGATGGTGTCTGAGCTGTACCCGCAGCGGCGGGCGGCGGCGGTGAACCTGGTCAACGTATTCTTTGGCGTGGGGGCTTTCCTGGGGCCGATGATGGCCGGGCTGGCGCTGCGGCTGTGGGATACAGCCCTGCCAGCCCTGTGGCTGGCGAGCGGGATGACCTTCCTGCTCATCCCACTGGTGTGGCTGTGGGTTCCGCGGCTGGCCGCGCCGGCCGAGGCGGGGCCGCAGGCGGCTTCTCCGGCGGCTTACCAGCCTTCGCTGTTGGCTGCGCCGCGGTTGTGGGTGTTTGGCCTGCTGCTGCTGGTGTATGTGGGCGTCGAGAACGGGGTGGGCGGCTGGACGCCCTCGTACCTGGAGCGCAGCGCCGGCATGGCGGCTGCGCAGGCAGCCATGATTACGTCTGGCTTCTGGCTGGCGATCACGATCAGTCGGGCGGCGGCCACGCTGCTGGGGACGCGGGTGGCCCCGCAGACCCTGCTGGCGGGCAGCCTGGGCCTGGCGCTGTTGGGCGGGCTGGTGCAGGCGGCGGGGGCGGGCCAGGCGCTGCTGAGCGTGTGCGGGGTGCTGCTGTTGGGGCTGGGCTTTGGGCCGATCTTTCCGACCACCATCGCCCTGATTACGGCCGATTTCCGGGGCAGCGCCGGGGCAGCGGCCGGGGTGGCGGTGGCCCTGGGCAGCCTGGGCGGGATGCTGCTGCCCTGGCTGCAGGGCTTTTTGCTGACCCGCCTCGGTCCGCCGGCTCACCTGGGGCTGACGCTTGCGGGCGGCGTGGGGATGCTGCTGCTGTACGCCCTGTACCGCCAGATGCAGCCGGGCAAGGGTCAGGCGCCGCGCCGGCTTTAAGCCAGCCCTGGGCGAGCGGAGAATTCGCCCTTGATGAGAAAGATTAACCATGTTAGAATACTGCCCGCCGCGCCGAAAGCGGCGTTAAGCATCGCGGTGGGTGTAGCTCAATGGCAGAGCACCTGACTGTGGATCAGGTGGTTGTGGGTTCGACCCCCATCACCCACCCT
>CAYQDU010000229.1:0-6864 GCA_964416275.1 uncultured Anaerolinea sp. | reverse complement strand
CATTCAGTAAAGAGTTGGGATATGAATTATTTCGACTTGAACTTTCGTTTATCTATGGCAATAATGGTGGAGGCAGAATAGCTCCAGATTCGATTCTTGTATCAAACAAACTTGGCAATACGCTTCTATTGGAATGGACGATGGAGGATGAAGTAAGCGATCACAAGAAAAACCAACTAAACCGATATGCCCGTGTTACCAAGACCGATCTCTCAACTACCGCTGCCATCCCGCCAAAAGCCGTTTCGACCTTTGATTTTGCTGTAATTTGCCAAACCAAGGGGATTGAAAAATACAAAGAATTCTTTTTGCAACAGGCAATCTCGTTTCCTTTAATCGAGTTCTTCTCAGATGACGAGATTGTTACGCTCACTAAACATCATAACGAAATAAAAGAACAACAAACAAATGATTTCTTCGAAAATGGTATTGAAGTACAAAGCAAATTAATTCCATCCTATCTAAAGTTTTCGCTGAATAATATATCTCCAAAAACATTGGTTCCGTCAGTGGTACGGCATTTAGCAAGTTTGTTGATGAAGGGAATTGGAGAGGTAACAATTGAAAAGTTTTGTGAAGGCTATATTGCTATTTGGTGGCAAATTGACAGCAAGAAACAAAGCCAAATTAAATCTGAAACAAAAAACTTATTGACGAATTTACAAGGTAGGAGCTTAGGCCAATCTTTATTGAAGAGAATTGGCGACAATCCTCCGAAGTGGGAATTGTTGAGTCCGAACTTCAAAAAAAGTCCACGCAATTATCATGGTCGCTTGGAAGAATTTATTTCAGAGATTCAAGGTCGTCCCTTCCAGTACGAATTGGACTTTCCCAGTCCTGAATAAAATTTATGAGGGCAAAGTCAGCCTACAAACAACGGTGTACAGCACTAATCGAAGGGATTTATCTCAGAAAAAATCCAAATCGTATCCACTAAAAGGCACAATAGCCACTATTTTGCATATTGACTTTCGGCCATTTTATGATTTATCTTGAATTTTTGGACATCATATGGTTTATATTTGTACAATCGGCCATTTTATAGTTTATATCGACAGAATTTAAGGCTAAAAAAAGACGTAAAACTGGTCGAAAACAGGGGTTTTCGGCCAGTTTATGCTTTATCAACAGGACAGGATATGGTTTTAGTCCAAGGGGTGAGCGTGTAGAGCGCTCACCCCGCCCGGCTTTTTATACACCCCAGGCGAAGCTCGCCAGTCGCCTCTACCCCGGTTGAGCAGTGCGCTACCCCTTAACCAGGTCTGGTAAAAAACGCGTAAAAACGTATATTGACTTCCATTTTTGCCTGGCTATAATACAAACACAGGGGTTGCAGCCGGTAGGGAGATGTTTTGGATTCATTGCGCCCTTTGGCGTCGCTCCACCGAACTGTGGAGAGGACAGGGCGCTTTTTAAGAGCGCCTACAAAAGAAGTCTTCAGGGGGCCGCCGGCGCATTCATAGGCCGGCGCCCCTGGTGAGCTTCTTGCCGGCGTGCGGCGCCACCCGGCTGCCCGCACGCCGGCTGCCCGCTCACAGTTGCATGGGGGGCCGCCCGCCCTTCCGCCCAGGGCCAGAAGGGATATTTTAGGCGTGGGCGCCTGATCGCCCCCAGCAGCACAGGCAGAACCTGATCGACTTTATTAGGTGGCAATACCGGACGGGGGACAGGGGTGTGTATCTTTACAGGTGAGCAGTATGACGCTGGCTGCCAAAATATGCGCTCCGGCCGAAGTTTACCAGGAACTAACCTGCCTCACACCGCTGCCTGCTCCTCATACTCCGCTGGCATTATTCAACGCGCCGCCCGGCTACCTGCTGACCGGCTGCCTGGCCGGGGTCCTGGCCCAGGCCGGGCGACCGGTAGTGTGGCTGCGCCTCGGCCCTGAAGATTGCGATCCGGCCAGCTTTCTGCTGGCGCTGATCGGCGCGGCGCAGCCGCTCCAACCCGAGCTGGGCCAGGATACACAACACCAGATGCGTATCCGCCCCGGCCCGGTGCAGGGCTGGCCGCCGCTGTTCCTGGCGCTGGGGCGCGAGCTGAACCAGGGGCTGCCGCCGCACAGCGCGTTGGTGATCGAGGACTTCCATCACCTGTACGCCCATCCACAGACCTTTCCCCTGTTCCGGTCCTATCTGCTGCCCGCCCTGCAGAACGGGATAGGCTGTTTCCTGATCTCGCACCAGACGCTGAAAAAGTCGGACTTCCCGCTCCACAGCCAGGTCGTGGGGGTTTACGATCTGCGCCTGGACAGCGAGGCCGGGGTGAACCTGGCCCGCCGCTACGCCCCAGAACTGCCGCCCGACAGCATCCGCCGCGCCCTGGCCCTCAGCGACGGCCGACCCGAAGCCCTGGTGAGCCTGTTCACCGCCAGCCGCATGCTGGCCCCGGGGCTGGTCCGCAAGGCCATCACCCAGGCCAATACCCTGGGCCAGTTGTGCGCCGCCCTGCTGCGCGATGGGCTGACCGTGACCGCCCCCAATGGGGTGCAGGCCCTGGCCCTGGCGCTTCAACTGAACTATCTGCACCCCGATCTGGCGCAGGCAGTATGGGGCGAAGCGACCCTCCCCTACGGCCCCTGGCTGCAGCCGCGCGGCAACCGCTGGTTCGGCATCCGCAGCCTGTGGCGAGAGGCCCTGAAATCCACCCTGCGCATCCCCTACCAGACCAACCAGGAGCTGTTGCAGCGGGCGGCCGATTTTTTGTTCCAGAGCGGCGCGGCCTCAGAAGCGGTTCCGCTCTATTTCCAGTTGGGCGACGTGTACCACGCCGCCCAGGCTATCGATTCGGTGTATGAAAGCATGCTCGACCTGGGACAGTGGGAGCAATTAGGCCAATGGCTCCACCGCCTGCCGGAAGATATCTTCAAAGATTGGCCCTGGTTGGCCTACAGCCTGGGCGAGATCGAAGCCGCCCAGGGCGATCTGCCCCAGGCCCAAAGCGCATTCGCCCGCGCCTCCGGCTGGTTTCTGCAATGGGCCGAGCCAGGCGGGGCCTGCATGAGCCGCCTGGCCGAAAGCGCCCTGGCCGCCTGGCAGGAAGACTATGAGAAGGCCCGCCGCTGCGCTCAGGAGGCCCAACAGATCGCTCAAGACCGCCAGCTTACCTGGCACCTGGGCTGGGCCGACTGGCAGCTTGGCTGCCTGGCTGCCGGCGGAGCGCGCATCGACCAGGCCGCCGATTATTTTCAGCATTCGGCTGAAACCCTGAAAACCACCCCCTTCACCCCACTGCTGGCCGAAGCCACCCTCCTGGCGGCTCAGCAGGTAGACTTCCAGCGCCAGCGCCAGCAGCACCTGCAAGCCATCCAGGAGGTAGACCGCCAGGAGAGCGAAGTCTCCCGGCGGTTGGCCGGGCTGATCCATTCCCCGGTCCAAAACCTGGAGCAGATTCTCGCCAGCCAGAACTGGTCAAAGATCCCGCTGATGCTCAAGCTAACGCCGGCGCTGCTGGACGACCAGCCTGAGGCGAGCGTTCTTCACCGGACGCCGGGGTGGAAAAGCGCCCTGGGGCGGCTGGCCCGCCTATCGGGGTTGAGGGCGAAGCCGCGCCAGGCAGCCGGAGAAGCGCCCCCGGGGGCTTATAACCCGCCGGCCCCCAGCCTTACCCTCCGGCTGGCCGGCCCACTGGAGGCATACGCCGCCAATGCCCCGGTCGAAGCGCCATCCAGGCTTACGCTGCCCGCGGCGGTAGATAGATCGCTGCCGGTCGAGGCGTCCGCCTCGGCCGACCCGGCCAGCAGCGCCGGGCTGACGGTCTACTGCCTGGGGCCGTTTCGGGTCTTCCACGAGGCGCAGTATATCGAAAACTGGGGCAGCAAGAAAGCCCAACAGATTCTCAAATATTTGCTGATCCACCGCCAGCATCCCGTCCCCAAAGAAACCCTGATGGACACCATCTGGCCGGAGGCCGATCCGGAAGCCGCCCGGCGCAATCTGCACCAGGCGATCTACGTGCTGCGCCAGACGCTCAAGACCGAGCTGGGGCTAAACTGCATCCAGTTCGAAAACGATGGCTACCGGATTGACCCATCTCAAAGCCTGTGGTGCGATTACGAAGCTTTCGAGCAGTACGCCCAGGCCGGACAGCGCCTGGAACAGGCCGGGCAGAGCGGGCCGGCCATGGCCGCCTATGGCAAGGCCAGCGGCCTATATCAGGACGATTTTCTGGTAGAAGACCTGTATGAAGATTGGCCCAAAAGCCAGCGCGAATATCTGTGGCAGCTCTACCTCAGCCTGGCCCAACGCCTGGCCGAATATTACCTGGAACACAAAGAGTACACCGCCGCCCTGGCCCTGGGGCGGCGCATCTTACAAAAAGACGGGGCTCAAGAACCAGCCCACCAGATTTTGATGCGGGCCTACGCCGGGCAAGGGCTGCGCCACCTGGCCGTGCGGCAGTACAAGAACTGCGTCCAGGCCCTGCGGCAAGAACTGGCCCTGCCGCCTTCGCCCGAAACCCAGGCCCTGTATCAATCGCTGATAAGAAAATGAAGGTCAAGTTGAGTGGAGAGCTACCCCAACCCCACCCAAGGCTCAAAAAAAAGACTTTCGTTTTTTGAGCCATTCTTCAGCCGGATTTGATCGAGCCGGGGTATTGTGGCTTGTGAATCCCCTGATCGAGCGCTCGAAAGTAGAGGGGAGTCGAGTCTGGAATATCTTTGCCAAAGGAGATGACTGCCATGACTACCGCAACGAAAGAATCGGTTTCCCGGGTTCAGGATACGGTGCAGGTGCGCCAGCCGACCCCGGAAACGATGGCCCCGCCAACCGTGAGCGGCGAGGAAATCAAGGAGATGGTAAATGTGATGCTCCAGGCGGCCTACGAGCGCCACCTGGCGACCCCCAGCCAGGAAATGGCCGAACCGCTGTATTGGTGGGATGTGGTCGCCCTCGGCCCGGTTCAGCCTGGGGCGGGGCTGCTGCCGCCTACCTCGTTCGCCGGGCCGCTCCTGCCGAACCAGGTAATCCGGGTTGGGCAAAAAGCCTTCGTGGCCGCGATCCTGCTGCTGAATACCCACTTCCCCACCACCACGCTCTCGGCGGCCGAACTGCTGTCGAACTTTGCCCTGCCGTACGAGATCGAATACAGCACCGGCGAGCTGAAGAAGTGGCAGGCGGCCCCGGCCTATTTGCAGCATATGGGCGGCGGCAACCTGACCCCCAACGTCCCCTGGGCCATCGACGTGTTCAATTTCGTCGCCCAGGATGAGGGGCTGTATGAGATGAACATCAGCGCCCGCATCTTCGGCTGCGGCCGGGTGACGGCCCCGCCCTTCTCGGCCTACGCCCATATCGTGGCCGACATCGACGCCGACATCTTCAAGACCCACCCGCGCATCCAGGTCGATCAGCCAATCCGCTTCCAGGTCTATCGCTAGAAGCCGGAGCACCCCCACCGAGATGGGCCGGGCGGAGAAGCCCGCCCGGCCCATCTCCTCCGTTCCCGTTTCCAGGGGGCGGAGGATTGGCTCTGCCATTCGCCGCGCCGACCCGGCCGCCAGCGGCAGGCGCGCGGGTTGAGCAATCATTAAGGAGGCAATGATGGAATTGGATCAATCCACCCTGGCCCGCGCTCGCCTGGCTGTCTGGCAGGCCATGCGCGGTTTCCTGTTCGATCCGAACGTCAGCCTGATCGACTTCGGCTTTCCCGAGCGCGGCGGGCAAATCCGCGAGGATCAGCTAACCGTGCGCATCCACGTTCACCACAAGATGAGCGGGCTGCGGCTCGAATCGGCGGTCGATACGGGCCTCACCCGATCCATCCCAGCCGAGATCGGCGGCTTTCCCACCGACGTGCCGGAAGGCACCTACCTGCCCGGCCAGGGCGCCGGGTGGTGGAACGGCCCGACCCAGGTCAACCGGCGGGCCGGCCGGATGGCCCCCCTGTGCGGCGGGGTGAGCATCTCGTCTGAGCGCCAAAATGGCTATGGCACCCTGGGCGGCTGGGCGCGCGACCGGCAGACCGGCAAAGACATGATCCTGAGCAACTGGCACGTCCTGGCCGGCGACTGGTGGGCCTCTCCCGGCCAGCGCATCTACCAGCCCGGCCGGCTGGATGGCGGCGGCCCGCTCGACACAGTGGCGACCCTGACCCGCCACGCCATGAGCGCCAACCTGGATGCGGCCGCAGCCACCCTGACCGGCGACCGGCCCCTATCCAACGATCAGTTCGACCTGGGCCCGGTGCGCGGGGTTGTCCAACCCAGCCTGGGCATGCCGGTGATCAAATCGGGCCGCCGCTCGGAGATCACCCGCGGCCGGGTGACGGCCATCGAGGGCAGCGCCGTGATGAACTATGCCGGCATTGACCGGATCATCCGCCATATCACAACCATCGAACCCTACTACAACTTCGAGCAGGTCAGCTCGCCGGGCGATTCTGGCTCGTGGTGGCTGGAAGAAAGCACGCGCCGGGCCGCCGGGCTGCACTTTGCCGGCAGCGACGCCCCGATGGAACGGGCTTTGGCGCTGGATATGACCTGCGTGGTGGAGGCCCTGCAAGTGGACCTGGCGACGGAGACGCCGGCGCGGCTATGGCCGGCGGCCTACCAGCGGGCCGGAGGCTGAGCCGCCATGAACGCAGGAGATCACAATCCAATCGGCCCCTCCGAGGCGGCGTATCGCGCCCTGGACAGGCTGACCAGCCGCTTTCTTGGCAACCCGGCCATCAGCCTGATCGACCTTGGGATAGACCCACAGGCCGGGCCGGGCGCGCCGCCGGCGCTGCGCGTGTACGTGCGCCCCGGCGCGTCTATCGAGGTCCTGGGGCTGCCCGACCAGGTGGACGGTATTCCGGTGCGCATCCTGAGCGGCGATTATCATCTGGAATGAAGACGATACGGGTATGAGGAGCGCGCTTATG
>CAYQDU010000228.1:0-6870 GCA_964416275.1 uncultured Anaerolinea sp. | reverse complement strand
GGAACCAATCGCTATTCCAGTTGCCGTTCCAGAAGGTCGTCCAGACGTGGTTATCAAACCCGATCACGAACAAATCCAGGTTGCCGGGGGCGCGTGAAACCGCCGCGATCTTCTGCTTTTCGCGGTCGAACACCGCCTGGCCCGGTACGGGGAACCAATCGCCGTTCCAGCCGCCGGCGCTGTTCCAGAAGGTCGTCCAGACGTGATTGTCGAACCCGATTACAAATAAATCTAAATTGCCGGGGGCGCGTGAAACTGCGGTAATCTGCTGCTTCTCGCGATCAAATACCGCCTGCCCTGGAAGCGGGAACCAATCCGCATTCCAACTCGAGTTGCCCATGAGAGGCCTCCTACTATTCTGGTTTCAAACTCTCAGACCCTAGAGGCATCGCCTGCGCGAATTCCCGTACGTACCCCCTATATTAGATAAAATTAGTAGGAATTCTAGATTAATTATAGCCCCACAATAAGCCCTGTCAATAAGCAACAAATTAGGACGTTTAAAACGCCGGACACGGGTTTATAGGACAGTTCGTGCGCCCAGGGCCACCTCCACTGGATGCAGGGCCACCCGCCCCGCGCCGTCCCGAATCTGCTCGCGGCACGATACACCGGCCGCGGCGATGATCGCCTCCCGCCCGGCGGCCCGCACGGCCGGAAACAGGGCCAGCTCGCCCACCTGCATCGACAGGTCGTAATGCTCGCTCTCGTAGCCAAAGGCCCCGGCCATTCCGCAGCAGCCGTCATCCACCACGCTCACCGAATAGCCGAGCGCCTCCAGGAAGCGCAGGCTGGCCGGCACGCCTACCGGCAGCCCATCTTCGGCCAGCGGGCGCGCCTTTTGATAGCAGTGGCCGTGCAGCAGCACACGCTGGCCCGCTCCAGAAATCCCCCGCTGGCGCAGCCGCTCGAGGCGCGCCGCGCCGCTGGCATCGGGCCGCAGCAGAAACTCCTCAACCGTCCAGGCACGCCGGGCCAGGGCCTGCACGGCCTCATCGCCGGGGAAGAAATCCAGATATTCGTCCAGCAGGGCATGAATTTCCGACGGTTCTACCCCCACCACCGGCAGCGCCCCGCCGCCATCGGCCAGGTCGATGGCGCGCAGCAGCCGCTCGGCCTGCTTCTTCGCTGCGGGCAGAAACCCCTTCGAGATCAGCGTGCGCCCGGCCCCCATCACCGGCAGGCAGACCACGCGGCACCCGGCCGCCCGCAGCAGGCTCACCCCGGCCTGTCCCACCTGCGGGTTCATATAGGTGGTGAAGGCGTCCGGCAAATACAGCACCCGGTCGGGGCCGAAAGTCGAATTGCGCCGGTTGAGGGTATAGAATGGGTTGTACGGGTTGCTGCATCCAAAGCCGCATTCGGAATTGGCCGGCGGGAAAGCCTCCCGCCGCGCAAGGGCCTCCTGGCCCGGATCGGGGGTCTTTTGATTCGATTGGGAACTTATTTCTTTGGCGATAGTTGGTTTGGATAATGGGGTATTGGCTACACGCATTAACCCATCCAGCCCATCGATGGCAAATTCCGGGAACTGTCGTTGGGCCGATACGCCCAGTAGCCGCTCGAACTCCCGCCGGAACCAGCCCGCCCGCAGAAACGGGTTGACCAGCGCCGCAAAGCGGTGCGTCAGTCGGGCGATGGGCCCAATATACCCAAACAGGTAATCCCGCAGCTTGCGTCGGTGGGTCTCATAATAATGCTCCCAGAAGGCGTATTTCAGCTTTGCCACATCCACGCTCGACGGGCATTCGGCCTTGCAGCCCTTGCACGCCAGGCACAGGTCCAGCGCTTCGTACACGGCCCGCTCGCCTTCGCCCGCCGACGGGAACCGGCCGCTGATCAGCGCTCGCAGCAGGTTGGCCCGGCCGCGGGTGGAATACAGCTCTTCCTGGGTAGCCTGAAACGATGGGCACATCGTTCCTTCGACCTTGCGGCACACCCCGGCTCCGTTGCACTGCTCGATGGCGGCTTCCAGTCCGGGCCGTCCGGCTGCGCTCCCCTGCCCGGCTGCGCTTCCGCCAGCTCCACCTTCCAGTCGGCCCACCCTGTCGGCTACACGCAAGGCGCCGCCCCCAAAATCCAGGCTCGTCGCCCAACCCCGGCTGCGATATCCGCTCCCAAAGCGCAGGTTTTCGTCCATGCGCGGCGGCCCGCCCGCCTCCGGCCCCACCATCTTACCGGGGTTAAGCAGGTTGTGCGGGTCGGCCGCTCGCTTCAATTCCTGCATCGCCGCCACGATCTGCCCCCCAAACATGCGCTCGTACCACTCGCTGCGGGCTAGCCCGTCGCCATGCTCGCCGCTCACCGCCCCGCCCAGGCTCAGGGTCAGATCGACCGCCGCCTCGGCCAGGCTGCGCAGTTGCTGCACCCCGGTCGCCGTCTTCAGGTTGATGATCGGGCGAATATGCAGGCAGCCGGCCGAGGCGTGCCCGTAGTTCTCGCCCTGCACGCCGTGTTCGTCCAGGATGCGCTCGACGCCGCGCACGAATTCGCCCAGCCGCTCCACCGGCACGGCCAGGTCCTCGATGAACGAATAGGGCCGCCAGTCGCCGGGGCGCGACATAATCAGCCCCAGGCCCACCTTGCGCACCGTCCACACCTGGGCCTGGGCGGCTTTCGTCTCGGCCAGCAGCATTTCAGATCCCAGAACGCCCTGCAGGGTTTGGGCGCGCGCCTTGAGGCTGGCCGGGGCGTCGGCGCTGAATTCGACCGCCAGGATGGCCGGGGGTTCCGCACCGGGGGCCGACAGGTCGTTGAACAGCGAAAGCTGGGCGGCATAGGCCGGCACCGAGCGCGCCAGGCGGATCAGCACCCCCGGAATCAGCTCTACCGCCGACGGCCCGGCCTGCAGGGCCAGCGGGGCAGCGTCGGCCGCCTCGGCCAGCGAGGCAAAGGGGTAGATCGCCAGCAGCGTATGCTCCGGCAGCCGCGACAGGCGCACCGTCAGGCGGCGCATCACCGCCAGCGTGCCTTCCGACCCAGCCAGCAGGTGGGCCAGATTGATCCGCCCGGCCCCCACCGGCGGGTAATTGCCCGCCCCCCAGAACGGCGGCTGTCCCGGCGACCAGGGCAGCAGGTAGTTCAGGTTGTAGCCCGAAGCCCGCCGCCACACCCGCGGCCACCCCGCCCGGATCGCTTCGCCATACTCTGCCCGGATGCGCAGGGCCGCTGCGAAGATCGCCTCATTGCAGCCCCTCGCCCCCCCGGCCCCCCTCTCCCCTGCGGGGCGAGGGGGGAGTGCAAATCCCCTCCTCTCCCCCGCGGGATAAGGAGAAAATGCCAACTCTCCCATCTCCCCTGCGGAGCGCGGAGGAAGCGCGAATTCTCCCCTCTCCCCTATGGGGGGAGGGGCCGGGGATGAGGGGGGAATCTCGACCTCCTCCCACACCGCCAGCGACCCATCCGACAGCGCCACCTCGGCCGCCAACAGGTGATCGGCGCACATGCCGTAGATGATCGAATGCGCTCCGGCGGCGTTGTTCGCCAGGCTGCCGCCCAGGGTGGCCCGCTCGGCTGAGGCCGGGTCGGGGCCAAAGGTCAGCCCATGCCGGGCCGCCGCCCGGTTGAGGGTGTTCAGCACAATCCCTGGCTCGGCCAGGGCCGTCTGCTGCTCTGGGTCGATCTCGATCAGCCGGTTCAGGTGGCGGGCGCAATCTACGATCAGGGCCGGGCCGATGGCCTGCCCGCCCAGGCTGCTGCCCGCCCCGCGCGCCAGCAGCGCCACATCGTAACGGGCGCAGGCCGCCGCGATGGCCTGCAGTTCGTCGGCCTGGCGGGGGAAGACCACCCCCAGCGGCTCGATCTGGTAGATCGAGGCGTCGGTGCTGTACAGGATGCGGGTTGGCAAATCATCGCGCGCCTCGATCCCGGCGGCGCGCAGGTCGTGGAGCAAATCGGGGAAGGGGGAAGGAGAAGGCAAGGGAACACCGCTCAAAGCCAGGATAACGTGCTGCGGGGGATTATACCCCGCCCGCTCTCCATAGATCAATTTCGGTTCTTCCGGCTTCGCCGGGGCCGAAATTTCCTCATGCCGGGCCGGCTTTGGGGAAGCGGCGAGCCGAACGCTGCCGCGCCCGCTCGGCATCGATGGCCCGGTCGCGGGGCGGGGCGCTGGTCTGTAGGGATGCGATCAGGGCGGTCGAGGCGGCCGTCACCGCCGCCACCGCCGCCTCGAAGGCGGCCACGTTGGCCTGCGAGGGCCGGTCGAAGCCGCTGATCTTGCGCACATATTGGCGAGCTGCAGCCCGGATCTCATCTGGGGTTGCCGGCGGCTCAAAATTGAACAGGGGCTTGATGTTTCGGCACATGGTTCCTCCGGAGCAAAGTGTAGTATGTTTATGCAGAATGTCAAGTGTGGGGGAATGGTGGGGCGTAGCCCCACCATTCCCCCACAGATCGTTTTATTTGGAGCGAATGGCTGCACCGGGAAAGAGGTACTATTTTGGGAAAATGTGCGGTTCCGCCGCACATTTTCCCAAAATAGTATAATCGGGGCATGAAGGCGAATTTCTGGCGCTGGTTGAGCGCGTGCCTGTTCCTGCTGGTCGGCTGCGCTGGGCGGTTACCGCCGCCCGGCGCAGCCGCGTTGCGCTCCGACTATCGGCCACCTACGATTTCCGCCGGCCGCACGCCCGACGCGCTGGCCCCGTATTACGGCCGCCCGGCGGCGGCTCACCTGGCCGCGGCTGGGGGTGAGCAGACCGCCGCGGTTGGGTCTTACAGTTGGATCGGATGGAACACGGGCGCTGAGGTGGCCCTGGTGCATGGTGACTCCTTCGGGGTTGTCACACCCGGGCAGCCGATCACCGTCACGCTGCCCTTCACAGCTACGTTGATTTTGCCAATCCCGATCTCGCCCACCCGGCTGGCGTACCGTCTGTATGCCGTGAGTGAGGCCGACCGGTGGGGGCAGGGCGGTCGAGGCGGGCGCGGCGGCTTGCAGCTTTGGAACCCGCCGGTGCAGGCGCTGCTCGATCTGCCGCTCCGCACCCGCCAGGAGGTGCGCTTCGGCGAGTTGTCCGCTGGGCAATACGTTCTGGTAGTGCGAGCCGAATGGACGAGGCTGGGATCGGTGGACTATGGGTTCTTGGTGGTTGTTCCTGGATACCAGCGATCTATGCAACCGTCTGATAGCGCTGGAACAGGACACCGGTCGTGAACGACCTTTTTGCAGCACGATCATCTGTAGTTGCTTTGGCCCTGAAAATTACCCCGTACGCACGTTATCCTACAAGCAAAAAGCCGGGCGTTCCGCCCGGCTTTTTGCTTGTAGGATAGAAAATCAAATTCTCGGCCCGGCAGCGATCACTTCGGCCGGGGCGGCGTCTTCGAACTTCTTGAAGTTGTCGATGAAGCGCGAGGCCAGACCCTTATAGCGCTTCATATATGCCTCGCGGCTGGCCCAGCTCGAGGCCGGGTCCATCACCCCGTCCGGGATGTCCGGGCAGGTTTTGGGAACCTGGAAGCCGAAGACCGGGTCGGTGACATATTCCACCTGATTCAGCTCGCCGTCCAGGGCGGCGTTGAGCATGCGCCGGGTGTATTTGATGCTGATGCGCTTGCCCACCCCGTAGGGGCCGCCGACCCAACCGGTATTGAGCAGCCAGCAGTTCACGCCGTAGCGCAGGATTTTGCGCTTGAGCAAGTCGGCGTAATAGGCCGGGTGATGCACCATGAACGGCCCGCCGAAGCACGTGCTGAAGGTGATCTCCGGCTCGGCGCTCAGGCCGATCTCCGTCCCGGCCACTTTGGAGGTGTAGCCGGAGATGAAGTGATACAGGGCCTGGTCGGGGGTCAGGCGCGAGATGGGCGGCATCACGCCCGAAGCGTCGCAGGTCAGGAAGATGATGTTCTTGGGGTGGCCGGCGCGCTTATCCGGCAGGGCGTTGTCGATGAACTCCAGCGGGTAGGAAGCGCGGGTGTTCTCGGTGCGGCTGTCGTCGTCCAGGTCGATCAGGCGGGTCACCGGGTCGAAGACCACATTTTCCAGGATCGTGCCGAAGCGGTGGGTGGTGGCGTGGATCTGCGGCTCGGCGGTAGGCGAGAGCGAGATGACTTTGGCATAGCAGCCGCCCTCGAAGTTGAACACGCCGCTGTCCGACCAGCCGTGCTCGTCGTCGCCGATCAGGCCGCGCAGCGGGTCGGCCGATAGGGTGGTCTTGCCCGTGCCAGACAGGCCGAAGAACAGGGCCACATCGCCCTGCTTGCCCACGTTGGCCGAGCAGTGCATGGTCATCACACCTTCCAGCGGCAGCAGGTAGTTCATGATCGTGAAGACCGATTTCTTGATCTCGCCCGCATAGCCGGTGTTGCCGATGATGCACAGGCGCTGGGCAAAGTTGATCGCGATCACGGTGTTGGTGGGCGTGGCGTCTACCTGGGGGAACGCCTTGAAGCCCGGCACGGCGATGACCGTGAATTCGGGCATAATCCGCCGGGCTTCCTCGTTGGTCGAAGCGGGGATGAACATATTGCGGGCGAACATCGAATGCCAGGCCAGTTCGGTGATGATGCGCACCGGCAGGCGGTAGTCGGGGTCGGCCCCGGCGTAGCAGTCTTGCACGAACACATCTCGCCCCTGCAAATAGCCCTGCACCCGGCTGAAGAGCTCATCGAAGTTGGCCGCATTGTAGGGCCGGTTGTACTGGCCCCACCACACGTTACCCTCGCTAGACGCTTCGCGCACCACGAACTTGTCGTTGGCGGCCCGGGCGGTGTGCTTGCCGGTGTTGACCGTGAATGGCCCACCCAGGGTGATCTTGCCCTCATTGCGGAAGGTGGCTTCTTCATACAGAGCCTCGACCGGCAGGTTCCAATAGACCTTGTTCAGGTTGAACAGGCCGTGATTTTCCAGGCCGAAATCGGATTTAC
>CAYQDU010000227.1:0-6887 GCA_964416275.1 uncultured Anaerolinea sp. | reverse complement strand
GCTCCAGCACCCAGCGCGGCTGGCTGTCGAAGGCCACCACGCCCAGGTAGTCCTGCTCGCCCAGGGCGCTGGCCGAGCGCATGATGGCCTCTTTGGCGATGTCCACCTTGGGTTGGCCGGACAGGGTGGGGGTGTAGCTCTGGTTCAGGTCGGGGTTATCGCAGTGGCAGCGGCCCATGCTGCCCGATTTATCCACCGCCAGCACCAGGGCCAGGTTGGCCTGCAGGTCTTTGTCGCGCACGTCCATGTCTACCGGCAGGGCCTTTTCGAGCGGGGTGCGCAGATAGCCGCCCGCCCCGAACGACTGCGGCCCGCCGATCATCACCAGGCCCATGCCCAGGTCGTGGACGTAGACCCGCAGGGCGTCCATCACCCCGCTGGGCAGGCTGGCGGCCGGCGTGTTGACCAGGATCACGGCCTGGTAGGCGGCCAGTTCGGGCAGGCTGGTGGGCAGGTCGGCCGGGGCGATGCGCGTCAGTTCCATCTGCGAGGCTTGCAGGGCGCGGGCCAGGTTTTCGCCCTCCCCCGGCTGGCCCTCGACCATCAAAATTCCCGGCGGGCCGTAGATCACCGTAAAGGCCCCGGCCTCGTTGTTCTGCAGGCGGGTGTCTTGTTGGGGGACGATCTGCGCCCGGAAGCGGCGGAAGCCGGTCTGGGTGTCGTCGGCCGAGGTGGGGATGTCCACCTGCACCCGGTTGGTTCCCGGCTGCAAGCGCACTTCCAGCGATTGGACCAGGTCTTGATCGGAGAAGATGCGCAGGGTGGCCTGGGTCTGGGCGCTGGATTGGATCACCGCCGTCAGGGGGATAGTCTGGCCCTGGCGGGTTTCGGGCGGGGCCTCCAGGGCCTCGACCAGCACTTCGACCTCGCCCAGCGGCGCGCCCAGCGGCGCGTAGAGCAGTTCCACTTCGCTGGAAGCGGCCAGTTCGGCCTGCTCGATGGCCTGGCCCAGGTTCTCGCGCCCATCCGAAAGCAGCACGATCCGTTTGGCCCCTTCCGGCGGCAGCAGGGCCTGGGCCAACTGCAAGGCGGCGGCGATGTCGGTGCGGGTGGTGATGGGGATGGAGGCCAGGTCGGGCGTATCTCGGACGTGCGAGGCCAGGCGTTCCACCAGGGCATCCTGCCCGAAGACTACGATGGCGGCCTGGTCGTTGTTCTCGTCCATGCCAGCGATGGCGCTGCGGATGAATTCCTCGCCCCGGGCCTGGTCGGCGGCCGGGATGCTGTCCGAAGCATCCATGACAAATACGGTGGTCAGCAGGTTGGAGCGCAGGCGCAGCTGCGCCCCGGCCAGGGCGGCGATGATGGCGAGCAGCAAGAATGTTCGCAGGGCCAGCCCGCCGTACAGGCGGGTTCGGTTGGTCGGGCGGGGTTTCATTAGCCCCAGTCCCACCGTCAGCGGGACGAGCAGCAGCAGCCAGAGAAAGTGTGGATACACAAACGTTAAAGACATGGGTTACCCTCACCCCCGGCCCCTCTCCCTGGGGGAGAGGGGGGGTGAAATCTAAAGCTTAAATCCGAAATTCGAAATTACCTTAGCGACTTTGGCCCGGTGATAGACCAGCCATTCGGCGGTCAGCGCGCCCAGGGCCAGGGCTGCCAGCAGCCGCCACCATTCCCGGTAGGCCGGTTCGCTTTGCGCCCCGGCCCCGGCGGCCTGCAGGCCCTGCACCGGCAGCTCCTGGCGCGGGGCCAGGCGCGATTCCTGGGGAGCGAACAGGTTGACCGCAAAGCGCAGCGGGGCCAGGCCGCCGTTGTCCACTACGTACAGGCCGGGCTGGGCTGTATCGGCAAAGACGGCCGGGCCGCTGCCCGCCTCGAGCGAAACCCGCCCGCCGTCTGGCCGGGTGACGGTGATGGTCGTGCGCCCGGCCGCCTCAGCGGCCGGGGCCAGGGCCACGGCCGCGCCGGGTTGCACCTGGGCCGGTAGGCCCGCCCCCTGGCCGGGGGCCAGCCAGCCGGTCAGGCTTGCCAGCAGGAGCGGGAAGGCCACCTGGAGGGGTAAATCCGAGCGGCGCAGGTCGAAGGCCAGCACAGCCACCCGCCGCCCGTCGATCTCGCCGGCGAACAGCAGCGGCCAGCGCTCGCCGGCCGCGCCGGCCGCGCCGTCCGCCTCGGCCACGATGATGGGCCTGGCCCAGCCCGGCAGTGGGATGCGGGCCGCGTCCAGGATGTTGACCCCGTCCAGGCTGACGTATTGCAGCAGCGGCCCGGCTTCGGCCGCCGGACGGGGCTGCGGGGCGCTGAGCTGCCCGGTGACGCTGAAGAAAGCCGTGCTTTGCAGCGGGCCGATGAAGAGCAGCGCCCCGCCAGGCAGCGCGCCGCTGAGAACCGCCCCGCCGTCCAGGATGGTCAGGTCGGCCGTGGGCAGGCTGGCGCCGGGGTTGACCCGCGTCACCTGCCGGCCCGGCAGCAGGCTCAGCCCGGTCTCCAGAAACAGGTTGCCGGGGCTGACCAGGGTGACCGAGAGCGGCCCGGCCGGGCGGTTGACCGCCAGGGCCTGGTCGTCGGCGGCCAGGTAGTCGGTTGGGGGGGCGGCGGGCGTGTTTTCGGGCGGCAGCAGGCGGGCTTCGATCACCTGGGTGGTGCTGAGGATGCCCTGGGCCAGCACCGACTGTTCCCCGGCCGGCGGCAGGCTCACGTCGAAGGCGTCGATCATCTGCCCGTCGGCGTAGAAGGCCACCCGGCGTTGGGCTGGCTGCGGGCCGTAGTTGATGATCTGGGCGAAGGCCGTCAGCCGGCCGCCCTTGAGGGCCGGCTGCAGGGTCAGCAGGCCGATGGCCTGGTTGGCGTCTTGCAGGCCGATGGGCGCATACTGCACCCGGCCCTGGATGGCGACGCGCTCTGGCAGGCTGGCGTTGCCGTCGGACAGGATCACGGTCTGGGTATCGGGCTGGCGGCGGGCGATGGCGGCGGCTAACTGCAGGGCCACGCCCATATCCGAGCCGCCCGCCCCGGCCCGCAGGCTTTCGACGGCCTGCAGGGCCTGGCGGCGGTCGCGGCTGTTGGCGGCCAGGACGCGGGCCTTCTGCCCGGCCTCGATCACGGTCACCTCGGCCGCCTCCGGCAGCCCGGCGATGAGCTGGCGGGCCTGGGCCTTGGCCGCCTCGATCCGGCTGGGGGTCACGTCGCTGGCGCCCATGCTGGCCGAGGTATCGACGATAAAGATGGCCGCCTGCGCGGCGATGCCCTCGCCCGGCAGGGCCGGGCGGGCCAGGGCCAATATCAGCAGGGCCAGAAAGAGAAGCTGTAAGACCATCAGCAGGTTGTAGCGCAGGCGCTGCCAGGGGGCGTTGGCCTCCACGTCGCGCACCATGTTGCGCCACAGGTAGGTGCTGGACACGGGCCGCTCGATCCGGCGCAGCTTGAGCAGGTACATCAGTACGATCAGCGGCAGCAGACCGGCCAGGAAGAAGGCGGCGGGGGTCAGAAATTTCATCGCACCACCCCCTGCTGCGGCAGGCTGGCGAAGAGCAGGTCTTCCAGCGGCGTGGCGGTGTTGAGCGCCAGGTAGTGCATATTGCGCGCCGCGCAGAAGGTATGCCAGGCGGCCTGCCAGCCGGCCAGGTACTGCCGGTAGCGTTCCAGGGTCTCGAAATCGGCGCTGATTTCGATCTCGGCGCTGGTTTCGCTGTCGATCAGCTTGAAATCGCCGTTCAGGTCGGGGGCCAGCTCGTCGGGGGCCAGCACGTGCAGCAGCGAGACCTCGAAGCCGCGCCCGCCCAGCCGGTTGAGGCCGGGCTGCCAGCCGTCGTCCATCAGGTCGGAGAGCAGCAAGAGCGGCCCCGGCCCGCCGGCGTTGTTGGCGTAAGCGGTCAGCGCGGCGGTGGGGCTGAGGGCGGTTTTTTTCTCAGCCAAATCTTGGTCAACGGAGTTGACCGAGATTTGGCTGAGAAAATTAAACATTTCCAGCGCGGCGCGCTTACCGCGCAGGGCTGGCAGGCGCTTCAGGCCGTGGGGCGCGCCGCTCACGCCCAGGGCTGAGACGGCTACCCGATCCAGCCCGGCCAGGGCGATGTAGCCCAGCGCCCCGGCCAGGCGAGCGGCGGTAGCCAGCTTTTCCGGCTGGCCCCAGCCCATCGACGGGCTGGCGTCGAGCAGGATGTGCAGGGTGGTGTCCTGTTCCTCGACGAACAGCTTGATGAACAGGCGCTCCAGGCGGGCGTAGGCGTTCCAGTCGATGCGCCGGAAGTCGTCGCCCAGGCTGTAGGGGCGGAAATCCGAAAACTCCACCGACTGGCCGCGCTGGGCGCTGCGCCGTTCGCCCTGCATCTGGCTGTTGGCCGCCCGGCGAAAGACAATCGCCAGGTGTTCCAGCCGGCGCAGGAAGGCTTCGTCAAATAACCGGGTCATCCGTGGCTACCTGCTCCAACAACTGCGAAATGACCCGGTCGCTGCCGATGTTTTCGGCCTGGGCCTCGAAGTTGAGGATCAGGCGGTGGCGCAGGGCGGGGTGGGCGGCGGATTGGATGTCGGCGTAGGCCACGTTGAAGCGGCCATCCAGCAGGGCCAGGATTTTCCCCGCCAGAATCAGGGCCTGCATGCCGCGCGGGCTGGCCCCATAGCGCACGTAGTCGCGCACCATCTGCGGGGCCGACGGCTCTGCGGGGTGGGTGGCCTTGATCAGCCGGGCGGCGTAGGCGGTGACATGGGGCGCAATCGGCACGGCCCGCGCCAGGGCCTGCATCTGGCGGATGGCAGCGCCATCGGCGGCCGGTTCGGCCTGGGGAGCGGCGCTGCTGGTGGTGCGGTTGGCGATCTCCACCAGGTCTTCCACGCTGGGGAAAGGCACGTCGATCTTGAAGAAGAAGCGGTCGAGCTGGGCTTCGGGCAGGGGGTAGGTGCCTTCCATTTCCAGCGGGTTCTGGGTGGCCAGCACGAAAAACGGCTCGTTCATGCGCCGGGTGACTTTGGCTACCGTGACGGAGTGTTCCTGCATGGCCTCCAGCATGGCCGATTGGGTCTTGGGCGTGGCCCGGTTGATCTCGTCGGCCAGCACCAGGTTGGCAAAGATCGGGCCTGGCTCGAACTGGAACTGCCGCCGCCCGGTTTCGTCTTCTACGATCAGGTTGGTGCCAACGATGTCGGCTGGCATCAGGTCGGGGGTGAACTGGATGCGGGCGAAGGCGCAGTCGATGGACTGGGCCAGGGTGCGCACCAGCATGGTCTTGCCCAGGCCCGGCACGCCTTCCAGCAGGGCGTTGCCGCCCGCCAGCAGGGTAATCAGGGTGTGGCGCACCAGCTCGCCCTGGCCGACGATCACCCGGCCCACCTGGGCCTCGATGGCTGCGGCGGTGGATTGGAAGCTCTCGGCAGACAGCAGGGTATCGGTTGTAGCAGCTAGATCGGTCATCAATAATTCCTTCTCATTTCTGGCTCATTCTGCCAGTTTCTATATTTAGGGGAAGCGTGGGGCGCAGCGCTAGCTCCCCACTCAACCGCGGTGGATGTGACTGGCGAGCTTCGCTCGCCTGGAAAGAGGGTTAATCGTGGATTTTGTCGCGCGAAGTGCGACAAAATCCACGCAATCTCTCTTTATTTTTAAGGGGCTAACTGGGTGAAGTATTCCTTTACGTAGTCTTGCAGCGTATCTGGCACATAGCTTTGCTGCAAGGATTGGATGGCGGCGTTGTAGTATGACCCGAACACCTGATTGTACGGCACCAGGGCCGGGTTGGCCGAGCCGGGCAGGTTGCTCTGGCCCTGCGAGGTGGTGGTCTCGCCCGGGCCGGTGTCCTGGCCGGGAACGAAAAGCTGCTGGCTGGCGCTGGCCTGCGGGCGCTGGAAGGGCGCGTAGACCTGGGGCAGGGCCCCTGGCGCAGCCTGGGCGGCATGGCCCTGCGGATGGACGTTGGGTCGCCCGCCGCTGGTGTTGGGCGGCAGGGTGCTGGCGTTGCTGCCGCCTCCGCCGCCGGCCGCCTGTCCCTGGCCCTGTCCCTGGCCGGGCTGGTTGCCTTGCCCTGGCTGCTGGCCCTGGCCGGGCTGCCCGGCGGCTTGCGCCGCAGACCGGGCGGCGGCCTGCGCCATCTGCTGGCGGCCGGCCTGAAGCTGCTGCAGGGCCTGCTGCAGGGCCTGCTGGTCGGAAAGGCGGGCCTGGGCCTGCTGTAAATCGCCCTGGGCGGCCTGGGCGGCGGCCTGGGCGGCGGCCTGCGATGCGTCGCCCTGCTGGGCGGCGGCGGCCAGGGCGGCGGCCATTGCTGACAGCGATTGGGCCAGGGCGGCGTCGCCGGTCTGCGAGGTTTGGGCCGCCATCTGGGCCAACTGCTCGGCGGCCTGCTGGCGTTCTTCGGGGGTCATCTGGCCCATCTGGGCGGCCAGCTCTGCCAGGGCCTGGGCGGCGGCTTCGGCTGCCGATTGGCCAGGGTCGCGCGGCTTCTGGGCCAGCCTGGCCAGTTGCTCTGCCAGGGCTTCCAGGTTGGCCTGCTGCGCCAGGGCGTCAGGGTCCAGCTTTTCCTGCAGCGATTGCTCCAGGCGCGACAGGTCGGCCATGGCCTGCTCCAGGTCGCCGTTGCTCTGGCGCAGCTTTTCGGCCAGCTCCTGCAGCTTGCGCAGCAGCTCTTCACGCTGCTCGGCCGTCAGCTCGGTGGCCTGCTCCACCTGGCGCTGCAGGTCTTCGATGCGCTCGGCCTGGCGGGCGGCCTCCTGGCGCACGGCTTCGCGTTCGGCCAGCACGGCGTTCATCGAGTTGGGCAGCCAGGCTGAGGCCAGGGCCGCCAGCAGCAGCAGGGCCGCGGCCGCCAGCGGGCGCGGCTGCCAGCCGAATGGAAAGGCCTGCCCGGGTTGCACCCCGGCCGCGGCGTGCAGTGCGTCCTCGTGCTGGCGCCAGGCCAGGCGCTGGAAACTGGCTTCCGGCCCGCCGGCGCGGGCGGCGTGTATGTTGGACAGCG
>CAYQDU010000226.1:0-6929 GCA_964416275.1 uncultured Anaerolinea sp. | reverse complement strand
CGACGGTGTTGAGGAGTAGAACACACCCGACCACGCCGCCGATCAGGCCGGCCGGGAGCAGGAAGTAGAGCCGTTTTTTTTGCGCCCGGATGTCGTTGATCTGCGCGATGGTGGCTCCCAGGTAGCCCGGCACCAGGGCCACGGTGTTGGTTACGTTCGAGACCACCGCCGGGAAGCCCAGCCCAATCAGCGCCGGGAAGGTGATCAGCGTGCCGCCGCCAGCCAGGGCGTTGACCGCTCCGGCGGCCATGGCCGCCAGGAGGATCAGGATGTACTCGACGATGCTCATAAGGGTGCTTAGCCTCCGAACAGGATTTGATAGAGCAGGACGAAATTCAGGCTCAGGATGATGATGGTTGTAGCCCAGGCCAGGGCGCGGGTCACTTTATGATTGGTAAACTCGCCCATGATGGCCGGGTTGCTGGTGAACAGCACCAGTGGGATCATGGCAAACGGCAGTTGGAACGATAAGCTGACCTGCGATAAGATCAGAATCTTGAGCGGGTCCAACCCCAGGCCGATCACGATCAGCGAAGGCACCATTGTGATCGCCCGGCGCAGCCAGACGTTCATCTTGTGGTGCAAGAAGCCCTCCATGATGACCTGCCCGGCCATCGTGGCGGTGGTGGACGACGACAGCCCGGAGGCCAGCAGAGCAATGGCAAAGGCCGCCCCGGCCAGCGGGCCAAGCAGCGGGGTCAGGGTCTGGTGGGCCGATTCGAGCGAATAGTCTTGCATCTGGTTGCCCGCAAACACCGCCGCCGACATGGCAAGAATGGCTGCATTGACGAAGAACGCCCCGTTCAGGGCCACGAACGAATCGATAATCGCCAGGCGGTAGATCATCTTCTTGCGGTTGAGCGAATCGCTGGGGCGGACGCGGGTCTGGATCAGGGCGCTGTGCAGATACAGGTTGTGGGGCATGACGGTGGCCCCGATGATGCCCACCGCCACCAGGGTCGCCCCGATGGGGATGGAGGGTTTGAGCAGCCCGCGCGCCACCTCGTCCCAGGCCGGCTTGGAGAGCCAGATCTCGGCCATGTAGACAAAGCCGATCACCGCGATCAGCCCGATGATGACCATCTCGACCTTGCGGGTTCCGTAGCGCTCCAGCAGCAGGATTAGTGAAATGATGATCCCAGTCAGCAGAGCGGCCGGGAAAAGCGGAATGCCAAATA
Organism: uncultured Anaerolinea sp.; assembly: GCA_964416275.1. Lineage (GTDB taxonomy): Bacteria > Chloroflexota > Anaerolineae > Anaerolineales > UBA4823 > RBG-16-57-11. The sequence continues at coordinate 5,751 of CAYQDU010000226.1, read as the reverse complement.
ATAGATAGAAGCCCACCGCCCCGCCCAAGAATTCGGCCAGGTCGGTGGCGATGGCGGCCAGCTCGGCGGTGGCCCACAGGGTCACGCTCAACCAGCGCGGGTAATGGTCGCGGCACACTTCGGGCAGCGATTTGCCCGTGGCGATGCCCAACTTGGCTGAGAGGATCTGCATCAGGATCGCCATCAGGTTTGCCATCAGGATGACCCATAGCAGTTGATAGCCAAAGCGGGCCCCACCTTCGATGTCGGTGCCCCAGTTGCCGGGGTCCATATAGCCCACGCTGATGACGAAAGCCGGGCCGAAGAAAACCAGGCCGCGCTTGATGACCGTCCAACTGCCGTAGCGCAGGAACATCTCGCGCACCCGGGCCAGTTCTTCCACCAGCCAGTTGCGGCGCGGCAGAACGATCTCGCGCAGGCTGGCCGCGTCGATCAAGACCTGGTTGGCCTGGATGCGCGATAGGCGCAGCTCATGCCCGTCCACCCGGTAAGTCACCGGGTCGCCCAGCGGGTCGGCCCGCAGGGCGGCGATCTCGGCGCCGGGCAGCAGGTCGGGGGCCAACAGGGGTTGGCCCTGCAGGGCGGTCTCGCTAAAGGCAGCCACGCGGGCCGCCTGGCCCACTTCCATTTCGGATAACGGCATCCGTTCGGGGGCGGCCGGTCCCACCGAGATCATTGCAACGGCAGCGGGGGTTAGAGCCAGGCGTTGGCGGCCGCTCCATACCAGCACCCGACCCGGCATACGCTCGTCCACTTCCACCTGTGCGCCAGGGGTGAGGCCCAACAGGGCCAACTGGGCAAACAAGGCCGGGGGTTCGTCCTCGACGTGCAGGATGCGCCCTGGCAGGTGTTCGGGCCAATCCGGCAGCGGAGTGCCTTCTGCGTGATGCGGCAGGGCGCCTTCGGCGGGTGGGATCGGGTCGCCGTGCGGGTCGAACTTGGGGTAGCCCAGTTCGGCGTCCAGGCGGGCCACTTCTTCCGGGCTGGTATGGTGTTCCAGGCGCATGGCCTCGGCGTGCAGCGCGTCCAGCGCCAGGCCCTCTTTATCGGCCAGATAGCGCTCCCACAGGCGGTGAGCGCGGATCAGTTCGATGGCGCGCCGCTCGCCGGGCGGCAGGATGCGCAGCCCCCCGGCTTCGGAAGCCGCCCAACTGCGCCGTTCCAGTTCGGCCTGCACCAGCTTTGCCCGGCCTGGCTGCAGGTCGGCCGCTCGAACCAGATCGCGCTCTTTAACCAGGGGCGTCTCGCGCGATAGGTGATACAGCTCCTTCAGCGCGTCTTCGGTGATTTCGTCCAGCCCCAGGGCCACCCGACGGGTCTGCCGCCACAGGCGGTAGACCACGATCAGCAGCCCCAGGATGACGACGATCAGGAATAGAATAACGATAGTTGAAACGCTCATCGGGCGCTTCCCCTTTGCACTGTACTTGGGTTATTTGCGGTTTGCCAGAGCTTCGACTTCGGCCCGGTTGCGCAGGCCGCGTGGCCCAGAACGGCCAATTTTGAGGGCGGCGGTAGCGTTGCCCCAGCGCAGGCAGCCGGCCAGGTCGCGCCCCGCCAGGTGGGCGGTAACAAACCCGGCATTGAAGGCGTCGCCGGCGCCCAGGGTATCTACTACCGGCACGGAAAAGGCCGGGGCGTAGATATTGACCCCAGGGGCGGTTGCCAGTGCGCCGCGCACCCCCAGGCGGGCGATCACCGTGCGCCGGCCCTCGCTCAACGCCTGGGCCGATTCTTCCAGGCTGTTTTTGCCGGCCAGGGGCACAATTTCCTCGGCCGCGCTGCCAAACACCACCTCGCTCAGGCGCACAGCCTGCCAGAAGCGCTCCCGGTCGGCTTCATTTAGCCCAAAGGTTCCCAGGCGCAGGTTGAGGTCGAGCGAGACGGCCACCCCGGCCTGGCGAGCGGCGCGCATAGCGTGCAGAACGGCCTCGCACACCGGCGGGTAGCGCAGGCAGATGCCCGATACGTGTAGCCAGGAGGCCTTCGCCGCCTGGCGCGGATCTACATCTTCGGGACGATAGTGGATATGGGCCGCGCCATAGGGCGGCCAGATGATGATCTGGCGCTCGCCGTCGGGGTGGATGATCGCCACGGCCATCAGGGTGAAGGCGTCGGACACCAGGCGCAGCCCGTCGATGTTGATCTGCTCGCGGCGCAGGTCGTCACGCACCCAACGACCGTAGCCGTCGTCGCCAATAGCCCCGGCGAAGGCCACCGGCCGTCCCAGGCGGGCCAGGGCCACGGCCGTGTTGGCCGCCGAGCCGCCGCCGCACAACTGTGGCGCGGCCCGGCTCAGGTCGGCCGGCCCGTCGCTGCGTTCGGGCAGGTGAATCACGAGGTCTACGTTGGCGTCTCCGACCACCAAAACCGGGGCGTCGTTCATAGGGCAGAATCTCCTCGGGCGGCGGCTGCAAACTGCGCCACTCGCTGCAAATCTTTGCGGAAGCCGCCCCCTGCCAGGGGACGGTTGGTATGGGTAAGCGAATCGACCCCCCAGGGCTGCACCACCCGGATGGCTTCAGCCACGTTTTCGGGTGAAAGCCCGCCCGCCAGGATCACCGGGCAGCGCGCTTGCTGGACGATGGCCCGGCTGGTGTTCCAGTCATGGGTCTTGCCAGACGCGCCAATCCCGGCGATGTCGGGGGCCTGGGTGTCGATGATGAGATAGTCGGCCACGTCTTGATAGGCCAGGGCGGTCGCCAGGGCTGCGGCCCGGCCCCCGGCCCCGCCGACCGAAATGGCCTGCATGATGGGCAGCCCCGGCAGGCGCTGGCGCAAAGTCTGCACCGCGGCAGGCGGCACGGCCCCTGCTAAACCGCACAGATGCAGGATATCCGGCTGAACAGCCTGCGCCATCGCCACGATAGCTTCCAGGTTGGGATCGACGCTTAGAGCCACCGAGGCGGCCCTGCCGCGCACGGTCTGGACAATGGCGCGGGCGACAGCGAAATCTACCTCGCCAGGCAGGCCATACGCGCCTGGCGTGATGCCAACATGATCGACGCCCAGCCCGGCAATCGCCAACGCTTCTTCTGGGGTTTGCATGGTGTAAATCTGAATTTTCACCAGCGAGTTGCTCCTGAGGTACCGCCGCATTAAACCGTGAAACAGGCATGGCGCTCGAAGAGCGCCTTCAAAAAGAGTTGTTCCGTGGATTTTGTCGCACTTCGGGCGACAAAATCCACAATTAATCCTCTTTCCTGGCAAGCTTCGCTCGCCAGGCGAAGCTCGCCAGTTACCTCCACCCCGGTTAAGTGGAGAGCTACCGCTCCTGATTATAAGACCTTATTCAGATCGATCCGCCGGGCCTGCGAACGCTGCGCCTGCCATTCGGCTTCGTTGGCGGGGACGGGCAGAATCTCATCCGGCGGGCGGCGCACCAGCCCCAGCGCGCCCTGCTGGCAGTGCGAAACGCACACCCCGCAGCCGGTGCAGCGCATCCGCTCCACCTGGATCACAAAATCGTGCAGGGTCAAGGCCCCAAACTGGCAGAATGGAACGCAGTCTTCGCAGCCGATGCAGGCGGCCTCGTCTACCTGGTTGATGAAGGCCGAGCGGGCCACCGCCCCGGCAAAGCCCAGCTCGGCCACGCCGCGCAGAACGCCGCACGAACAGGTGCAGCAGTTGCAAATGTAGGTGAACCCCTCCCGCGTGTTACTGACCGAGTGGACCAGCCCGGCCTGCGCCGCCCGCTGGAGCGTCTCCAGGGCCTGCTCGCAGCTCTGGGCGTGGATGGCGGGGACGTGGTCGAAAGCCCCCGGCTTCTGGCTCAGAGTCATGCACACGTCGATGGGATGCTCGCAGGCTTCGCCAATCAGCGCCTTCTGGGTGCGGCAGATGCAATCCAGCACGCCCCAGGCCTGGGCGCTCTCCACGATCTGGCGGGCGTTTTCGTAGGGCTGGAGGCCCAGGTCGACCCGCACACTTTCGCCCACCGGGATGACGCGGTGGAAGGCCGGCGTCACGCCCGTCATCTGCCCGAACGCCTGGAGATAATACGCTTCGAACAGGCGGGCCAGTTCTTCGTCCACCCGCCCGGCCTGGGCCTCGTAGATGCCCACCACGAACGGCAGCAGGCCATAGCCCAGCCCGCCTTCGGCTCGCCCGGCGTTAATCAGCCCCTTGCGGGCCATCGTCTTTAGCTGATCCTTCAGCGCCCGCGCGTCGCTCTCGGCCTGCCCGGCGGCCTGCAGGCGGACGGCAATCTGGGCCGGGGTCTCCAACGTCAGGCGCAGCTCGGCCGCCAGGGCGGCCTCGGCCGGGGTATAGAGTTTTTCCAACAGGCGCAGCTCGGCTCCATCCGGTGCGGGCGGAAAGCCGTTGGGCAGGGCGTCCAGGCGCTCGGCCAGGCGTTTATAGGGAGAAGTGAGTTGATCCATTTGCAACCTATATCCAGTAGCGGTTTTCTCTGCGTTCTCGGCGTTCTCGGCGCGCTCAGCGGTAAAACGCTTTTGCTCTTCTGGCTCTACCGCCGAAGGCGGGAATTTTTCTCTCGTTTTTGGAAAATGCACCGGCAGCCAGGCATCTCCCTAAAACTATGGCCTCTTTCCCGGCCAGGCCAGGAGAGCCGCGCTTTTCTGAAAAGCGCCCAAAAGTCGGAAAGCAATTTCGGTTCTTCATTTTTTGGGGGTGCGAGCGGCGTAGCCACCCGCGAGCCCCCAATATAGGTCAAACCCCGCCTTCGGCGGAAGAGCCGCAATTTTTCATAGTTCTTGGCGATTTCAATACAACTATAATATCATGATACCGGAGGTTGACCTGATGAAACAAACTTCAAACTTCTTCAATTTTGTGCTGTTGGGGGTTATGGGCGTGTTGGTGTTGGGCGTGTGGCGTTCGCCGGCGTTTCCGGCCGGCCGCGGCGTGCAGCCGGCCCAGGCCGCCCCAACCGCGCTGGACGCAGACTGCGCTACCGGGCGCACGGTGCAGGTGTCGGGCGCGGCGGTGGTCAATGTGACCCCCGACCGGGCCTTGATCCAGTTGGGGGTGCAGTCCAACGGCAATACTCCCGACGCTGCCCGCAGCCAGAACCAGCGCGAAATCCAGCGGGTGATCGAAGCCGTGCGCGGCCTGGGAGTGGAGGCCAAAGACATCGCCACCGATCGCTACATCGTCTACCCGGTGTATGGAGATTACAATTCGTTGGAGATCAAAGGCTACCGGATCGATAACACCGTCTCGATCACCCTGCGGGATGTGGGCCTGGCTGAAGACGTGATCCTGACGGCCTTGAAAGTGGGGGCCAACGAGGTCCAGGACGTGCAGTTTTACACCAGCGAACTGCGCAAGTACCGCGACCAGGCCCGCGAACTGGCAATGAAAGCCGCCGGCGAGAAAGCCCAGGCCCTGGCGCAATCCGGCGGGGCCGCCGCCGGCTGCGTGCTGACCATCAGCGAGAACACCTGGACGCAGTATTATGGTTCATGGCGGGGTGGGCGGGAGACTGCCCTGTGGGCGCAGAATGTAATCCAAAACGCTGCCCCCACCCAACCCACCGGCAGCGCCCTGGATGATTCACCCATCACCCTGGGCCAGATCGCCGTGCGGGCCGAGATCAACGCCACCTACAGCCTCAAATAACCGGGCCCTTCCGCTTGTCAGTATGTAAGGTTCGTTGCGGGGCGCAGCCCTGCAACGAACCTTACAATCGTGTTTCTTCCTGCCAGGCGCTTGGAGAGCGCCTCGACTGTTCCAGGATGGGGCCGTCTAAAAAGTAAGTTTAGACGGCCCCGATTGATTTAAAACGCG
>CAYQDU010000225.1:0-6931 GCA_964416275.1 uncultured Anaerolinea sp. | reverse complement strand
CCCCTGCCGCATGGACGCCATTCTGGAGGCGGCCCGACGGCGCGGCCTGGCGGTGATCGAAGACGCCGCCCACGCCCCTGGCGCGGCCTTCCAGGGCCGCGGCTTGGGAACCTGGGGCGACATCGGCTGTTTCAGCTTCTTCTCGAACAAGAATCTGTCCACCGGGGAAGGCGGGATGCTGACCACCGACCGGGACGACCTGGCCGAAAAGGCGCGCCTGCTGCGTTCGCACGGCATGACCAGCCTGACCTGGGATCGACATCACGGCCACGCTCACAGCTACGACGTGACCGCTCTAGGCTATAACTACCGCATCGACGAGATTCGCTCGGCCCTGGGGCTGGTGCAGTTGGACAAGTTGCCTGCCAATAATGCCTGCCGCCAGGCGCTTACCCAGCGCTACTGGCAGGCGCTGGAGGGTACGGGCCTGGGGCTGCCCTTCCGCGCCTGGGCGGCAGCTCCTGGTGTAACTTCAGCGCACCACATTTTCCCGGTCTTGCTGCCTGAAGGCGCCGACCGCAGCGCTTTTATCGAGCATCTGCGCGCTGCCGGGGTTCAGTCGAGCATTCACTATCCGCCCATTCATACATTTTCGTATTACCGCAGCCGCTGGCCCGATACGCGCCTGCCTCGCACTGAAGCTGCCGCGGGGCGCGAAGTAACCCTGCCTTTGTATCCCACGATGGACGACCAGGCCATCGAAACCGTGATCCAGGCAGTCAGAAACTTCTGAGGTAAGGGCGGGTTTCAGACCCGCCCTTACACCGTAATTCCCAGATAACTTTCCATCACCCGTGGATCGTGCAGCAAATCGTGACCCCGGCCTTCCATCTGGATCTGGCCGGTCTTCAACACGTAGGCCCGGTGGCACATCTCCAGCGCCAACGACGCGTTTTGTTCGACCACCAGGATGGTTAGCCCCAGTTCTTTGTTCAGGCGCACGATCGTGGCGAACATGGCGTCGATCACGATGGGAGCCAGGCCCAGAGAAGGTTCATCCAGCAGCAGCACCTGCGGTTTCGACATCAGCGCCCGGCCGACGGCCAGCATCTGCTGCTCGCCGCCAGATAGGGTGCCGCCGCGCTGGTTCAGGCGCTCTTTCAAGCGCGGAAACAGCTCAAAAATCTCGGCCATGGTGGCCTCTAGCTCCTGGCGGTTGCTGCGGGTGAAGGCGCCCAGCAGCAGATTTTCGCGCACGGTCAGCGGGGCGAAGATGCGCCGTCCTTCCGGCACCAGGGTGATGCCATCTTTGACCACTTTAGATGGGTCTTTTTTGAGCGGCTGGCCTTTATACAGGATTTCGCCGGAAGTGTAGGTCTTGACGGCTGCAATGGTGCGCATCAGGGTCGATTTGCCGGCCCCGTTGGCTCCGATCACCGCCACGATCTCGCCCGGGTCGACGTGGATGCTGAAGCCATGCAGCGCACAGATGCCGCCGTAATGCACCACCAGGTCTTTGACTTCAAGAATTGGCGCGTTAGTGACCATTTCGTCTCACTCCCAGGTAGGCGTTGATTACGTCGGGGTTGCTCTGAATTTCGGCCGGGCTGCCGGTTGCCATCAGGCTGCCCAGGTTCAGCACGTAAATGCGTGACCCGGCGCACAGGTCCATTACCACGTTCATGTGATGCTCGATCATAATGATCGTATAGCCCATCTCGGCGTGGATTTTGCGGATGAGCTGCACCAGGTCTTTGCACTCGTCCTCGTTCATCCCAGCCGCCGGTTCGTCCAGCAGGAGCAGCTTGGGGCGGGTTGCCATGGCGCGGGCCAGCTCCAGCCGGCGCTGCAGCCCGTAGGGCAGGCTGGAGGCGCGCTCGTTGGCGTGGTCTTCCAGGTTGACGATCTCCAGCAGTTCGTGGGCGCGCCGGCGAGTATTTTGTTCCACTTTGCGGGCCCGCGGCGTGCGCACAAAAGCCTCGAGGAACGAGTACAGCGGGATGTTGTGCAGCCCTAATTCAACGTTCTCATAGGCCGACATCTGCGGAAACAGGCGGATATTCTGGAACGTGCGGCTGATACCCAACTGGCAGATTTTATCCGGCGATTTGCCCAGGATGCTCTGGCCCTCGAAGCGGATTTCACCGGCTGTGGCCCGAATCGAGTTGGTAACCAGATTGAAGATGGTGGTTTTTCCGGCTCCATTCGGCCCAATCAGGCCCACCAGCTCGCCGGGCTGGAGGACGAACGATACCTGGTTCACCGCCCGGATGCCGCCGAAATCGACCGTCAGGTCGTGGACTTCCAGGATATTGGCCTGGCTCATAGCGCACCCCCCTTATCGGTGGTGGGCTGGGTTTTCTTGCGGCCGGTCAGCCTGGCCCACCCGCGCCGGGCAAAGTCCAGGTTCATCTCCACATAGCCCAGCAAGCCCTGCGGGCGGAACAGCATAATCACCACAAACAACGCCCCATAGATAATCAGGCGGTATTCCGAGAACACCCGTAGCAGTTCCGGCACGGCGATCAGCACGAAGGCGGTGATGAATGGACCGATCAGCGATTGGATGCCGCCGAACACCACCGCCGCCAGCAGCCCCGACGAACGGTCGAAGTTGAAGAACGACGGTGAGAGATAGGCCATGTAGAAGCCGAGCAGCCCTCCGGCGATTCCGGCGTAGAAGGCGCTGATGAACAGGGCCATCAACTTGGTGCGGAGCAGGTTTACGCCCATCATCTGGGCGGCGGTTTCGTCCTGGCTGATGGCGATGCAGTTCTTGCCGTGCTGTGAGGTGACAAACATGTGGGCAAAGAACAGGGCCAGCCCTACCGTGATCAGGACGATGGGCGTGGTGGTGTAGGATGGGATGCCCTGGTAGCCAAACGCCCCGCCTACCGAGTACAAGTTGGTCAGCACCAGCTTGACCGATTCGCCCAGGCCCATCTCGGCGGTAGGGTATTGCAGGTTGGGGTTCTGGTTGGGGGTGTTGTTTAACACCAGGCGGATCGACTCGGCAAAGCCGAGGGTGGCGATGGCAAAATAATCGCCGCGCAGCTGGCCGCGGAAGGTGGGCCAGCCGATCAGCAGGCTGGCGACCCCGGCGAATAGCCCGCCGGCCAGCAGGGCCAGCGCCAGCGGAACATCGTACTGCACCACCAGGATGGCGCTCAGATAGCCGCCCAGGGCCATAAACCCGGCGTGTCCAATCGAGAACAGGCCGGTGTAGCCGGTCAGGATGGCGACTCCCAGGGCGGCGATGATATTGATGCCGCCTAAGATGATGATTGCATTCAAATATCCCATGGCCGGCCTCCGCTAGAGTTTCTCGTCGCCGCTCTTGCCCAGCAGCCCGTTGGGGAAGAAAAGCAAGATGACCACCAGGAACATGAATGAGAACAGGTCGCGGTAGGTGGACGAGATATACCCTGCCACCAGCGTTTCCAGCACCCCCAGCAGCAGGCTGCCCACCACCGCCCCCGGCAGGCTGCCCAGCCCGCCCACGATACTGGCAATCATGGCCTTGATGGTCACAATGCCCATCATGGGGTAAACCGCATACTTGATGCCGTAGAACACACCCGCCACCGCCGAAAGCACCCCGGTGGTGGTGAAGATGATGACCGCGACCTGGTCGTTGTTGATGCCCATCAGCGAGGCGGTCAGGATGTCGATGCTGCTGGCGCGCACTCCCAGGCCGGGCTTGGTGCGATACAGGAACCACCACAGCATTCCCAAGACGAGGGCCGAGATCAGCCCGGCCAGCAGGTCCATACGCCCAATCGAAACATTGCCGATGAAGATGGGCTGGATGTGCTCGGTGGGAAAGCGCCGGTAGATGCCGCCGAAAGCCAGGTTCATGATGTTGACCACCGTCAGATTCACGCCCATGGCCGAGATCATCATGAACAGGCGGGGGGCCTTGCGCCGCCGCAGCGAGCTATAGGCCAGCTTCTCCGTGCCGACCGAGAGGGCAATCGTCAGGGCAATCGAGATCAGCCCGGCTAACCAGAAGGGGAAGGCAAAGTTGGTGATGGCATAGAAAGCCATAAATGCCCCGAAAGCCATGAAGGCGTCGAAGGCCCAGTTGGTGAAGTTATACACGCTGTAGACCAGCGCATAGCCAACGGCCAGCAGTGCATACACCGCTCCAATCGAAACGCCGCTGACGATCTGCTGGATGAATAATTCCATCGGTTAATCCCTTTGTTTGCGGCCGCTGATAGAAACTCTTCCGCCGATGGCGGGGCCGGTTTCTATATTCAGGGTTGCAGCGGGCGCAGCCCTGGCTGCAACCCTGAATAAGAAACCAGGGGTGCTGGCTGTCGAGACAGCCAACACCCCTGGGGCAAAAACCTCAGCCTACTGACCCGGCGTGAAGGTCTTGATAATCGTCCACTTGCTGTCTTTGATCTGCATGATCAGGATCGGCTTGTTGTGCGGGTTGTGGGTGTCCGGCTCCATCGTGACCTTGCTGGTGAACAGCGGCACATCCACCATCTTCTCAAGCTGGTCGCGGACGGTGGTGCCATTCACTTCGCCCTTGTTGGCTACCACCTGGCGGATGGCCCATTCGATGGCATACAGGGCATCCAGGCTGTAGTATTGGTAGATGTTGGGCTTGACGTTGTGCTTGGCTTCGAAGTCTTTGTTGTACTGCTGGAATTCGGGCGAGTCAGTCGATACGCCGGTGGTCAGATACGCGCCTTCCAGTTCCTTGCCGGCCATGGGCAGCAAATCGTCCACGAACCAGCCGTCGGCGCCCATCATGGTCATGTTCAGGCCCAGGGCCAGCCCTTGCTGAGCGGCCAATCCGGGATCGCGGAAGGTGTAGGCCGGCATCATCAGCAGGTCGGCGCCCGAGTCTTTGATCTTTGCCAGTTGGGCCCGGAATTCGGTGTCGCCGGTCTGATAGCCTTCCCGGTCAACCACCTGGCCGCCCAATTCCTGGAAATGCTCGGTGAAGAATTTTTCGATGCCCACCGAGTAGGGCGAGGCTACGTCGGTCAGGAAGGCCACTTTGCGCTTTCCTAGCTCTTTGTAGGCGAATTCGGCCAGGGCGAAGCCCTGGTAGGGGTCGATAAAGCACACCCGGAACATGTAGGGGTGAAGTTGGCCGCTCTCGTCTACCGTCACGTTGATGTTGGAGGCGGTGGTGCCGATGACTGGCACTTTGCCCGCGTCGGCGATCTTGGCAATCGGGATGGCGGCGGCCGACCAGGATGGCCCAATGACCCCCACGACCTTATCCTGTTCGATCAGACGCTTGGCGACCGAAACCGCGTCGGTGACTTCTGAGCGGGTGTCGTAGACCACCAATTGCAGCTTGTAGCCGCCAATCCCGCCTTCGTTGTTGATTTTATCGATGTGATCTTGCAAGGCCGGAACAGCAGCTTGCCCGATGTACGATTCAACGCCGGTCTGCTCGGTGGCAAACCCGATCTTGATGACTTTCTCGCCAGAGCAGCCGGTAAGCAGGCTGCTGACGAGCAGGATCAAGATCATAAATACGCTGAACCACTTGGGGTAGAACGGTGCAGCTTTCTTCATTTGGACCTCTCCTTGGCTCTGTTTTATCTATTTCACAGGGATGCGAATTAAACTGAAGCCGATCTTCAGCTTATTCTGATGACGGTTTGCCAACTCTGGCGCTGCCGACGATTAACCAGGGAGTTTTGAGCGATAAATGAACTGGGGTGTTCCAAATCGTCCAAGAAAGGCTCGGTTTCTGTAAGAAACGTACAAATCTGCCCGATTGGTGTGAGGGTTAAATTGTAACCGTGGAGAATAGAACTGTCAATCAATTGCTCATGAATATTGAAGATGCAGTTCGGCGGGCGCCGCCGCCCGCCGAACTGCATCCAATCAAGCTCTTCCGCCGCCTTCAAAAAGCTGCTCGCACGAGCGCGGGCCACGCCAAATGTCCTACCGTCGATTCGCGCCGCCGCGGTAGCGGTACGGGCGCTGCGCCCGCACCGGTTGGGTTGATGTTAAGGATGGAACGATCAAATCAGAGATGCTGCGTGGATTTTGTCGCCCGGTAGCTCGCCAGTCATCTCCACCATAGTTTCCTGCTGAGCGCTGCTGGGCAGCGCTCAGCAGGAATGTTATTGGCCAGGGGCCTTGAAGTAGCCTTTTGCCAGAGCGCCAAAAGCCTGGGGCGAGGTAAAGGCTTCCTGGATGATTCCGGCTTCGTAGCCACTGTGCATGGTGCAGGAGGCGCAGCGCGGGTCTTTGCCGGGGCCGTAGCGCTCCCACACCTCCGGGCTGAGGACTTCATCCAGGTTGTCGGTGTGGTCGTCGGCCAGCAGATAGCAGGGCAGACGCCAGCCCATGGGCGTATAGGTAGGGTTGGTGTAGGCCCGGCAGGGGGCCTGGCGCTCGCCGCGTAGAAATTCCAGGTACAGCGGGTTGTTATAGAAGCGAAATTTGCGCTGCGGGTCGATCACCTTGCGGAAGGCTTCGATGGACCGCTGGCGCTGGAGGAAAATATCCCGGTCTGGAATGGATTGATACGGATAGCCGGCCGAGATCATCAGCCCTTCTACGCCCACGTTGGTGAGCATCTGGAACAGCGCGTGCAGTTCTTGCACGTCGCTGCCTTCGAACACGGTGGTGTTGGTGCATACCCGGTAGCCGCGTTCCAGGGCCGCGCACAGGGCCTGCATAGCCTTGTCCCAGGTTCCTTTGCGTTCCACCCAGTAATCGTGCGTGTCAGACATGCCGTCTAGGTGCACCACCCAGCTAAAATAGCGCGAGGGCTTAATCTTCTCCATAGCCTTTTCCATCAGCAGGCCGTTGGTGCACAAGAAGACAAATCGTCGCTGGGCGATGATACCTTCCACGATCTCGGCAATCTGCGGGTGGATCAGCGGCTCGCCCCCGGCAATCGAGACGATGGGCGAGTTAGCCTGGCGCACGACTTCCAGGCATTTCTCCACCGAGACCATCTTCTTCTTTACAATGACACTTTCGCGATACTCGCGGATGCGCC
>CAYQDU010000224.1:0-6996 GCA_964416275.1 uncultured Anaerolinea sp. | reverse complement strand
GGTTAATCGTGGATTTTGTCGCCCGAAGTGCGACAAAATCCACGCAACATCTCTTTTTGATGGCGCTCTTCGAGCGCCATACCTGCTCCACGGTTTAATGGGGTGGCACCCCGATAGATTAATGCTGGGTCGAAAGGATGAGGCTGCTCCCCACCCTTTCGACACAACTACACCAGGGTGTAGCTCTCGCCCGGTTTGAGGACGTGGGCTTTGGCGGTCGTCTCGGCTTCGACCCGTGTGGCCCAGGCGTGAGCGTCTTGGGTAATCAGATCGAACGTGTCGTAATGCACCGGAACAACATGCCTGGGCTGGATCAGCTTAACCGCCCGCAAAGCATCGTCGGGGCCCATAGTGAAGTTATCGCCAATCGGCAGCACGGCCAGGTCAATTCCTTCTTCGCCGATCAGGCGCATATCGCCAAACAGGCCGGTGTCGCAGGCCATATAAATCTTATGGCCGTCTTTGGTCGTCAGCAGGAAACCGGCCGGGTTGCCGCCGTTGCTGCCATCCGGCAGGGCCGAGCCGTGCAAGGCCTGGGTCAGCTTGACATAGCCAAAGGGGTAATGGAACCCGCCGCCGATGTGCTGGCCGTGAGCTTCTACGCCATGCTTGCCCAGCCAGGAGGCGATCTCGAAATTGGTGATGACCAGGGCTTTGTCGCGTTTAGCGATATAGATCGTATCGCCTGTGTGATCGCCATGCCCATGCGAGAGCAGGATGAAATCGGCCTGGGTCTGCTCGACCGGGATGGCCGCCGCCGGGTTGCCGGTAAAGAATGGATCGACCAACACTCGCACGCCGTCCAGGTCCAGCCCCAGGGCGGCATGTCCATACCAGGTAAACCGAATCGTCATGAGATATTCCTCCTTTGTTCGAATTAAAGCAGTTCTTCCGCCGAAGGCGAAAGGGCCCTATATTGGGGGGAAAATGTGTGGCTGCGCCACGCGGCAGCTCCCCACGCGACCATGATGGAGGTGACAGGCGAGCTTCGCCAGGCGAGCAAAGCTCGCCTGGAAAGGCGATTAATCGTGGATTGTGTCGCACTTTGGGCGATAAAATCCAGGTAACATCTCTTTCTTCGGCGGAAGAGCCATTAAAGCTGGGCGCTAATTTCATCGACCGACAGCACTTTGCCATACGTGCCATGCAGGGCGGCCAGGAAGGCAGCATGCACCTGGGCGGCCGGCACGCTCTGCCCGCCAAAGGCCAGGTTCTTGGTGGCGCAGGCGTCGTGAGCCACCAAGACTTCGAAGCCGTGGTCGGCCGCCGCCCGCACCGTGGCGTCCACACACATGTGGGTCATCATTCCACAGATCACCAGGCGTTGCGCGCCCAGGTTGTGTAGATGAGTGAGCAGGGTCGTATCACGAAAGCTGTTGGGGAAGTGTTTCTGGATAATCGTCTCGCCGGGCAGCGGTTCGACTTCCGTGTAAATCTCCACCCCTGGCGTGCCAGGCACAAAGAACGTGGCCCCTGGCCGGGTGGAGAGGTGCTGAATGTGAATCGGGGTCAGCCCGTGGTTGCGGAACTGTCCCAGCAACGCGCCGGCGCGCAGGGCGGCCTGGGGGCTGCCTTCCAGCGGGTTTTTCCCGCTGGGGAAATAGTCATTCTGGATGTCTACGATTAACAAAGCTATTTGCATGTTTCCTCCTATTCGGCCCTGCACTCGCCGGCTGGCGGCGTTGCCCAACGCCAAGACGATCTCAGCGCGCAGCCAAGCGAGCCGGCGGTAATGGCAATATCGAACCGGGTCTCGCTTTCCCGTCCTTGCTGCACCGATTGAACCAGCGCCTGCGCTTCATCCAGGTGATAACCATTGTTTATATTATACGCCCGAAAACTGAGGCGCCGCCCCTTTACTCAGGTGCGATGCGCTAAGATCAGGGGCATCGCATCACTCCATAGCAATGGTACAATCCGATTATGCCCGTGGTTTCCGTCTTGCTGCCCTGCTACAACGCCGCTGCAACGCTGCCTGAGGCCCTGGACAGCCTGCTGGCCCAGACCCTGGCCGATTTCGAGATCATAGCCGTCGATGACGGCTCGACCGACGAGACGCCCCAGGCGCTGGCCGCCTACGCCGCCCGCGAGCCGCGCCTGCGCTGCCTGCGCCAGCCGCACGGCGGGATCATTCCAGCTCTCAATGCCGGGCTGGCGGCCTGCGCCGCCCCTTACGTGGCCCGCATGGACGCCGACGATTGCAGCGAGCCAGAACGCCTGGCCCGCCAGGCCGCCTATCTCGACGCGCACCCCGAAATCGACGTACTAAGCTGCCGGGTGCGGGGCTTCCCGCCCGACCAGGTGCGGGCGGGTTTTGCGGTCTACCTGGACTGGCTCAATGCCTTGCTGAGCGATGCAGACATCCGCCGCGAGCTGTTTATCGAAAGTCCGCTGCCGCACCCCAGCGTGATGTTCCGCCGGGAGACGGTGCTGGCGGCTGGCGGCTATGAAGAACACGGCTGGCCGGAGGATTACGATCTGTGGCTGCGCCTGTATTTACGCGGGGTGCATTTTGCCAAGCTGCCCGAAACCCTGCTGGCCTGGCGCGAGCATCCCTTGCGCCTGACCCGCACCGACGGTCGCTACTCGCTGGAGAATTTTCTGCGCGCCAAGGCCCACTACCTGGCGCGCGGCCCCCTGGCCGGGCGGGATGCGGTCTTTATGTGGGGGGCGGGCATGGCCGGGCGGCGGTTGGGCAAACAGATCCAGCGCCAGGGAGCGCCGCTGACCGCCTTTATCGACATCGACCCGCGCAAGATCGGGCGCACCCGGCGCGGCCTGCCCATCCTGGCCCCGGCAGACCTGCCCGCCTGGTGGGCCCGCTACCAACGCCCGGTTCTGCTGACGGGGGTAGGAGCGCGCGGCGCGCGCCCGCTCATCCGCCAGCAGTTGAACGCTCTCGGCCTGGTCGAAGGCGTGGACTGGTGGAATGCCGCCTGACAGCGTTTAATTTTGCTGCTAATTGCAGGCGGCTGCGCCGGAAGAGGATTAATCGTAGATTTTATCGCGCGAAGTGCGACAAAATCTACACAACATCTCCTTATAAAGAAAGGATCGGCTTCATGGAGAAAATTCAGGTTGGTATGAAAGACGAAGTGACCCGGCTGGTGGAGGAGCGCTTCACCGCCGCTCACGTGGGCAGCGGCACACTCAAAGTGCTGGCGACCCCCAGCATGATCGGCTTTATGGAGCGGGCCAGCCTGGAGCTGCTCCAGCGCGGCCTGCCGGAAGGCCAGTCTACAGTGGGGACGCTGGTCAACGTGCGCCACCTGGCAGCCACGCCAATGGACCAGGAGGTGCGCGTCCTGGTCGAGGTAACCGAAATCGACGGGCGGCGGATCACCCTGCACGTTGAGGTGTGGGATCGCCAGGAAAAAGTGGGCGAAGGCACGCATGAGCGCTTCATCATCGACGTGGAGCGCTTCTTAAAGCGGGTGGAAGCCAAGCAGTGAGCCGTCCCCTGGCAACAGGCGCCAGACCCGGGGCCACCCACGGCGGGGGGCCATCGTCCGGGGGCGATGGTCTGCCGTTCACCGTCCTCTTCGACGGCTGGCCGCTGGTGTACGCGCCCAACAGCCCGGCGGCGCTGCACTTGCTGGCGGCGCTGGAGGCCCACGCCCAGACCGGACAAGCGGCCGGGGTGGGCCTGCCGGGCGATTCGTTTCACCCCCTGCCGGACAAGATCAGTCAATGGCGGTCGGCGGCGCCCAACACGCCCTCTGGGCGGCTGGCCTGGGAGCAGCGCGCCCTGCCGCGCCTGGCAAAACAGGCCGGGGTCGGGCGGCTGCACCAGATCGGCGGCGGGTTGGCCCTGCTGGGCGGGCCGCCAGCGATCTACAGCCCGGCCGATTTCCCTCTCCCGCCGGGCCCACCGCCCCAGCGCGGCTTTACCGCCCGCCTGGGCGAGGCCCTGCGCCAGGGCGGACTGGCTCGCGCCCGCACCTGGTTATGGCCGGACGATCTGCCCGGCCCAACTGGCCAGGCGCCGGCAAGCATCCGGCGCGTGCCGCCCGGCGTGCATCCAGCGTTCACCGCCCCGCCCCAGCCCGGCGCGCTGGAGGCGCTGGCCCTGCCTGAAGCCTATGCCCTGTATCACGGCCCCGGCGACCCGGCCAGCCTGCGCGGCTTGCTGGACGCGTGGAGTTGGGCGGCTAAGGCGGTGGGGGAAGATTATCCGCTCTTGCTGGTGGGGTTAGACGCTTCCGAACAGGCCGGCCTGGCGCAGCTTGCGCGCGGACAGCCCTGGGCGGCCGCGCTGCGGGCGCGGCCGTCGCTCTCACTGGACGGGCTGGCCGCCCTGTATCAGGGATGCAGCGTCCTGTTCCAACCGGTCGAATCGCCGGCCTGGGGCGACCCGGTGCGCCTGGCCCTGGCAGCCGGGAAGCCGGTGGTTGGGCTGGAAACCGCCCGCATGGCTGCCCTGGCCGGGCCGGCCGGTTATCTCATTCCAACCGGCGATTACGCCGCCAGCCGTCGTCTGCTGGGCGCAGCCCTCATCAGCGTACTGCTCGATGACGATCTGGCCGCCGGCCTATCGGCGGCCGCCCTGGAGCGCGCCGCCGCCTGGGAGTGGGAGCGGTTCGCCAGCGCAATCAGCGCCGAACAAAACTAGCGCCCGCGCAGCAGCTTGCCGCCGTAGATCGCCAGGGCTACCGCCGCGCCCACGAACAGCAGGCCCAGAATGCCCAGGATGGGCGAGCGCTGATCGCTGGTTTCGGGGATGACCGCCGAGGCGGCCTCGGTCTGCGAGTTGGCCTGGGCCCCAAAGTTGACATAGGTCTGGTCGCCGGCGTTGAGGGCCAGCTCGTAGCCAGTTTCGGTAGTGGGGTTATAGCCTTCCGGCACGGCCACGCTGATGGTGTAATTGCCTTCCGGCAGATTCTCGAAACACTGGTGTTCACTGCCTGCGCCGCTGTCTACCGCCTGAGAAACCGTTCCAGCCTGGTTGCCGAAACTGATCGCCCCATTGGGCAAAACGGGCTCGTTTTCCTCGCGGATTGAATCGCCGTTCAGGTCATCGAACAGCAGGATGCACAGCGTGGCCTGGCCGGGTTGAGGCGAGGGAGTGGGCAGCACGGGCGTGGCGGTGGGCGGCGGCCCGGCGGTAGGCGTAATGAGGGCCGGCCCGGCCAGCCCCAATACCAGCTTCTGACCTTCGAAGATCGTATCGCCGCTCAGATTGTTCAGCTCGCGCAGCTTCTCGATTGGCACGTTCATGATGAGCGCAATCCCCATCAAGGTGTCGTTGGCGCGCACGATATATATGATGCGCCCATCCGGGCCGGGGGTAGGGGTATAGATCGGCACCTGGGCATAGGCCGGGTGGGTCTGCACGCTCGCCAGCCCCACGCCCAACCCGCACACGGTCAAGACGGCTGCCAGCAGCAGCCCGGCCGCCAGCGCCCATTGGTTGGAGGAATTTTTTTTCATAAGCCCAAATATTATACCGGACTTTCCGGCGCGGGCTGGAGTCCTTCTTGAGGATCACGATGATCATGGATAAAGCGCAGCATCGCCAGCCCCACCAGGTTGACCAGCGCGGCGGCGGCCACGGTGACAAAAATCGACGGCAGGCCGGCCTGCGCCTGGCCGAAGCGGTACAGATGGGGCGCGGCCAGCGAACCAGCCGCCCGGCCCAGGGCAGTGCAGGCCACAAAAGCCGCCATAAACGTGGCCCGCGCCCCCGGCATTACCTCAGTCATCAGAGCCAGCGAGCTGACCATGCTGAATTCAAAGGTGATGTAGAGCAGAAACAGGCTCACTAGGGCCAGGGTCAGGCTTTGCCCCAACCAGGGCATAGCCAGCCCGGCCAGGGCGTTCAGGCCCAACCCAAGCGCCGCCGCCCGGCGCTTGCCCAGCCGGTCAACCAGAAGGCTCACCAGCCCTTCGCCGCCCAGCTCAGACAGGCCGATGACCAGCGAGGCGGTCGCCAGGGCAGCCAGCTTCACCTGGAAGGAATCTTCCAGCCAGACGCCAAAGATCAGGTTCACCAGTTCGTTGGCCCCGCTCATACAGACCGCCAGCAAGACCCCGGCCCGGGCGGCCGGTTGAGCCAGGATGAGCCCCAGGTTGCGCCACAAGCTGGGCGGCGTCCCGCCGGTAGGCCGGTCGGAGGGGACGATTACCCCCACGGCGGCCATCGAAAGCAGCCCCGCCCCGACCAGCCAGGGGAAGGGAGCCTGCCAGCCGCGCCGGGCAATCAGCCAGCTTACCGCCGGGACACCCAGGATAAAGCTTAACGACCAGCCGAACTCGGTCATAGCAACCGCCAACCCGCGCCGCTGGTATGGCACCCGGTCGCCCAAATATGCCTGCACAGCCGGGATAAAGATAAAGTTCGCTATGATGCTCAACAACAGCATGACGACAAAAGCCGGATAGCTGGGCCAGATCGTTAAGACCAGCGCCCCCGTGGTGAGGCAGGCCAGGCCCAGCATCATCCCGGCCTTGCGGCCGCGCGTATCGCTGATCGAGGCCAGGAATGGCCCCAGCGCCCCGCTGGCCGAGCGCAGCGAGAGGGCCGAGGCCAGCAAAGTCAGGTCGACTCCCAAGCCGCGCCCGAACACCGGCAGCAGCGGATAAACCATGCGCTGCATAGTGTTGATTACCATGCGAGCGCCCACGAAAACCGGCATTTGCAGCCAGATGGAAGATGAGCGTTTCATGCCAGAACCTGCTCCCGCCGCCACTGCCACCAGGCTGCCTGCCCGGCAGCCAGCAGGGTCAACCCAAACAGCAGCCCAAAATAGAGTTGGATGCGCGGCGCAGGCGAGTTTAAGATTGGCGCGGGCGGGTGCATCACGTTGCCCGTATTTACCAGGGCCAGCAGCAGGACCACCAGGAAGGCCAGGTTGCCCAGCGACGTCCAGGCCGGGCGGGCCAGCAGGGTCAGCCCGGCTTGCAGCAGCAGCCCGGCCACCGAGAAGATCACCGCCAGACGGAAGCGCGGCTCGGCCAGGAACAGGCCGTTCCAGTTGGTCTGCATGGCCCATAGTG
>CAYQDU010000223.1:0-7032 GCA_964416275.1 uncultured Anaerolinea sp. | reverse complement strand
GGCCTGGCGCTCTGCGAGCGCCTTCAAAAAGAGTTGTTCCGTGGATTTTGTCGCCTCAAGCGCGACAAAATCCACGATTCATCCTCTTTCCAGGCGAGCTTTGCTCGCCAAGCGAAGCTCGCCAGTCATCTCCACCCCGGTTAAGTGGGGAGCTACTGCGCGCGGCCGGCCGCTGCTCTACAGTCGAATACCGACCAGCAGATGGCATTGCGCAACCGCTGATCGTCCAGCACCGGATCGCGGATTGCATTCGGAAGATGGTCGCGTTGCCAGCGGCGCTCGATCCGCCCGCTAAGCTCACCCCGGCCTTCAGACGCAGCGCCGCGCACCGCCTTGATCGCGTAGGCCGCTGCCATTAAGAAATAGATCGGGGATGTGGGGCTGCTGCGCAGCAGCCCCACATCCCCTCGTTCTTGCATCTGTTGCTGATGGCTAGGCGCGGATTGCTTGCGCGGCCGCCAGCGCGCGCCCGGCCTGGAAAGCCACCGCGTTGGCCGCCCACACGACCGGGCGGGAATTGGCCCGCTGCAGGGCCTGCAGCCAGGCCTCGGGCGGGAATACATCGAAGGGCGGCAGGGCGCTTAGCAGGCCCAGCATCACCACGTTGGCGATCCGCCCGCTGGCGTCGCCCAGTTCCAGGGCTTTGCTCATCACGTCCACCTCGATCACCCGGTAGGGGGCCAGGGCGGCGTGCAGGGCCTCGTTGCTGGGGTACTGCTCGGCGCGCACCCCCAGCGGGATGATCTGGGTCTGGGCCAGCAGCATCGTCCCGCCCGGTTTGAGCATCTCCAGAAAGCCGGGGCGCAGCGCTTCGCTCTTCTCCATCGCAATCAGGCAGTCGGCCATGCCGGGCAGCAGCACCGGGCTGGAGACTTTGCCGCAGGCGAAGGTGCTGATCACCGGCCCGCCCATCTGGGCCATGCCGTGCGTCTCGCCTTTGAGGATGTTGCGACGGCTGTAGCCGCCCAGCAGGGCCAGCTGGGTCAGCACGTGGCCAAAGAACAGGTTGCCCTGCCCGCCCACGCCGCGAATCGCCAGCGACAGCCGTTCGGGGAACTGGATTCCGCTCAGGTCGGGTTCGACCTGGGCCGGGGCGGCGAACACCGGCCGGGCCGGCAGGTTCAGCTCGCTGAGATCGACCGCGTGCAGCACGTTGGTGGGACACATCTGCACACAGGCCGGGGTCATTCCGCCGCAGCCGCTGCACAGGTTGTTGGCGTAGGGAACACCGTCGGCGTCCAGGCTCAGGCCGGGGCAGATCAGGCAGGCGTTGCACTGCTTGCACAGCTCGGGGTCCACCGCCACGCGCTGGCGGCTGGTCTGCTCCAGCTTTTGGATGCAGCCGCCGTCGCTCACCACGATGGTGGTGAACTGGCCGTTGGCGGCCCCGGCCAGGGCGGTCTTGAGCGCCTTGCGCAGCCCGTTCTTCTCGTAAGCGCCCACGCTGATGACGTTTGCCCCGTGCGCCTGGAGGCTGGCGGCCAGGTCGAAGCGCATCGGCTGCCCGGCCAGGTTGGTGGGCGAGGTGGGCGAAGGCTGCCCGCCGGTCATCCCCGCCCAGGAGTTATCCAGGATCACCTTCACGCCGGGGGCGTTGCGGTAGATGGTGTTGCGGGTGGCGTCCATGCCGCTGTGACACTCGGTGCTGTCGCCCAACACGCTCAGGCAGCGGGCCGCCTGTTCGGGCCGCGAGAGGACATAGCCGGTACGCTCGGCCTCGCTGGCTCCCATCGCCAGGCCGGTATCGAGGGCGTTCATAAAGTAGAGCAGGGTATTGCAGCCAATATCGCCGAACACCACGTCGATCTGCTTCTTCTTGCGCAGCAGGGCCACTTCCTCAGCAAACAGGCGGTAGGGGCAGCCGGCGCAGATCATGGGCGGGCGGGGCAGCGGCGCGGCCGCCGGGCTGGTCTGTGGAGCGGCGGCCCGGTTGGCCTGCGGGGCGCTCAGGCCCAGCTTTTGGGCCACCAGGGCCGGGGTCCATTCAGTCAGGCAGGTGTAAGGGTCTTTGCCCTGCACCTTCAGCCCGGCCTGCTCGGCCGCCTCCTGCACGTAGCGGTAGCCGTCTTCGATCACGTACACGGGGCCGTCGATGGAAGCGTGGAAGCGGCGTATCAGGTCGAGCGGCAGCGGGTTGGTGAAGGCCAGCGAGAGGATGTCCAGATCGACGCCGTAAGCCTGCTGGATTTCGCGCAGGTACAGGTCGCACACGCCGCAGGTGATGACGCCGATCTTGCCGGCGGTTTTACCGCTGCCCTTATGCCAGCGGTTGAGCGAGCTGTTTTCGACCATTTCGACCAGGGCCGGCATGCGCTCGGCCATCACCCGGTCGTAATTCTTGCGGGCGATAGCGGGCAGCACGTTGAAGCCGTGCAGGTCGGCCGCCATCTGCACCGGCGGGCGGGTCTGGACCGGCATCAGGTGCACCAGGCCTTCGCTGTGACACAGCGTGCCGCCGGGCATGATGACCACCTGGGTGCGGTACTTGCGCCCGATCTCTACCGCCAGGGCGGCCGATTCGTGCAGTTCCTGGTGGTCGCGCGGCTCGTACACCGGCACGAAGCAGCTTTTGAACAGGTAATGCGGGTCGAGGGTATGCTGGGTGGAACTGGGGGTGAAGTCGCTGGCGATGTAGTAGACCAGCGCGCCGCGCTCTTGCACGAACAGCGCCCCGCTGGTGAAGATGTCGCCGGCCTGGTACAGGCCGGGAATTTTCATCGTGACCACGCAGTCGCGCCCGGCCAGCGAATGGCCGTGCCCCACCGCCGAGGCCACCGCCTCGTTGATCGACCAGCCCACCTGGATCAGGTCTTGCACCTGCGAAAGCCCCCGGTCGATGACCTCCGAGCTGGGCGTGCCGGGATAGCCATCCACGGCGTGCAGCCCGCCGCGCACACAGCCCAGCGCAAACGCGATGTTGCCCTGTAGAATGTCCGCCTGCCCTTCGGGGGCCAGGCACAACGCACGAATCGCCTCGGCCATATCGCTTGTTCTCCTGTTTTTAAAGAATTGAGCCTCTTCCGGCCTCGCCGGGAAAATTCTTATCTTTGGGGGGTTGCGCGCGGCGCAGCCCCACGCAAACCCCCAAAGATAGATCAAAACCCGCTTGCGGCGGGAGAACCGCACGGATGAACACGGATTTTTGTAATAGAATTATATCCGCTTCGCCCTAGTCATTTATCCTCCCCGCGCTGTACATTGCTCACATTCGAGGCGCACGGAGAAATGGGTGGGTGTTTACGTGGGTCATACCCACCCAAACACCCCACAAAACAAAACGAGCTCTTCCGGCTTCGCCGGGGAAAAGTCCCTGCCTTCGGCGGAAGAGCCACAAAACGTTTCGTTCAACACGGGTAAGGATGGGAGCTTATGAACCTGCGCCAGCAAGCGGCCTTGAAGGCCCTGGAAGCCGTCCGCAGCGGGATGACCCTGGGCCTGGGAACCGGGGCCACGACGGCCTATTTTATCGACGCGTTGGGCGAGAAGCTGCGCTCCGGCGAGCTGAGCGATATTCGCGGCGTGCCGACCTCGCAGGCCAGCGCCGAACGCGCCCGCAGCCTGGACATTCCGCTGATCTCGCTGGCCGAGGTGGACTTGCTCGACCTGGCGGTGGACGGGGCCGACGAGGTGGACCCACAGTTGAACCTCATCAAGGGCCTGGGCCGGGCGCTGCTGCGCGAGAAGATCGTCGAAATCCACGCCCGGCGCTTTATCGTCATCGTGGACGAGGCCAAGCTGACCCCGCGCCTGGGGGCGCTGGGCCCGCTGCCGGTGGAGATTGTGCCGTTCGAGTGGCCGGTGCATCTGCGCTGGCTGAACAGCCTGGGCTGCCGGGCCGAGCTGTGGCGCGAAGAAGACGGCAGCCCGGCCCGCACCGATAACGGCAATTACCTGGCCCGCTGTTGGTTCGAGGCCAGGGACGACCAGCCGGCTGGCATCCCTGACCCGCACGCCCTGGCGCAAGCCCTGGCCGGGCGGCCCGGCATCGTAGAGCATGGCCTGTTCCTGGGCTTCGCCAGCCAGGTGATTGCCGGCTGTCTGGAGGGAATCAAAATCCTGGAGCGCCCGGCATGAGCGTCAAGATTGCGCCTTCTATTCTGGCCGCCGATTTCACCCGCCTGGGCGAGCAGGTGCAGGCCGCCCTGGAGGCCGGGGCCGAGTACATTCATGTGGACGTGATGGACGGCCAGTTCGTGCCGAACCTGTCGGTGGGGCTGCCGGTGATCGCCGCCCTGCGCCCGCTGATTGCCGCCGCCGGGCGTTTTATGGACGTGCATCTGATGATGCACACCCCGGAGCGGCTGATCCCCGATTTTGTGAAGGCCGGGGCCAATGGGCTGACGGTGCATGTGGAGACCTGCCCCCACCTGCACCGCACCGTCGAGCAGATCAAAGAACTGGGGGCGCGGGCGGGGGTGACGCTCAACCCGGCCACCCCGCTGCATACGCTGGAAGAAATCCTGCCTTACGCCGATTTGATCCTGGTGATGACGGTCAACCCTGGTTTTGGCGGCCAGCAGTATATCCCCAGCATGACCGATAAAATCGCCCGCTTGCGCCGGATGCTCGATGAGCGCGGTCTGGAGGGGGTGGAACTGGAAGTAGATGGCGGCGTTTCTCCCGTCACTGCTCGCAAGGTGGTGCAGGCGGGGGCCACGGTGTTGGTGGCCGGTTCGGCGGTGTTCAATCAGAAAGCCAGCGTGGCGGAAAACATGGCCGCCCTGCGGGCAGCGTATTGAATCAAAGGATGGGGCAGGTGTGCGGTCGACCGCACACCTGCCCCATCCTTTCAGCGCAAAACGCCCTGGCCTGGGCGTTGCAAATTTGTTAGCCCCCCATAACCAGACCTTAAACGAGAATACGTCATTTGTCTGTTGCGGCGTCGGGCCAGACCCGTATAATACACCCAGGCTTAACCAAATCCTCGCTTAGACAAATGGGATATTCAATGACACAATCTATGTTTGTATCGAAACCCGGCCGTTTGCTGTTGATCGGCTTGATCCTGACTTTGACCTTAACCGCCTGTGCTGGAAATTCCTCTCAAAATTCAAATGATTTATTGAGCGCCTCGGCCGGCGGGGCGCTGTATGCCCAAAATAATCTGCCCAAGGGCCAGCCTGCCGGCCAGCCTGTTGCCCAGCCTGAGAATCAGGCTCCAAACGCGCCCGCTCAGATGGAACCGCAGCCCGAACAGCCCCTGGCGGCCGCTGACCCAAACCTGGCCGGCGCTCCGGCCGCGGCCATCACCGCCCCCGACGCCGCGCCCCTGGCGGCTAAGGTTGCCGTGGCGGTGGATACCAGCCTGCCTATGGAACCTAAAGTAGGCGCGCGCGCCCCCGAATTCAGCATGCAAACCCTGGACGGTAAGACCGTCTCGCTGGCCGACCTGCTCGGCAGCCCGGTGGTTGTCAGCTATTGGGCCACCTGGTGCATTCCCTGTAAGCAAGAACTGCCCATCCTCCAGCGCCTGGCGCAGGAATACAGCAGCCGCGGCCTGGTGGTGCTGACCGTCAACGCCCTTGACCAGGACGACCTGGAAAAGGTGCAGGCCATGACCGCTGAGCTGGGCATGTCCTTCCCGGTGCTGCTCGATCAAGACAAAGCCTTCTCCAACGCCTATCAGGCGATGTTCTTCCCCTCGACCTACTACATTCAACCCAACGGCGTGATCCAGTCCATCAAGCTGGGCGACAGCAGCGAGGCCGACATGCGGGCTAAGATCGAAAGCCTGCTGGCGGGTCAATAAAGCAATATTACTGGTAAGGTGCAGAAAGACGCTGTTCTCATGGAAACCTCTGTGCGCCTTGTGATCCTGGCTCAACCTGGCCACGCCTGCGATAGTCTGGTGGCTGTGCTAAAGACGCTCCGCCCGGCGGCTTTGTTCCCGCTCGGCCCGGATGATCTGTCAGCCCTCAGCGTCGACCTCGCCCCGACCGTGGTGCTGGTGGATTGGGCCAGCCTGGGTGCTAACGGGGCTGAGGCGCTGCGCCTGGCCCGCCGGCGCTGGCCGCAGGCCCGCTTGCTGGCCCTGGTCGAGACCCTCCGCCTGGGCGGCCCCGACGCTCCCCGCGCCGACCTGACCTTGCACCGCAGTGTGTCGGCCGGCGATCTGCTGGCTGCCGTGCGCCGCCTGGCCGCTCCCCTGGCCTGCCCGCCCCGGCCCCAGGCCGCACAGCCATCCATTATTTAGCCAGATAGGCTCTCCCGGCTTTGCCGGGAGAGCCTATCTGGCGTACTCTTGGGGGTGCAGACGGCTGCACCGTCTGCAAACTCCCCAAGAGTATTTCTCCAGCGAAGCTGTGGGCCGCTCCCCACAGCTTCGCTGGATTTAATCGACTGGCATCGTGCGGAAGACGTAATCCCATAAGGGCGAGCTGACCCCGAAGCGGGCGTTTTCAGTCTTGAAGTGATGCGCCATGTGATAGCGCTTCAAATACTTCCATACCCCCGAACGCATGGCAAAATGATGGGTGGCGTAGTGGATCATGTCGTAGGCGATATAACCCGTCACCGCGCCTGAAAACAGCGGGTAGAGCCAGGTCGAGGCGCCCAACGCCGTGCAGACCAGGCTGAACAGCCCATAGAAAGCCAGCGCCAGTGGAATGCTCACCACCGGCGGCATCACCAGGCGGGTCTTGAGCTGCGGCTGGGCGTGATGCACCCCGTGGAACAGGAACACGATCTGTTCCAGGCGCGGCCGGCCCTGGGTGGGAAAGTGAAACACGAAGCGGTGCATCAGATATTCCACCAGCGTCCAGACGAACAACCCCAGCCCATACCCCGCCAGAATCACCCCTGGCGAGGCAACCTGCGCCGCCCGGTACAGAAAATACCCCACTATTGGCAGCCAGATCACCAGCACCGCCACGGGTGAGATGTGCGTGAAAAATTCCAGAAAATCGGACTTGAACAGGCGAATCGGCACGTCGCTGTGATTGAGTTTGTAGTGGGTTTTGGTCATTTGGGCTTTCCTTTGGCAGATAGGATGACCAAATTATAACTGACATTGGAGATAAAAATTGGGCGGCC
>CAYQDU010000222.1:0-7036 GCA_964416275.1 uncultured Anaerolinea sp. | reverse complement strand
AGGGTCAAGATTGCTCAAAATAGGTCAAGAAAGAGTAAAGGCGCAAGGAAGCTAGCTGCTGTCAATGCGGAAACGGTAACCCACCCCAGGGTCTGTAATAAGGTAGCGCGGCCGGGATGGGTCGGGTTCGATTTTGCGGCGCAGATTGCTGATATTGACCCGTAGTAAATGCATATCCGTGCCATAGGCGCCCCCCCACACCATTTGCAGCAACTGGTGATGGGTGAGCACCCGGCCAACATTCTGGATCAGGGCCAATAAGATCTCATATTCAATGGGGGTTAAGCGGATTTCATTCCCCTTCAACATAATCCGGTAGCTATCCGGCTCGATTTCCAGCTCCCCCGCTCGAAAAACGCTGTCTTTGCTCTCCACTTCCTGGGTGGTTCGCCGCAGCGAAACGCGGATGCGAGCCAACAATTCCGCCGAACCAAAGGGCTTGGTCAGGTAATCGTCCGCTCCTGCATCCAGGGCAGCCACTTTATCGGCCTGTTGGTCGCGCACCGACAGGATAATGATGGGCAAATCGGCTAACCACTGCCGGATCGAGCGGATTACGTCAACCCCATCCATATCGGGAAGTCCCAGATCAAGCAAAATCAATGCAGGCCTTTCCGAGAGCACCAACCGGATGGCATCTTTTCCCGTCTCAGCCTCGGCCACCGAATAACCCTCTGCAGTAAGAGTGGTGCGCAAATACCGGCGGATGGCCGGCTCATCATCAACAAGCAAGATGTGTACTGTAGTAAGATTCATATCGGCTGCCTTGTAAGTGCCTGCCAAATTATGGCAGGTTATCGAGCGCCAGATTCAGCAGCAGGACATTTACCCGCGGCTCGCCCAGGAAACCGAACTGGCGCGGCTCGACCAAGCGGTCTACCAAGGTCCTCACCTGGGTTTCATCCAACCCACGCGCCCGGGCTACCCGGCTCACCTGGTAATAGGCCGCTGCCGGGCTGATTTCCGGATCCAGTCCGCTGGCCGAAGCGGTAACCAGGTCAACCGGGATGGGGCGGTTGACGCCCGGCTCAGTCTTCCGTAAAGCATCAGCGCGCTGCTGCACCGTATCGACCAGAGTCTGCGACAGCGGCCCCAGGTTTGAGCCAGACGACCCGGACAGGGAAGCCGCGTCAAAGGCGGTATAGGGCTGTCCGGACGTGGCGGATGGGCGCCCCCAGAAGTATTTGGGATCTTGAAAATCCTGGCCGATCAGGGCCGAGCCATACGCCTGCCCATCCTTCTCGACCGGGCTGCCGTTTGCCTGCTTGGGGAACACCAGTTGCGCAATCCCGGTCACCAGCAAGGGATAGACCACCCCGGTGGTCAGGGTGAGCAGCACAAACATCACCAACAGCGGACGAATTTTTGGAAACATGATGACACCTCTCTCTAATTACGAAACTTCGATCATGCGACTCAGGGGCAGCCAGGCCAGCCCCAGGCCCAATAAAGTGGCGCGGGCCTGCAGCGGCAGCGCCAGTACACTGCTCAGGACCACCGCCAGGGCGGGGATGACCAACAGCCAGGCCAGTCTGCGAGCTAGCCGCCACCCCTGCCACGACCAAAACCCACCTGCCGATGGTTCCGGCGCAGCTGGGTCGGTTTGGTCTGGCTGAGTGCGGTGAAGCTCTTCCCACATCAGGCCGCCTTCATTGGCTTTCAGCCACATCCACACCAGGCTATAGATGAGCAGGATATTGCCCAGCTCGATGGCACGGTGCGCGCTTTCCGACGGGAACAGCTTCAGCTCGATCAAGAATGCCGCCAAGCAGATGGCAATGAGCAGGTAGAGCCGCAGCCAGGCCGGCCGCCGGGGATGGTTGTGGGACATATCTTCCTCTTCGCCGGTTGGAGAGCGGGCCTTTACGCGCGCTCCCTAACCGGCAACAAAAGGTTATACCAACCGGAGCGCGACCAGCAGCAGGTCGATCAGCTTGATCCCGATGAAGGGCGCGATCAGACCACCCAGCCCATAGATCAACAGGTTGTCGCGCAGCAGCAGCTCGGCCGGCTTGGGCTGGTAGGGCACACCGCGCAGCGCCAGCGGGATCAGGGCGATGATGATCAGAGCGTTGAAGATAACCGCCGAAAGGATGGCGCTCTGCGGGGTGGCCAGACGCATAAAGTTGAGCGCCCCCAGGGCCGGGTAAACCCCGGTAAAGGCGGCCGGGATGATGGCAAAATACTTGCTCACATCATTGGCGATGCTGAAGGTAGTCAGCGCGCCGCGCGTCATCAGCAGCTGTTTGCCGATCTCCACGATCTCGATCAGCTTGGTGGGGTTGCTGTCCAGGTCGACCATGTTGGCAGCTTCGCGGGCCGGCTGGGTGCCGGTATTCATCGCCACCGCTACATCCGCCTGGGCCAGGGCCGGGGCGTCGTTGGTGCCGTCGCCGGTCATGGCCACCAGGCGCCCGCTGGCCTGGTACTGGCGGATCAGCTTGAGCTTGGCCTCAGGGGTGGCCTGGGCCAGGAAATCATCCACCCCGGCCTCGGCGGCGATGGCGGCGGCCGTCAGCGGATTATCGCCAGTGATCATGACCGTCTTGATGCCCATCTTGCGCAGCTGAGCAAAGCGCTCTTTGATCCCACCTTTGACGATGTCCTTCAGGTACACGACGCCCAGGGCACGCCCATCCTTCGCCACCACCAGCGGCGTGCCGCCGGCGTTGGCGATGCGCTCGACCGCCGGCTGCAGGTCGCTGGGAAGGCTCCCCCTGGGCATCCCGTTTCCATCCGTCTGGATCAGCTGCTGGATGGCGTCGGGCGCGCCTTTACGGATGTGCGTCCCGTTGAAGTCTACCCCCGACATGCGCGTCTGAGCAGTGAAGGGAATAAAGCGCATCCCGTGGGGCGCTTCCTGGCTGGCGCTCATCGTTTGGCCGCGCAGCCCGAACTGTTCCTTGGCCAGTACCACGATGGAACGTCCCTCAGGTGTCTCATCCGCCAGCGAGGAGAGCTGGGCGGCTTCGGCCAGTTGGCGGGTCTCGATCCCCCCCACCGGGATGAACTCCACCGCCTGGCGGTTGCCCAGCGTGATCGTGCCGGTCTTATCCAGCAGCAGCACATCCACATCGCCGGCGGCTTCCACCGCCCGACCAGACATAGCGATCACGTTGCGCCGGATCAGCCGGTCCATCCCGGCGATGCCGATGGCCGACAGCAGCCCGCCGATGGTGGTGGGGATCAGGCACACTAGCAGCGCAATCAGCACGGTGATCGTGACGGGTGAGCCCTGCCCGGCGGCCTGCACGCTGTACTGCGAGTAGGGCAGCAGCGTGGCGCACACCACCAGGAAGACAATCGTGAAGCTGGACAGCAGGATGCTCAGGGCGATCTCGTTGGGCGTCTTCTGGCGCTTGGCGCCTTCCACCAGGCCAATCATACGATCCAGGAAGCCTTGCCCGGGATCGGTGGTAACGCGCACCACCAGCCAATCGGAGAGCAGGCGTGTGCCGCCTGTCACCGCACTGCGGTCGCCGCCCGCTTCGCGCACCACCGGGGCGCTCTCGCCGGTCACGGCGCTCTCGTCGACCGAAGCAATGCCCAGCTCGATCTCGCCATCCGCCGGCAGGATATCCCCGGCTTCGACCAGGTAGTGGTCGTCCTTGCGCAGTATGGTGGATGATGTCATCTCACAGCCGCTGCGCGCCTCCGCCAGGCTGTGGGCGAGGCGGTGCAGGCGTTTGGCCGGGGTGTCCTGGCGGGCTTTGCGCAGCGATTCGGCCTGGGCCTTGCCGCGCCCTTCGGCGATCGCCTCCGAAAAGTTCGCGAACAGCACAGTGAACCACAGCCACAGCGAGACGGCGCCGATGAACCAGGCCGGCGCCTCGCCGCGCCCCAGGAGCGCCTGCACAAACAGCAGGCTGGTCAGCAGGCTGCCCACCTCGGTCACGAACATGACCGGGTTGCGCGCCTGGCGGTGCGGGTCCAGTTTCTTGAAGGCATCGATCACCGCCCGGCGGAACATGGCCCCATTCATGCCCATCGAGCCAAATTTCTTCACCGAATCGCTCTTCGGTTCGGTTACCGGCCCGTTCTTTGATCTATTCGATCCGTTCATCAGAATAATCTCCCCATTCCCAACAGTAAGTGCTGTACGATTGGCCCCAACGCCAGGGCAGGCAGGAAGCTCAATGCCCCCACGATCACGATCACGCCGATCAACCAGGCGGCGAACAGCGGCGTATGGGTCGGCAGGGTGCCTGCGCTGGCGGGAGTTTTCTTCTTGCGCGCCAGCGCACCGGCCATGGCCAGGATGGGCACCGCCAGGACATAGCGCCCAACCAACATGGCCAGACCCAGGGCAGTATCGTAGAACAGGTTGTTGGCGTCCAGCCCGGCGAAGGCCGAGCCGTTGTTGTTTCCGGCCGACGAGAAGGCATACAGCACCTCGCTAAAGCCCTGCGGCCCGGCATTGAAAACCCCCGCCCGCCCGGCCCGGGTGGCGACCGCCACGGCGGTTCCAATCAGCACCATCAATACTGGCGCCAGCACCACCAGGGCGGCCATCTTCATCTCGTAGGCTTCAATCTTTTTACCCAGGTACTCGGGGGTACGGCCCACCATCAACCCGGCCACGAACACGGCGATGACCACAAAGGCCAGCATGCCGTACAGGCCCGAGCCGACCCCGCCGTAGATCACTTCGCCCAGCTGGATCATCCACATCGGCGCCAGCCCACCCAGTGGGGTGTAGGAATCATGCATGGAATTGACTGAGCCGTTGGAGGCCGCCGTAGTAGCCGCGGCCCAGATGGCCGAGCTGGCGATGCCAAAGCGGGTTTCCTTGCCCTCCATGTTGCCGCCCGGCTGGAGCGAACTGGCCGCCTGGTCGACTCCGAATGAAGCAAAAGCCGGATTACCCTGCTGCTCAGACCTTTTGGCCAGTACGCTCATGGCGACGAAGATGATCGTCATGACCGCCAGGATGGCCCAACCCTGGCGCGTGTCGCCCACCATCTTGCCATAGGTATAGGTCAGGGCGGCTGGAATGAGCAGGATCGAGAGCATTTCCAGAAAGTTGGTTAGCGGGGTGGGATTCTCGAAAGGGTGCGCCGAATTGACATTGAAGAACCCACCCCCGTTGGTGCCCAGCTGTTTGATGGCCACCTGTGAGGCGGCCGGGCCGAGCGGGATGGTCTGCTGTCTCACCCCACCGCTGGGATCCAGGGTGTTTACGGTTAGATATGGCTGGAAGGTCTGCACCACTCCCTGTGAGACCAGCACCAACCCCAGCACCAGCGCCAGCGGCACAAGGATGTACAGCGTGGTGCGCAGCAGGTCCACCCAGAAATTCCCCAGGCGGGTGGTGCTGGCGCGCACCAGCCCGCGGATCAGGGCCACCAGGGTTGCCATACCGGCGGCTGCCGATACGAAGTTTTGCACGCTCAATCCCAGCATCTGCGAAAGGTAGCTCAGGGTGGTCTCGCCGCCATAGGACTGCCAGTTGGTGTTGGTGGCAAAGCTCACCGCCGTGTTGAAGGCCAGGTGAGGCGAGACGGCCGCCAATCCGGCCGGATTGAGCGGCAGCACCCCCTGCAGGCGCAGCAGCAGGTACACGAACAGCAGGCCCACCAGGTTGAAACCCAGCATCGCCAGGGCGTAGGTCTTCCAGTCCATTTCGTCGTCCGGATGCACCCCGGCCAGGCGCAGGAAGCCGCGTTCCACCGGCAGCAGGAGCGGCGACAGGATAGTGCGCTCGCCCTGGTAGACGCGCGCCATATAAGCGCCCAGCGGCTTGACCAGCAGGGTCAGCACCCCGACATACAAGCTCAGTTGGAACCAATCCCAGGCGGTCATCCGAACCACTCAGGTTTGATCAAGGAAACAAACAGATAGATTAGCAGGCCCACGACCACCAGGCCCGCGCCAACATACATCGCATTCATTTCATTCCTCCATCAACTGCTCGCACAGCCGGATAAAGCCGGCCATCAAGGCGAAAAAGCCGAGCGCAATCAACAGAAACAACAAATCACTCATCGATACCTCCTGTTACTCGCTGAATATATCCTTTTGAAGATCAATTTTGTGATAAGGAAACGGGGAAAAGCATCAAAATAGTGTCAAGGACCGCTTTCGACATTACGGCATCAAACGTTTTGCCTGGTATGGCAGCTGCCAAATGAAAAGGGGCTGCCCAAAAAGGAACTTTTGGACAGCCCCAGTGATCTCGCACCGATTTTCACGCTTGCGCCCGCTCGATTGCCAGGCTGGCTTGATAGGTCAGGTTTTTGACCAGACGATCCTCTGTTAGAGGAAGAGGCAACAGCCCCTGCCACACGCGGATTTCGCCGGCAATTTTGTCGGAAACCATGATGGGATAGAGGCGGTCGGGCTTTTTGTTTGCTGCGGATTCCTGATGAAGACGGGTAATGACAGGCCCCTCTTTCCCTTGTAGAACCACCTGCACCGCATCGGCCTGGTGGAATTCCTGAAATTCATCAGCCAGAATACGGGCAATAGCATCGATGGTATGCGGGCCGGATAAGGCCGCTGTCAGCTCATACATACAGGTGGCTTCTCGCTCACGCCGCTGGGCCATAGCAAACCCTACCTGGATGCGTCCTACAATCAGGATGGCCACCGCCATGAAGATGGCTAGCAGCAGCCAGCCCTCCGGGCTGCCAATGTACAGCGTGTAATAAGGGGGAATGAAAAAGAAGTTGAAGGCCAGGGCAGAAGCTACGGCAGCCAGGATGCCTGGCCCCTGTCCCCAACGGGCGGTCATCCAGCTGATGGGAGCCAGGTAGAGCAAGGCAATCACACCCTCTCCCAAGGTATCCCGCCCGACGAGCAGCATCAAACCAGTAGTTGCAGCAGCCGCAATCAGGGCCAGCAGATACTTCCCCAACACGTCAAACCATCGTGACACATCCCCAATCGATCGTTCCATCATCTCACCTCATCCGAACCAGATTCAGGCTCCACTTATCGCCACACGTTTCGCCCAGGGAGACAAGCGTCCGGCCCAAGGGTGTACTGAGATGATAGCTTCAATCAGGTCAAAAAGGGGTCAAGTTTGGGCAAGAAT
>CAYQDU010000221.1:0-7078 GCA_964416275.1 uncultured Anaerolinea sp. | reverse complement strand
TCAATCTGGCTTGCCTGGCGCTGGTGGGCTATCTGCTGCTGTCGGTGCTGGTTTACATTCGCACCTGTGTGCGGGGCGAATTTGCCATCTCGTATGGCAAGCTGGGCCCCACCGAGGCGCGCCTGATCGGCGTGGGGATTAATGCAGTGGTCTATTTCACCGGCAACCATACCCTGAAGCTGTTCTCGATCAAGATGTCGGTATTTGATTGGCTGGCGATTGGGCTGATCGTCTTGCTGTTTGGAATCTGCCTGAGTACGGCCTTTCAGCAAGGCCGCATCCTGGCCGAGCAAGACGGAAAGCTGCTGCTCCAGCGAACGACCCATTCCGAACACGGGCCGTCGTCCGACTGAAGGCAGGCGGATCGGGAAGTGCGCAAAGAGCGCCGGCGGACAGAGTCGCCGGCGCTCTTTGCCGATAGCGGTTAATTGGGGGCCTTCCGCCTTCGGCGCAAAAGCCTTAATTCTTTCCGGCGCTCATTGCCAGAGCAATCGACCCCAGGCCGCCGGCCCGGTTGCCCAGGCCGGGCGGCGTGATGTAGTCGTCGATCTGGCTCAGGATAGCCGGCGATTGGACATAACCGTTTAGAAGCTGCTGCACCTGGCGGCGCACCTGGGGGAACAGGGCCAGATTTTGCATCACCCCACCGCCCAGGATGATCTTTTGCGGCGAGAGGGTGCAGATCAGGGCCGAGAGGGCCTGAGCGATGTAATGCGCCTCCAGTTCCCAGGCCGGGTGATCGGATGGCAGGCTTTCGGCCCGCTGGCCCCAGCGCTGGTTCATGGCGGTTCCAGACGCCAGACCCTCGAAGCAATCGCCGTGATAGGGACAAACGCCGGGGAAGGGGTCGGTCTGCCAGTTGTGCTGCAGGCGGATGTGGCCCATCTCTGGATGCACCAGCCCGTGGATAGTCTTGCCGTTGACGATGCCGCCGCCGCCCACCCCGGTGCCGATGGTCAGGTACAGGCACGGGTCGCAGCCCTGCCCGGCCCCCCAGCGATGCTCGCCCAGGGCGGCCCCGTTTACGTCGGTATCGAAGGCCACCGGCCGGCCCAGGGCCTGCTCCAGGCGGCGCACCAGGTCGGCGTTCGCCCAGCCTGGCTTAGGAGTGGTGGTGATATAGCCGTAGGTGGGCGAGGCCGGGTTGAGGTCGACCGGGCCAAAGCTGGCGACGCCAATCGCGGCCAGAGGGTGAAATTGGATCTGCTGCTGAAAAAACTGGATCACCCGTCCAATGGTTTCATCGGGGGTGGTGGTGGGGAAACGCGCCTCAGCGCGCAGGTCGTCTGGCCCGCTGCCAACCACGCAGACGAACTTGGTGCCTCCCGCTTCGACGCCGCCATATAAGTGCATAAGGCCTCCTGTGTGTAAGATGAATTATACAGCCGGAATTGGTTTCTATGAGGGTCTGGCTTGCGCCGCTTTGCACCGTCTAAAACGAACGCTTATTCCGGCTCCGTGGAAATGATTTTATAGGCTCTCTGCGCTTCGCCGGGGGGATCACCCCATGCAACCGTAGAGCAGGCATGGCGCTCTGCCAGCACCTTCAGAAAGAGATGTTACGTGTTTTGGGGAAATGTGCGGCGCAGCCACACATCTCCCCAAAACACATAGAAAATTTCCTGCCTGGGGCGAAAGGGCCTTTCTATATTTGTCGGGGATATTGTCGCCCGAAGCGCGGCAACATCCACCGAACATTTCTATTCCAGAATTAACGCCCTCTTTACGCTGGGAGCGGAACTTATTGGATTGGGCCTGCGTTAATATTTCAGGCGGCAGAATAAATGCAGCGCGGGTTTGGCTGCCTGGCCGCCGCCCGGATATTGTTATATATACAAAGGAGAGAAGCGAATGTACCGCTATTCCCGCTATTTACTTGTGCTCACTCTGCTTGCCACCCTGCTGGGGGTCGCCCCGGCGGCGGCGCAGAGCGAACCGCCCGGCCCGCCGGCCCCGCGCCCCTGGAACCTGGCCCACCCGGAACAGAACGTGCAGATTTTCCTGCCCTTGATCCGCGGGCCGGAGCCGGTCAGCCCGTATCGCGTCAGCGGTCAGGTGACCACTGCCGAAGGCGAGCCGATTCCCGGCGTGACGGTTGAAGGCAGCAGCGGCCAACAGGCCAAAACCGACGCCAACGGCGCTTACACGGTGAGCGCTACCCAGGGCGATTTCGGGGTTTCGGCCTATAAAGATGGCTATACTTTCGAGCCGTCGCTGATCGACCTGAACGTGACCGCCAACGTCACCGGCCAGGATTTTACCGCCTTGGCCGCCTCCAGTGAAAAAGTGCAGAACGGCGGGTTTGAAAGCTCCACCTGGTGGAATTTGATGGAAGGCGCCGGGTTATACCCGGCCTCCTATTCGACGGTGGTGGCCCACAGCGGGGCGCGCTCGGCGCGGATGGGCATTGTCAACCTGGCCGATCTGCCGTCCAGCCCGCTGCACTCGCAGTTGCGCTCGCCGGAGATTACCATCCCGGCCGGGGCCACCTCGGCCGCGCTGCGCCTGTGGCTGTACCCGGTCAGCACCGAGGCGGCCCTGCGCCCGGAGGGGCTGGGGCCGCAGTCGGCTGACGGCCTGCCCACCAGCGCTTTTGGCGATATGACCATGGCCGGCGATGCTCAATACGTCAACGTCTTGAACAGCGCCAATGTAGTGGTTGGCACGCTAGTCTACATGCGCAGCAACAACCAATTCTGGTCGCTGCATCAGTTCGACCTGTCTGCCTACGCCGGGCAGACAATCAAGCTCGAAGTGGGCGTGTATAACGACGCCGCCAACGGCATCACCGCCTTGTATGTGGACGATGTGTCGCTGCTGGTGTCGGGCTTTGCGCCGCCGCCTCCGCCGCCCCCAGACACCTGCACCAACCAGGTCTCCAACAGCGGCTTCGAGTATAACGCCAACTGGAACATTCCCTACACCGCCTATCCGGCGGCCTACTCGTACGACTTTGCCTACAGCGGCTTGCGCTCGCTGCGCGCCGGCATTCCGCTTTACAGCTATGGAGACGCCTACTCCTACTCCGACGCCTGGCAGAATGTGTTTATCCCTTCGGGGGCCACGAATGCGACCCTGAAAGTGCGCCTGTATCCACGCAGCGAAGAATCTGGGGCCTACCGGCCCGAGACGCCGGAAGCCGAAGCTGAGCGGCCCGACATTGACCCTGGGGCGCAATTGCCCAGGGAAGGCTCGGTGTGGGACGAGAAGGCCCTGGCCCCCGATGCCAGTGACGCCCAGTACATTCTGATCTTGAACCCCAACACCGGTACGATCATCGAAACCCTGCTGTGGTGGGCGCCGCGCAACGCAGCGGGCTGGCAGTACCGCGAGTTCAACCTGGGCCAGTACGCCGGGCGCACAATCCGCATTCAGTTCGGGACGTTCAATAATGGCTATGGCGGGCGCTCGGTGATGTATGTGGACGACCTGACGGTAGATACCTGCGGCGGCGTGACCCCGCCGCCCCCGCCCACCTGCACCGAGCGGATCGGCAACGGCGGCTTCGAAAACAATTCGAGCTGGTACATTCCCTATACCAACTACTCGGCCGGCTACTCGACCTGGCTGGCCCATACCGGGCTGCGCGGTATGCGGACTGGCATCGTGTACTGGTATCACAACCGCTACTCCTATTCGGACGTGCGCCAGACCGTGACCATTCCCTCCGGGGCCAACAAGGCGACCCTGCGTTTCTACGCCTACTCGATGACCGGCGAATGGCCGGCCTATCGCCCGGAAGACGCGCCGCAGGGGGCGCGGGTTGAACTGCCGCTGGCCTCGGCCGATACGGAAGCCCTCGAACCGGCCATCCAGGCCCGCTCGGCTGAGGCCAACCTGGCCGGCGACGTGCAGTACCTGCTGGTGCTGGATCAGTGGGGCAACTGGATCGACACTCTGGTGTGGCGGCGCAGCAACGAAGCCTACTGGCGGCTGTTCCAGTTCAACCTGGATCGCTACATCGGGCGCACGATCATCCTGCAATGGGGAACCTACAACGATGGTTGGAACGGCGTCACCTCGATGTACGTGGATGATGTTTCGCTCCAGGCGTGCCAGTAGTGCGGTAGATGTTTTTCCGCCGAAGGCGGGTATTCTCTAGTTCCTGGGGTTGCTGCCTGGCTAAAACAGGCAGCAACCCCTGTAGCTTTGGAGCAGGTAAGGCGCTCTGGTAGCGCTCTATAAAACCGTGGTGGGGCGATTGGCGGGCTTCGCCGAAAGAGGGTTAATTGTGGATTTTGTCACCCAAAGGGTGACAAAATCCACACAACATCTCTTATTTGAAGGCGCTTTTCGAGCGCCCGAAGAAAGAGATGTTGGCCCTTTCGGCTTTGACGGGGAAAAATCTCATCTTTGACGGAAGAGCCAGGCTTCTTTTCAGATGGCGGCGCATGCCAGTCACACCGGCAATCTGTTAACTGTAATTTTAGCCCGTCTTTACGGTATTAACATCGCGCTTATCTTAGAATGCCATTAACTCTGTAGGGCGGGTCTTGTTTGTGGTTGGTATTGTGTCGGGCCT
This sequence comes from uncultured Anaerolinea sp., assembly GCA_964416275.1. Taxonomy (GTDB): domain Bacteria; phylum Chloroflexota; class Anaerolineae; order Anaerolineales; family UBA4823; genus RBG-16-57-11. Next base: position 2,556 of record CAYQDU010000221.1, on the reverse strand, counting down.
GTTTTCTGGGCTCACTTTGGTTTGCACGTCCATTTTTTGTGGAGGAATCTGGCTTATGAAAAAGTTACCTCATTTTCTGAACGTGGCGCTTGCAGCGGCTATGCTGCTGGCGCTGATCGGGGCGCTGGGCTGGCAGGCCGGATCGGCCGCCGGCGTGGCCTCTCCGCCTGTGCCGGATCAGCCCGCCCCGGCGGTCCCGGCTGAAGCGAGCGCAACCCAAATGCCGGCGCCCATCTTGCAGTGGGCGGGGCTGTATCGCACGCTCAACGATCCGGCCGACACGGACATTTTCACCACCACCATAAATTTGAATGACCCCAATATCATCGGCTCCATTCCCGATACCAGCGGCGCGGTGGGCTATACCCACTTCCTGCAGGCGGTGAACAAGATGGTGGCCCTGTATACCAAGAATGGCACCCTGGTAGAGCAGGCCACCTTTGCCCAGTTCTGGGCTACGGCCCCCGTGCCGCCGATCCCATCGGCCTGCTTCACCCCGGAAAACCACCACGGCCAGCCCTACGTCATCTACGATCACCTCAACCTGCGCTGGGTGGTGGCCGACGTGGCCTATGCAAACATCGACAGCGGCCCGTATTATATCTGCCTGGCCGTGTCGAAGAGCAATAAGCCCATCTTGCCCGTTCCTGCTCCGGCCCTCCCGCTGCCGGCCGGGACGTATTTCGGCAGCACCAACTGGCTGTACTACTCGCTCGGCACCAACGAAGGCAATACCTACTACTACCCCGACATGCCCAAGATCGGTCTGTGGCCGGACGGATATTACGTCGCCGCCGACCTGTATGACCTGACCAACAACGGCGTGAACCGCAACTTCACCGGTGTGAAGGTGTGGGCGGTGAACGATTCGGACCTGGTCAACGGGGTGGTCGATTTCAACTATGTGGACCAGTGGCTGCCCGAACAGCTCGGTTACGAGCATCTGATCCCCAGCAATCTGCTGGGCGCGGCCCCGCCCACCGGCACGCCCAATTACTTCGCCGCCATCCAATCCAACACCTTCCAGGTATGGGAGTTCAAGGTCGATTGGAACAACCTGGCTGCATCTACCTTTGGCGTAGTTACGCCCACGCCTACCAAACCCAAAGGCTCGCCCAATTACACGCTCAATGTAGACACCGGCCAGTTGGACGTTGGCACCGTGGTGCCGCAGGCCGGAACGGGCGAGCTGGTGGACGCCCATGGCGACCGGCTGATGTCGCCGCTGCAATACCGTACCGTTAATGGGGTGCCTTCGCTGTGGGCTAACTTCACCGTGCAGCCCGGCGGCGAGCAAAGCCCGACTGGCGTGCGCTGGTTGGAAGCCCGTTTTGCCAACGACGGTACACCCAACATCGTCCAATCCAGCGTATACCAGCCGGATGGCAGTTATCGCTGGCTGGGCAGCCTGGCGGTAGACCGGGCGGGCAATATGGCCCTCGGCTTCAGTCGCTCCAGCGCCTCGGCCTATCCGACCATTGCCTACGCCGGGCGGCTGCGCAAAGACCCCACCAACCAGATCACCCTGAGCGACAACCTGCTGGTGCCAGTCTCTGTGCCGCTGGGAGCGCAGTTCGACGGCGATAACGACGCCGGCCCGTGGGGCCGCCAGAGCCAGATGAGCGTGGACCCGTTGGACGACTGCGTGTTCTGGTACACTAACATGTACTACACTACGCCGGTCACGACCACCGCCAATACCGACTGGCAGACCCGCATCGGCTTCTTCTCGCTCAAGGAATGCCGCGGCGGGGCTACCACCCGGGTTTCGCTGCACACCAACAACACCCAGGGCAACCTGTCTTCGGGCGAGCAGTTCGAGGAATGGGGCCGCACGGTGGCGATCTCGGCCGATGGACGCTATGTGGCGTTTGCCTCCGAAGCCACCAACCTGGTCAACAACGATACCAACAACAAGCGGGATGTGTTCGTGCGCGACCGCGACGTGGACGGCGACGGGCAGTTCGACGAAGCCGACGGCATGAAGACGGTCTGTATCACCTGCATCGGGTTGAACAATCAGATTTCGAACGGCAATTCCTGGGAGGTCTCGCTTTCGTCCAGCGGGCGAATGGTGGCCTTCATGTCCGACTCTTCGAACCTGGTGGCGAATGACACCAACGGGGCCAAAGACGTTTTCGTCTACGACCGGGGAGACGGCACGATGCGCCGGGTCTCGGTTACGGATGGCTCGGTGAACGGCAACGGCCTGACCGGCGAGGCGCGCCACCCCTTCGTCTCGGGGGATGGGCGCTACGTGGCCTTCGACTCAACCTTCATCAACCTGGTGACGGGTGATACCAACAACGCCCGCGACGTCTTCGTGCGCGAACTGGCGACCAACCGCACCTATCGGGTTTCGCTGTACAATGCAGCCACGACCCCGGTTGCCAACCGCCAGCTTGTGTATGAATCGGCCACACCGGTGCTCTCGGAAGACGGCTCGTATGTAGTCTTCGCTTCACGCGACCCGCAGCTTGCCCCCACGGCGCTCTACCCGGCCACCGACGCCAACCTGGATACGACCGCCCCCGCCGCCCCCGCCGGGACGGGCCT
>CAYQDU010000220.1:0-7098 GCA_964416275.1 uncultured Anaerolinea sp. | reverse complement strand
CACCCTACGTTCCAGATTTTCTCCCTATTTTTGCAGGAAAGGGCTGAGCAGTTACATCTTCGATTTTTTCTGCCAGTAATCGAAACACCTCGGCAACCTGCTGCTTTTCTTCCGTGGTCAGCCTGGCGCCAAAACGGCTAATCCATTCGTTGCGCGCCGCGATACTTTCGTCAACCAGTTGTCGGCCAGGCTCGGTCAGGTGAACGCGCCGCACCCGCCGGTCGGTAGGATCATCCAGGCGCTCCACCCAACCCTGCCGCACCATCCGCTCGATCAATTGGCTAGCGCCCGCCGGTGAAAGGGCGAGCGTCTGGGTAAAAGCCAGCACCTCGCATGGTCCACGATAGTACAACTGGTACAGAACGTTGATCTGAGCCATTGAGATGCCCCTGCGGTGAATATAGCTCATTAAATCCTGGAGCGAAACCCGCATTAAAAGTGTCATTCCGTCGAGCAGGCTGTGTGAAAACTCTTCGATTTCCATATCTGTTTACTTTCAAGAAATCGCTTGCATTGACAGGCCAATACAAGGGGATTATAGTTAACGATAGTGAATAATATATACACATGAATTATATCAGAGTGGAGGGAATATGGGTGTATTGGATGGCAAAGTAGCAGTCATTACAGGCAGCACCCGAGGCATCGGCCTGGGGATTGCCGAAGCGTATGCTCGTGAAGGTGCAGAGCTGGTGGTTTCCTCGCGTTCGCAGGCGGCGGTGGATGAGGCCGTGAAACATCTGCGGGATGCGGGCGGCAAGGCGGCTGGCCTGGCTTGTGATGTATCGCAACCGGACCAGGTATTGGCGCTGGCTGATTTCGCTGTGCAGAACTTTGCCAAGGTGGATATTTGGTTCAACAACGCCGGGCTGGAAACAGCCTATGGTCCGACGATGAGCTATTCCGTCGAGGACTTCAACCGGGTGGTGCAAACCAATATCATGGGGGTCTATTACGGCTCGCGCGCTGCTTTGCAGCTCTTCCTGCCCCGGCGTTCAGGCAAATTACTCAATATGGTGGGAAGAGGCTATAAGGGTCCGGTCCCCTATCAGAACGCCTACGGCGCCTCCAAAGCATGGGTGCTATCCTTCACCAAATCGCTGGCGCAGGAGTACGCTGACAGCGGGGTCGGCATCTTTAATTTCAGCCCTGGGATGGTCGTCACCGATATGCTGACCCGGATTGATGTGGTCGAAGGCCACGAACACCGGCTGAAGATCTTTCCCGGCGTGGTGCGGATACTGGGCCGCAAGCCTGATTACCCCGCCCGTAAGGCAGTCTGGGCGGTTTCATCTGCTACAGATGGCAAGACCGGCTTATTGATCAACAGTTTTTCATTACGCGGAGTGTTGGAAGGCGTGATAAAAGAGGGCGCGCGCCGGGTTACCCGTCGCCCGGCGGACATACCCGAGATCCACATGCGCAGTGTACCGCCGGTTGGTTAGCTCCCCACGCAACCGTGGTGGAGCATGACTGGCGAGCAAAGTTCGCCTGGAAAGCGGGTTAATCGTGGATTTTGTCGCCCGCAGTGCGACAAAATCCACGCAATATCTCTTTTTCTGAAGGCGCTCGCAGAGCGCCATGCCTGCTCTACGGTTTAATGGGGATACCCCACCTGGGATATGGCTGCCCGAAAATAGATTTTCGGGCAGCCATATCCTTTATAAGCCGTTTTACTCCACCGTCACCGGGCAGGTGAACAAGCGCTTTTCTACCCGCACACGCTGCGGCCCGCTGATTTCGAACTCGCCGCGCAGGCGGATGTCCTCGGACGAACTGCCGAGCATCACCTCGATCTTGCCGGCCTCCACGATCAGCTCCAACTGCTTATCGTAATACGCCAGCAGATCCACCGGCAGATGGAAAGTCAACCGGCAGCGCTCTCCCGGCTCCAGGCGCACGCGTCGGTAGCCCTTCAGTTCTTTGACCGGCCGCGGCAGGTGGGCGTATTCGTCGCGCGTGTAAAGCTGCACTACCTCGTCGCCGGTCAGCGCGCCCATGTTGGTCACGGTCAGCCGGATGGTGATGGTTTCGCCGGCCGGCGCTGTGAGCGGCCCAATTTCCAGATCCGAATACTCGAACTGGGTGTAGCTCAGCCCATGACCGAAGGGGTACAGCGGCGTCGTACTCAGGTCGGCGTAATCGCCGTGCCAGTAGGAGCGCCCGCCGGCCGGCTTGTGGTTGTAATACAGCGGGATCTGCCCGGCCGAGCGCGGCACGCTCAGCGGCAGCTTGCCGCCGGGGTTGACCTCGCCAAACAGGGCTGCCGCGATGGCCTGCGCGCCTTCCTCGCCCGGCAGCCAGGCCTCCAGGATAGCGGAGACGCATCCGTCCATCCAGGGCAGCGCCAGCGGACGCCCGTTGACCAGCACCACCGCCACCGGCTTGCCAGTCGCCGCCACCACCTGCACCAGTTCGGCCTGCACCCCGGGCAGCCCCAGGTTGGCGCTGTCGCGCGTCTCGCCGCAGGTGCAGTCTGGCGTCAGTCCGGATTTATCTCCCAGCACCAACACCACCACATCCGCCTGCTCGGCGATGGCTACCGCCTGAGGGAACCCCGAGCGGTCGTCACCGGCCACCTGACAGCCCGGTGCATACAGCACGCGCACCTCCGGCCCGCCCCGCGCCCGGATTGCCTCCAGCACCGTGGGAATTTTGATCGAATATTGACGCACCCGCTCATCGTCCAACCCGCCAGTCACGTTCGAGCTGGGCAGCGGGGCCAGCCGCATTGATTCGAGCATCGACGCGTAGCTGTAGTCGCCCAGCAGGTTGCGCGGGTCGTCGGCGTTAGGCCCAATCACGGCGATGGTATACAAGGCGCTGCCAGCGCTAGCCGGCCGGCGCGCCAGAGGCAATAGATCGCCCTCGTTCTTCAGCAGCACCAGGCTCTGGCGCGCAATCTCGTTAGCCAGGGCCCGCTGCCGGGGCGTCTCGAACACCTCCGCCACCCGACCCTCATCCACATAGGCGTTTTCAAACAGCCCCAGCGCAAATTTGGCTTCCAGGATGCGCCGCACAGCCGTGTCGATCTCGTCCATGCCGATTTCGCCCGCCTCCAGGGCGGCCAGCAGCGGCGCGCCGTACCCGGCGCGCGCCGGCAGTTCCTGGTCGATACCCGCCCGCAGCGCGGCAACCACCGCGCTGCGCAGGTCGGGAGCCGCCTTGTGCAGGGTATGGATCATCAAGATAGCCTCGTAATCCGAGACCACCAGCCCGGTAAAGCCCAATTTTTCGCGCAGCAGCCCGGTCAGCACTGCCCGCGAGGCCGCCACCACCTCGCCGTCCAGTTCAGGGTAAGCGTTCATCATCGAGCGCAGCCCCGCCTCGTCGATGGCCGCCTGGAAGGGCGCCAGGTAGACATTCCACAGGGTGTTGGTGTCTAACAGGGATGGAGCGCAGTTCAGCCCGCCGGCCGACAGGCTGTGACCAACGAAGTGTTTGCCGGTGGCCAGCACACCCCGGCGCAGGTCGCCGCCCTGCAGGCCGCGGATGTAGGCCATGCCAAACTGGGCCGCCAGCAGTGGGTCTTCGCCAAAGGTCTCTTCGATACGCCCCCAGCGCGGGTCTCGCCCGATATCCAGCACCGGGGCCAGAGACTGGCGCGCCCCCGTTGCCAGGAGTTGGGTGCGGATCTCGTCGGCCATGGCGGCGCACAGCTCGGGCTGCCAGGTGCTGGTCAGCCCAATGATCTGCGGGAAAGTCGTGCCGCCCAGGGTGATATAGCCGGCGCAGCTTTCTTCGTGCAGGATGGCCGGGATGCCCAGGCGGGTTTCGTTGATCAAAAACCGCTGGATGGTATTGCCGGCGCGCGCCACCTCGACTGGCGCCAGCGTGCTGCTGCCCCCCACCCGCGTGATCTGGCCGATCCCGCCTGCCAGCAGGTCGCGCAGCTTTTTCACCGACACATCCTGCGCGGTCTGCAGGTCGCGGAACCAATACGAAGTCATTTGAGCGATTTTTTCTTCCACAGTCAGGCGTTCCAGCAGGTCCTGGATGCGCCGGTCGGTGGGCTGGGCCGCGTCCTGGTAGACAGGGCGGGTTTGGCTGGTATCCATGAATAACACTCCTTCAAATGTCGATGGCTGGGGGTTAACCTTTGATCGCCCCGGCCGTCAGGCCGGCCACGATCTGCCGTTCGGCGATAATATAAAAAATGACGGTTGGGATGGCGGATAGGGTCAGGAATGCCGCCACCAGGGCCAGGTCCTGGCCGTACTGCCCCTGGAACTGCATGGTGCCCAGCGGTAGGGTCCACAGGGTATCTTTATCAAGCACCACCAACGGGACGAGCAGATCGTTCCAACTGACGATCATCGTCAGGGCGGCCACGGAAGCCAGGGCCGGGCGCGCCAGCGGCAGCAGGATGCGCCAGAAAAAGCCAAAGATGGTGCAGCCGTCGATCAATGCCGCGTCCTGTAGTTCGACCGGGATCGACATGAAGAACGTACGCAGGATCAGGATATTGCTGGATAGCAGGAAGGCCACCTGGACCAGGATGACGCCTTCCAGGTGGTTGGTCAGGTCGATCTGGCGCAGCACCAGGTAGACCGGCAGGATGGCTACATTGATCGGGAACATCAACCCAACCGTGAACAGGTTGAAGGCCAGCGTCTTGCCGCGGAACTGCATCCGGGCGAAGACAAACGCTGTCAGGCTGCACAGCAGCACCACCGCGGCCGTGGTTGCCAGCATGACGACCAGGCTGTTGCGCAGCATGCGCCAGAAGCTCTCATCCCCCAGGATTTTGGTGATGTTTTCCCAGCGCGGCGGGTATGGGATTGAATAGGGATGCTGCATAAATTCGCCGCGGGTCTTGAGCGCCCCAAACACAATGGTTACGATGGGAACGATGATGATCAGCACCAAGATGCACAGGATCAGATATTGGAAAACCCTGGGTAGGTTGATGCGGCGGGCCAGGCTGCGGCGCGGTCGCGTTGTTTCCATGAAATGATCCCTTTCTAAACGCCGCCCAGGTAGTCTTGCTGCGGAGCCAGGCGCTGGTAGATGAGCGAGAAGGACAGGCAGATCAGGAACATCACGATTGCCACCGCCGAGCCATAGCCGAAGTAGAAGCGCACAAAGCCAAACCGGTACATATAGGTAGACATGACTTCACTGGCGTTGACCGGGCCGCCATGCGTCATGATCCATACCAGGATGAATAATTGCAGCGAGCCCAGCACCGATAAATACACCGAGGTGCGGATTGTGCTGGATAGCAGCGGAATGGTAATCCTGGATAGGAGCTGCCAGCGGTTGGCCCCATCGATGCGCGCCGCTTCTTCAATGTCCGCCGGGATGTTCTGCAAGCCGGTCATGAACAGCAGCATGTGAAAACCAAAATATTTCCAGGTCAGCACAATGAAGATGCACACCAGCACCGTTTTGGGGTCGGCCAGCCAGGGGTGGGCCTGCGCGCCGGGGATCAGCACCAGCAGGGCGTTAATCAGGCCGCGGTCGGGGCTGGGATTGAACAGCCCCAGCCACATGATGGCCACAATCACTTCCGAAAAAACGTACGGCAGGAAAAAGATGGTGCGGAAGAAGGCCCGTCCCGGCAGGTCGCGGCCCACCATCAGCGCCAACATCAGCGCCAGCGGAAGTTGGATCGCCAGCGAGAGTACGACGATAATCACGCCGTTTTTGACCGCCAGCAGGAAGACCCGGTCAGTCAGGATGCGCCGGTAATTGTCCAGGCCGACAAAATCGACCGGCGGGCCAAACCCTTTCCAGTTGAACAGGCTGTAGTAAACCGATTGCAGGATCGGGTAAACGACGAACCCCAGGAACAGCACCAGCGACGGCAGCAAGAAGAGGCTCACCGTCAGGGTCTCTTCCGCTCGCCGGGAGATGCGCGCCCCGGCCGGCCGGTCCGATGAGTATTCGCTGGTAGAAACAGCTTTCACGCGATCTGTCCTTCCTGAGACGGTCGTCGTCCTGAGCGGAGGCAGAGTAGAGCAAAGAGCGGCGGGCGCCTCCGCTCAGGACGATTGTTGGGATGCTACTTGATCTCTTGAGCGGCCGAGTCTTCGATCATCTGGGCCGCCTGTTCGGGGGTGAGCGTTCCGGCAAAGATGCCCTGCACGGCGTCGTTGATCACGGCGCCCATGGCCGGGGGCAGCGCCTGGTCATAGTAGAGTTGGAAGTACTTGGCCTTGGCGGCCCCTTCCTGCACCAGCTTCAGCATCGGGTCGGCCAGGCCGACTTCAGCGCCCTTGACCACCGGCACCGACAGGCCGATCTTGGCCTGTTCGATCTGCGATTCGACGCTGCTGATGTACTTCAGGAAGTCTACCGCTTCGGGTTCGGCGTCTTTGCCGATGACGAAGCCATTGCCGCCGCCCAGGGCGTCAGCAGGATCGCCAGCGCCGCCTTCCACAGCCGGGAAGGGGAACCAGCCTAGCTTATCGCCCAGGCCCAGTTTGTCGACGCTGGCGTCTTTGAACGCGCCCGGCGCCCACTGGCCCATTACATCCATGGCCGCTTCGCTGCCGGCCATGACCACCTGTTCATCCGGCCAACTCGCTCCCAGGAAGCCTTTCTGGAACGGTTCGAGCGCTACCAGCTCCTGGATTTTCTTGCCGGCATCGATGAAGGGCTGATCGGTGAAAGCGCCTTTCCGGCTGTAGGCTGCATCGAAGGCAGCTTTCCCGCCCAATCGGACGGCCAGGTATTCCCACCAGAAGGCGGCCGGCCACTTATCGCCGGCGCCCAGCGCGATCGGGGTAATGCCGGCGGCTTTGAGGGTCTTGATATCTGCGATCAGCTCGTCCCAGGTCGTGGGTGGCGCGGCAATGCCGGCCTTGGCGAACAGGTCTTTGTTGTACCAGAAACCTACCGCTCCCATATCGCGCGGTACGCCGTAATATTTGCCATCGTAGCTATACACACCCAGCGCGCCGGGCGAGAAGGTTTCCTTCCAGCCATCTTTCTCCAGGTCGGCAGTGATGTCTTTGAGCATGCCGGCTTTGACATACTCGTTCATGCCGCCGCCGCCCCAACTCTGGAAGATATCCGGCGGGTTGCCGGACTGCATCACGGTGGTCAGCTTGGTCTTGAAAGCCTCGTTCTCAAGCACGGTGATCTCGATGG
>CAYQDU010000219.1:0-7114 GCA_964416275.1 uncultured Anaerolinea sp. | reverse complement strand
CTGGCCGGGCGGATCCTGCTCGAACGGCTCCAACCGACTCCGTGGGTGCTGTTGACCACCGGCCGGATCAGTTCAGAAATGATGCAGAAAGCTGCTCGCCTGGGGGCGCGGGTGGTGATTTCGCGCACCTCGCCCAGTTCGCTATCGATTGACCTGGCCCAGCGCTGGGGCATCACCCTGATCGGGTATGCCCGCCGCCACCGGTTCAACATCTACACCCACCCGGAACGCATTGCGGGTGTCTAAAATTTGTACTTGTAGGGCTGATAATGAAACTCAAGGATATGATCCAATTAATCAACGGCACGCTGCACGTCGAAAATATCCCCCTGGACGCTGAAATCCGGGGCGGATGCGGAGCCGACCTGATGAGCGATGTGCTGGCTTCCATCCGGCCCGACGCTGTTTTGCTCACTGGGCTGTGCAACCCGCAGGTGGTGCGCACCGCCCAGATGGCCGATGTGCGGGCCATCGTGCTGGTGCGCGGCAAACAGCCGCCCAAAGAAACCGTTGATCTGGCGGCCCAGGAGGGCATCCCCCTCATCACCACCCCTTACGGCATGTTCGAGGTGTGCGGGCGGCTGTATCGGGCCGGGCTGCGCAGCTTTGAAGATAACGTGCCGGAATGCCTGAGCTAAACGCCATGGAACAAACCGCCAACGCCGCTGGACGGCCCGTCACCGACGAAGACGCCGGATACTTTACCCGGGTCGAAGAACTGGCTTACGACCTGAAGGTGCGCGACGTCATGTCTCCCGAGGTGCAGGTCGTCGCGCCCGACGAAACCATGAACGCAGTTCTGGAGCTGCTGCGCCAGAAGCGCATTTCGGGCGCGCCGGTAGTATGCGATGGCGAGCTGGCCGGCGTGGTCAGCCTGGAAGACCTGATCCGCGCGCTGCAGGCCAACGACCTGGACGCCCCCATCGAGCGCTACATGAGCCGCAATCTGATCGTGATCCGCGACAGCGAGGCTGCGGTGGAAGCGGTAGAGCGCCTGACCCGTAAGCGCGTGGGCCGCCTGCCGGTGGTGAACGATCAGGGCAAGCTGGTGGGCATGATTACCAAGGGCGACATCACGCGCGGTCTGCTGATGGCGCTGCAAAAGGATTACCAGGTGGAAGAAGTGCGCCGCTACCGGGCCAGCCACCTGTTCCAGGATATCATCTCCGACCGGACCACCCTGGTGCTGCGCTACCGGATTAAAGCCGGCGACTTTGTGCATGGCGGCGACGCTTCCAGCAACATCAAGCGCACCCTCATCCGCCTGGGGGCCAACCCACAGATCGCCCGGCGCTGCGGCATCGCCATCTACGAAGCCGAGATGAACCTGATCATCCACACCACCCAGGGCGGGTTGGTGCGGGTAGAGATCGAGCCGCATCGCATCTTAATGCAAGCGATGGACGAAGGGCCGGGCATCCCCGATATTGATTTAGCCATGCAGGCCGGCTACTCAACCGCCCCCGAACGCATCCGCGAGCTGGGCTTTGGGGCCGGGATGGGGCTGCTCAACATCCGCCGCTGCGTCGATAAAATGACGCTCGAATCGTCGCCCGACAAAGGCACCAAGCTGGAAATGAAAATCTACCTGACGCCCGAAGAAAGCCTGGGCGAAATCACCCGCCTCAACAACCCCGAGGCGCAGGACGTTTCCAATGTAGGCCTTCCCCAAAAGCCAGTCTAACCTGGGGAGGCCATCATCCAGTTTCTCGCGAAGGACGTAAAGCGAGCCAAAAACTCGCGCGCCAGAAAAAGGCCCCAAGCCGTCCTCCGCCCCCTGGCGGTCTGAGCACGAAAGAATTACCGAAAACGCCACCCGGCGGAAACGAGGTAGAATGAATCTACAAAAAGTCATCGAAACGCTTGATCTGAACGTATTGGCCGGAAAAAAAGACTTTTCGACCATCGTCCCTTCCGGCGGCTACGCCTCCGACCTGTTGAGCTGCGTTATGGCTGGGGCGCAGCACCAGAGCATCTGGGTGACGCTGCAAGCCCACACCAACGTCGTAGCCGTGGCGGCTCTGCTGGAACTGAGCGCGGTGATCCTCACCGAAGGCGCCCAACCCGACCCGGCCATGCTGCAAAAAGCTGAAGAGCAGGGCATCACCCTGCTGGCGACCCCGCTGCCCACCTTCGAGGTGGTCGGACGGCTGTACCAATTGGGCCTGCGGTAGCCCCCTTCCCCACCGGGAAGAGCGGGCGCTTTTTACGCCAGAAGGTTGAGGCCCATGCGCATCCGCGCCGAGCTGCACGTTCATACCGTGCTATCCCCCTGCGCGGGGGTAGAGATGATCCCGCCGGTAATCGTCGAGCGAGCGCTTGAGCGCGGCATCGACTGGATCGCCATCACCGACCACAACGCCAGCGCCAACGTTGCCGCCGTCCAGCGGGCGGCAGCCGGAACCCGCCTGCACGTCTCGCCAGGAATGGAACTGCAAACCCGCGAGGACGTGCATCTGCTGTGCCTGTTCGACGATCTAGCCCAAATGGAAAGCTGGCAGAGGATTGTCGATACGGCCCTGCCGCCCCTCCCCAACGACCCCGAAAGCCTGGGCGAACAATATATCGTAGACGAAACGGGCGATTTCGTGCGCATCGAGCCGCGCATGCTCCTGATCTCGACCAACCTGAGCCTGGAAGAGGCAGTAGAGGGGGTGAACAGGCTGGGCGGGCTGGCAATTCCAGCCCACGTAGACCGCCAGGCTTATGGGCTGATCCCTACCCTGGGGTTTGTGCCGCCCGGTCTGCCGGTGGCTGCGCTGGAAATCTCGCGGCGCACTCCGTTCGACCAGGTTTTGACCCGCTATCCCCAGGCGCGCGGCTACTCCCTGCTGTTAGGCGGCGATGTGCATTATGCGGACGACTTCCTGGGCGCCAACATCTTCGAAATTGAGGCTCCCTGCATGGCAGAAATAGGCCGGGCGGCCCGCCAGGAAGCCGGGCGCAGCCTGAGCGTGAACGCTCAGGCCATGTGACAATAAGTAAGGCATGTAATGACAATCGTCATTTGTGAAAATCGGACTAATCAAATACAATAAAGTTGTGTTAATTTTCACAATGGCCGGAAACGGCCAGGTGTTGTCATGGAGACAAAATGAGCCAAAGTGTAAAAACCATTTCACCGAACGATCCCTTGATGGTTCTGGAACAACGTCAAATCATCGACCAGGTCTTGAGCGAAAACGAATGCCGACCTGGGGCGGTGATGGTTGTGCTGAACGAACTGCAAAATCGTATCGGCCACATCTCGGAGCCAATGCAAAATTACGTGGCCGAGCGCCTGCACGTACCGGTTGGATCGGTGCATGGCGTAGTGACCTTCTATTCCTTCTTCACCACCCAGCCGCGCGGCAAGCACACCATCAAATTCTGCATGGGTACGGCCTGCTATGTGGGCGGCACGCCCCAGCTCATCGAAAAGGCCAAGCAGGCCCTGGGCATCGACATCGGCCAGACCACGCCCGACGGCCTGGTGACCCTGGAAGTCTGCCGCTGCGTGGGCGCCTGCTCGCAGGCCCCGGTGGTGGTCGTCGATGAAGACGCCGTAGGCCGGGTCAAACCCAACAAATTCCCCCAGGTGCTGAAGAAGATTCAGGACTGACCATGAAAGAACTGGCCCTGCACATCCTGGATATTGCTGAAAACAGCGTGGCGGCCCAGGCCCACACCATCGTCGTGACGATTGACGAGGACCTGAACGCCGACCGGCTGCTGATTCGCGTCCAGGACGATGGCCGCGGCATGGATGAAGCCACCGCCCAACGGGTGCTGGACCCCTTCGTCACCAGCCGCACCACCCGCAAGGTGGGCCTGGGGCTGCCGCTGCTCAAAGCTGCCGCCGAAAGCTGCAACGGCCAGTTGACCATCCAATCGCAGGTAGGCAAAGGCACCCGCGTGGAAGTCTCCTTCCAGCACAGCCACATCGACCGCATGCCCCTGGGCGACGTGGCCGCCACCCTGATGAGCCTGATCGTGGCCCACCCGGAAATCCACTGGCGGCTGGAATACTCCGCCCGGCGGCCCAAAGACGTTGAAGCCGCCCAATTCATCTTCGACGACCAGCCGGTGAAAGAGGCCCTGGGCGTTTCCGAAGACGATTATTCGCTATTGACCGACCCCGACGTGCTGACCTACCTGCGCACCAGCCTGGAGGACGGCGTCAACGACATCCGCAAACTACTCATCCCCGCCGCGCCGGCGCCTTTTTGGGGTACCCGGGGTGGGAAATAAGAAGCGCTCGCCGGGCGCTCCTGCCGCCCAAGAGCCACAAAGACCGAACTACAGGAGAACCAAATGCCTACGATCAAATCGATTGAAGACCTGAAACGGGTGCGCGAAGAAGCTCTGCAAAAGCGCCAGTTGAAGAACGAGCCGGGTCATGTTCAGATTACGGTTGGGATGGGCACGCCCGGCATCGCCGCCGGGGCGCGCGAGACCATGAAAGCCATCCTCGAGACCATCGAGCAGGAAAACCTGGCCCAGATTCAGGTTCGCCAGACCGGCAATATCGGCATCGACTCATGGGAACCCATCGTCCAGGTGACGATTGGCGATCAGCCGATGGTCACCTATGGCAAAGTCACGCCCGAAGTGGCCCGCCGCATCATGAAAGAACACATCGTGGGCGGCAAGGTTGTCGCAGATCACGTCATCAACGCCTAGCCAGCCAGACGGCGCGTAGCACCTGTGAGGCGCGCTTCTGGCCGCTAAAAAAGCGGAAAGGATAAAAGATTCCTATGCCATTTTATCGTTCACATGTACTGGTATCGGTAGACCCCGAATGTTTACAGCGCGGCGCGCACGAACTGATCGACGCGCTGCAAAACGAACTGGTGGCTCAGGGCCTGATCGACGAGGTGCAGGTGCTGGAAACTTCGCGCCTGGCCGACCCGGGCCAATACGGCCCCGACCTGGTGGTCTATCCTGAGAACGTACATTACATCAATCTATCCGTCGATGACGTACCGTACCTGGTCGAAGAACACTTCCTCAAGGGACGGGTCATCGACAAGTTCCTGATGCGGGCGGTGACGGTTGCCGATGAAGAGCTGGGCGCGCCGCGCCCCAAAGAAGTGCGCAACGTGCTGCGCAACTGCGGCAAGATCGACCCGACCAACATCGAAGAATACATCGCTGAAGACGGCTACCTGGCCCTGGCCAAAGCCGTCAACGAGATGACCCCTCAGCAGGTGATCGACACCGTGGTGGCCTCCGGCCTGCGCGGCCGGGGCGGAGCGGGCTTCCTGGCCGCCAAGAAGTGGTCGCTGTGCCGCCAGAACCCCGGCGACGTAAAATACGTGATCTGCAACGCCGACGAAGGCGATCCCGGCGCGTTCATGAACCGCCGCGTGTTGGAAAGCGACCCGCACTCGGTTGTCGAAGGCATGATCATCGCCGCCTACGCCATCGGCTCCAGCCAGGGCTTTGTGTACTGCCGGGCAGAATACCCGCTGGCGGTCGAGCGGCTGAACATTGCCATCCAGCAGGCGCGCGAGCTGGGTCTGCTGGGCCAGAACATCCTGGGCAGCGACTTCTCGTTCGACCTGGAAGTGCGCATGGGCGCCGGGGCGTTCGTGTGCGGTGAAGAAACCGCCCTGATGGCCTCCATCGAAGGCCGCCGGGGCGAGCCGCGCCCGCGCCCGCCCTTCCCCGCTCAGCGCGGCCTGTGGGGCAAGCCCTCGAACGTGAACAATGTCGAGACTTACGCCAACGTGCCGCAGATCGTCCTGAGAGGCCCGGAATGGTTCGCCTCGATGGGCACCGAGCGCTCGAAGGGAACCAAGACCTTCGCCATCGCCGGCGACGTGCGCAATACCGGCCTGATCGAAGTGCCGATGGGCATCACCATCCGCGAGGTGGTCTACGATGTGGCCGGCGGGATCAAAGACAACAAAGGCTACAAGGCCGCCCAGATCGGCGGCCCGATGGGCGGCTGTCTGCCAGCCAAATACCTGGATTACCAGATCGACTACGAATCGCTGATCTCGGCTGGAGCCATGATGGGCTCGGGCGGCCTGGTGATTCTGGACGAAGACACCTGCATGGTAGATATTGCCCGCTACTTCATGGATTTCACCCAGGACGAAAGCTGCGGCAAATGCACTCCCTGCCGGGTAGGCACGCGGCGCATCCTCGACCTGCTGGAAAAGATCTGCAACGGCCAGGGCGAGCACGGCGACATCGAAAAGCTGGAAGCCCTATGCCACGAAGTGCGCCGCAACAGCCTGTGCGGCCTGGGCCAGGGCGCGCCCAACCCGGTTCTCAGCACCCTGGAACACTTCCGGGATGAATACGAAGCTCACATCTACGAAAAGCGCTGCCCGGCCAAAGTCTGCAAGGCCCTGATCCGCTACGAGATTCAGGAACCCGCCTGCACCGGCTGCACCGTATGCGCCCGCAACTGCCCGGTGGAAGCCATCCACGGCGAGCGCCGCCATGCACATGTGATTGACCCCGACACCTGCATTCGCTGCGGCATCTGCATGCAGGTTTGCAACTTCAACGCAATCGCTGTACTCTCTTAGGAGGACCGGATGCAAACTACTCAGCCCCAAAATGGCTATGCCGACGTTATTGCCGCCGCAATCCAAAAGCATGGCCGCAAGAGTGATGGCGTCATTCCCATCCTGTTGGAAATCAACCAGGTATATGGTTATGTTCCTGGGCCGGCGCTGGCCGAAATGCGCCGCCAGCTTCATGCGCCCCAAGACGGTGTATACATTCAGCAAAGCCAGTTGTTTGGGCTGACCAGTTTCTACCACATGCTCTCGACCAAACCGCGCGGGCGGCATGTCGTCCTGTTCTGCGAAAGCGCCCCCTGCCACGTGATGGGCGGGCGGCAGGTCTGGCAGGCTTTGCAAAGCAACCTGCAGCTCAAAGCCGGCCAGACCAGCCCCGATGGCAAATGGTCGCTTGTCACGACCTCCTGCCTGGGGGTGTGCGGCATCGGCCCGGTGGTGGTGGTAGACGAGGATATGTACGGCAACGTCACCCCAGAGCAACTGCCCGAAATCCTGGGCCGCTACGAATAAGCGGAGGATGCGATGAAAATCAAACGCGCAATGGTGCTTGTCTCGAACGACCCGGCCAGCCAGCTCAAAGGCTCGGCGGCGCT
>CAYQDU010000218.1:0-7162 GCA_964416275.1 uncultured Anaerolinea sp. | reverse complement strand
TTGCGATTTTGGCAATGTTAAAGTTCAACAGACTTCTATGTCTGAGCAGTTACGGTTTGCTTAACTTTTTTGGGCGCGGCGGGCGCAGCATGGTGATGCGCATCGGGCGTCTCTCGCAGCAGTACGGAACGGATCAGATGAACGCCCTGGCCGGTGCAACGATCCTCTCGGGCCTCAAGCTCATCCCCGAAGGAATGCGGGTCAAAAAAGGGCTGGAGTTGATGAAATTCGCCTTTGAAAGAAGCTTCGACTACCAGGGCCAGCCCATGACCATCCGTATCGAGGAGCGCGGCGATAAGCTGGCCTTTTGCCTGGAAACCTGCGCCTGCTGCTGCGGCTACACTGCCGACCAACCGATCTGCTACTGCCTGACCGGGATGCTTCAGGAAGGGCTGCGCGGCATCTTTGGCAAAGACCGCGAGGTAGACGTGCGGGAAGTCGAATGTCGAGCGATGGGCGCGCCAACCTGCGTGTTCGAGATGTCGAAGATTCCGCCCAAGAACTGAACGAATGTTCTTTCCGCCCCCAAGCGCGAGTATAATAGTGAGTTATGGACTTCAAGCTGCATGCCCCCTACAAGCCCACCGGCGACCAGCCGGAAGCCATCCGCCAACTGGTGGAAGGTATGGAGAAAGGCTACAAGGATCAGGTGCTGCTGGGCGCTACCGGCACCGGCAAGACCTTCACCATCGCCGCCGTGATCGAGAAGATCAACAAACCGGCCCTGGTGATGGCCCATAACAAGACCCTGGCCGCCCAGCTTTACGCCGAGTTCAAAGAGTTCTTTCCCGAAAACGCGGTCGAGTATTTCGTCTCGTATTACGATTATTACCAGCCGGAAGCTTACGTGCCGCGCCACGATCTGTACATCGAGAAAGACTCCGACATTAATGAAGAGATCGAGCGCCTGCGCCTGGCGGCCACCACCTCGCTCATGTCGCGCCGGGATGTCATCATCGTGGCTTCGGTGTCGTGCATCTACGGCATCGGCAACCCTGAAGCCTACGGGCGGGTGGTGATCAACCTGCAATCGGGCAACATCTATCGCCGCAACGCCCTGCTGCGCCAGTTGATCGAGGGTCACTATCAGCGCAACGACCTGGAACTCAAGCCCGGCACCTTCCGGGTGCGCGGCGACAGCCTGGACATCATCCCCGCCTACCAGGAACGCATCGGCTACCGCATCACCTTCTTTGGCGATGAAGTCGAGCGCATGGTCGAGTTCGACAGCGTAACCGGCGAACTTCGTCGCGATCTGACCAGCGCCGCCATCTACCCCGCCCGGCATTTCATCACCGACCAGGACAAGCTCAAGCAGGCTATCGCCGACATCGAGGGCGAGCTGAGCGAGCGGGTGGCCTGGTTCAAGACCAACGACAAGCTGCTCGAAGCCCAGCGCATCGAGAGCCGCACGACCTACGACCTGGAAATGCTGCGCGAGGTGGGCTACTGCTCTGGCATCGAAAACTACTCGCGCCACATGGATCAGCGCGCCCCCGGCACCCCGCCCTGGACGCTGATGGACTACCTGCCCAGCGATTACCTGCTGGTGCTGGATGAATCGCACATGACCGTGCCGCAGATCCGTGGCATGTACAACGGCGACCGCTCGCGCAAGCAGACCCTGGTCGATTACGGTTTCCGCCTGCCCTCGGCCCTGGATAACCGCCCACTGACCTTCCCAGAGTTTCAAGAGCGCATGGGCTACACCGTCTACACATCGGCCACCCCCGCGCCGTGGGAAATGCAGCAGGCCGATCAGGTAGTAGAGCAGATCATCCGCCCCACCGGGCTGGTCGATCCCGAAGTGGAGATCCGCCCCATCGAAGGCCAGGTGGACGATCTGGTAGGCGAGATCCGCAAGCGCACGGCCAACGGCCAGCGGGTGCTGGTGACCACCCTGACCAAGCGCATGGCCGAAAAACTGGCCGATTACCTGATGGAACTGGGCATCAAGGTGCATTATCTGCACTCGGAGGTGGACACGCTGGAGCGGGTGGGCATCCTGCGTGATCTGCGCCTGGGCGTGTTCGACGTGGTGGTGGGCATCAACCTGCTGCGCGAGGGGCTGGACCTGCCGGAAGTCTCGCTGGTGGCGATTTTGGACGCCGACAAAGAAGGCTTCCTGCGCTCGGAGACGGCCCTGATCCAGACCATCGGGCGGGCGGCCCGGCATGTGGAGGGCAAGGTCATCATGTACGCCGACGTGATGACCGACTCGATGCGCCGGGCTATCGACGAAACGACCCGCCGGCGGGCCAAGCAGGTGGCTTACAATGAAGCCCACAACATCCGCCCGGTGTCGATCTTCAAGGCCGTGCGCGACCTGACCGACCAGCTTTCGATAAAGGCGGTGGCCGAGCCGCGCGGCGAATACCACGCCGGGAGCGGCAAGGCCGGCAGCATGCCCAAGAACGAGCTTCAGCGGGTGATTGCCGAGCTGGAAAAGCAGATGAAGCAGGCCGCCAAAGACCTGGAATTCGAGAAAGCCGCCGCCCTGCGCGACGAGATCTACGAGCTGCGAGCCATCCTGGCCGAAGAAAGCAACGTTAAGCCCTGGGAGAAGATTCGCCTGCTGTCGGGCGAAGAAGAATAAGAGGCCAAAATGAGCGAAACGCAAAAAACATTCTCGTTACGCATGCTGATCCAAATGCTGTTTTTTGTCGTGGTCATCCCTTTTTTCCCGCTGTTGATTTCCTGGCGCTGGAACTGGTGGGAGGCGTGGCTGTTCGCCGGGCTGTGCATCTTGAACTTTGTAGCCAGCCGGGCGCTGGTCGCGCGGCGCAACCCAGACCTGATCGCCGAACGCGCCCGCTTTGCGCAGCAGGAAGACGCCAAGCCGTGGGATAAAGTTCTGGCCCCCCTGGTCGGGTTGGGCGGCGGCCTGGTTCCGCTGGCCGCCGGGTTGGAAGAGCGGTTTATCGGGACGCCCACCTTCGGCCTGCCGCTGAGGCTGGCGGCGCTGGCGGTGATCGGGGCGAGTTTTCTGCTCGGCTCCTACGCCCTGATCGAAAACCGCTTCTTCTCCGGCATGGTGCGCATCCAGACCGAACGCGGCCAGAAGGTCGTTTCGAGCGGCCCATATGGCTGGATGCGCCATCCCGGCTACGCCGGGGCGCTGTGGTTCTACCTGGCGGCGCCAGTGTTTCTGGATTCGGCCTGGGCCTTCCTGCCGGCTATTTTGCTCAGTATTCTCCTGGTCATCCGCACCCGGCTGGAGGACCAGACCTTGCAAAATGAACTGCCCGGCTACCGCGAGTATGCCCAGCGGGTGCGCTATCGCCTGCTGCCCGGAGTGTGGTAATCCACAAAATATCCTCGGCTCTCCCGGCAAGGGGCGCCATCCCATTCAACCGTGGAACAGGCATGGCGCTTTTCGAGCGCCTTCCAGAAGAGATGTTTCGTGGATTTTGTCGCACTTCAGGCGACAAAATCCACGATTAACCCTCTTGCCAGGCGAGCTTCGCTCGCCTGGCCCCCCCACCCCGGTTGCGTGGGGAGCTGAGATCCCAGGTCTCCCTTTGGAGTTTGGCCGACGCTGCAGCGCCGGCCAAACTCCAAACTCCTTCACAGGGTCTTCACAAGTTCTACACATCTGTGCGTTATTATAGGGGTATCAACCACTGAGAACAATAAGGAGATTAACCATGAAAAAGCTTGTTTTGATCGGTATGGCAGTTGTGGTAGCGTTGGCGGCGTTGGGTGTCGCCGGTGTAGCTTATGTGTACGCTCAGGCCCCCACCCCGGTTCCGGGCTTTGGCCCCGGCGGGATGATGGGCGGCGGCCGCGGGCGGGGCGGCATGGGCGGCCCAGGCATGATGGGCGGCTACGGCCAGACCGGCCAGCCTGGCCCGATGCACGACTATATGGAAGCGGCCATGGCCGAAACCCTGGGCATGGACCAGAAAGACCTGGAGGCCGAACTGGACGCCGGTAAGACCATGTGGCAGGTGGCTGAAGCCAAGGGCCTCACCCTGGAACAGTTCCAGACCCTGATGCTCGACGCCCGCAAGGCGGCCCTGGCAAAGATGGTCGAAGATGGCGTCATCACCCAGGCCCAGGCCGACTTCATGCTCAGCCGGATGCAGGGCGGCTTCGGCGGCGGGCGCGGCGGCGGCATGGGCGGCGGGCGCGGCGGCTGCCCCGGCATGGGCGGCGGGCGCTGGAACACCCAGCCCACCCAGGCCCCTGGCGGCAACAGCTAAACCGGCCGGTAAAGTTCCTCATCTGGGGGTTGTCTGAAAAGACAACCCCCTTTCGTTTTTCTTAAGCGTGCGTTCCCTCGGAAGATATTCCAACCGCATGTATAATGATAGCTGCGATGTGAATGCTGCCAGCGTTGGGACGCCCCGGCCTGCCGCGCATCTCGCTCACCAATCTTCCTGGAGGAACGTATGACGGCTATGATCGGCCAACGGACATGGTCTACACAGAAGTGGATGATCGTCATTCTGGCAAGCGTATGTGTGTGGTTCTTGTTCGCCCTGGTCAGCCCCGGCGGGGATTACGTGCGCTGCTACACCTGGCTGGTGATGCACCCCGAATGGCTGCCACGCGTCGCCACCGAATTCTGGACCTTCGCCCCGCCCTGGACGGCCATCTTCATGTCGCCGTTCGTCACCCTGCCGGGCCGGGCCGGGCTGATCGCCTTCATGGGCGCCACCATCGCCATGACCCTGTATGCTACTTCCGTCTATGGCGGGCGGCCCCTGCTGGTCCTGCTTTCGGGCCAGATGATGTGGCTGCTGTGGTGGGGAACGGTAGAGGGCTGGGGCATCCTGGGCCTGGCAATAGGCTGGTATGCCTTGCAGCGCAAATCCTGGCCGCTGATGTTCCTGGCCCTGGTCATCTCATCCTTCAAGCCGCAGGGCAATTTCGTCCCGGTGCTGATGCTGTGGTGGTGGCTGGGCAAAGACCGGTGGAAAGCGTTAGCCGCCGGGGTGGTTCTGTTCTTACTCAGCCTGGTGATCTGGGGGCCGTGGCCGATGTGGTATTTACAGGGGCTGTCGATCTTTGTCAATGACCGGCACACCGCCGACTGGAATATCTCGATTGGCCTGGTCGCCCTGCCACTGTTCATTCCGGCCCTGCTGACGCCGCTGGATAAGGAGAAGCGCCTGATTGCCCTGTGCGCCACCTCGTACCTGGTGTCGCCTTATATGCCCTACTACAGCAGCCTGCCGCTCCTGGTCTTTGCCCTGCCGTTGTGGGCGTACATCTTCGCCTTCACATCTTACCTGCCCGGCGTGATCGGCACGCTCCTGGCCTGGAATGGGGTCATGCTGCTGCCGATCACAGTCTTGATCTGGGTCTATCTCCCGCCGATCCGGCGCTGGATCCAATCCCGGCGAGCGGTGCCGGCCGCCTCCGGGCCGCCTCCCGCCGAAGGCGGGATTTGATCTGCAGGTGGGGAGTTGTCTGGGCGGTTCCACCGCCCAGACAACTCCCCCCCCAACATCCTACCCCCAAATACGGAAGTTTTTCCGGCGAAGCTGGAAGACTTACAATGAGTTTGCCTGGATTGCGTCACAAGGAGGACTATGAGCAAGCGAAACAGTTTGGCCCCATTGGCTATCGCTCTGTCGGGCGTGGCCGCAGGGATTGCTTATGGGCGCGTCATCCGTCCGTGGATGCTCCGCTGGGGCGTCCAGCCCGGCGACCTGGACCTCAGCTACCAGGGCGAGGGGATGCTGCCCAACCCCAAGATCAATTCAACCCACGCTATCACCATCGACGTGCCGCCATCCAAAGTCTGGCCCTGGCTGGTCCAGATCGGGCAGAACAAGGCCGGGTTCTACAGTTACGATTTTATGGAAAATCTGGCCGGGCTGGGCATCCACAACGCGGATGAAATCGTCCCCGAATGGCAGGAACTTCAGGTGGGCGACCAGGTGATGCTGGCCGAGAATTTCGGCTTCCCGGTGGTGGTGGCCGAGCCGCAGCAGGCCCTGGTGCTGCACGGCGACACCCGCCAGGCCGACGCCGGCCCGGCCCCGGTGATGCGTCCCGGCGATTACCTGGCCTCGACCTGGGGCTTTTACCTGTACGAAACCGAGGACGGGCGCACCCGCCTGGTGGAACGCTGGCTGGCCGATTGGAACGCTACGCCGCTGAACGACCTGGCCTACCACGTCTTCCTGGAACCGGTTGCCTTTCTGATGCAGCGGCGCATGCTGCTGGGCCTCAAAGAGCGGGCCGAGCGACTCTAGGCGGCTGCGCCCATGGCGACCATCCTGATTATCGAGGACGAGCCGGAACTGGTCAAGGTGCTGCGCTCCTACCTGGAGCAGGCCGGGTTTAGCGTCATCGCCTCCGGGCGGGGCGATGGCGGGCTGGCCCTGTGGGAGCAGAAGCAGCCCGACCTGGTGATCCTTGACCTGAACCTGCCGGGAATGGATGGGTTGGATGTAGCCCGCGCCATTCGCCGCAAGGCGGCTACGCCGATCATCATGCTCACCGCCCGCGTGGAAGAGACCGATCAGCTCATCGGCCTGGAATTGGGCGCCGACGATTACATCGCCAAACCGTTTTCGCCGCGCGTGGTGACGGCGCGGGTGCGCGCCTTACTGCGGCGCAGCGAAGGCGCTCTGGCGGCCCCCGACGCGCCGCACCGGCTGCGCGTGGCCGACCTGGAAATCGACCTGGATGGGCATCGCGTCCAGCGCGCCGGGCAGGAGATCGACCTGACCCCCACCGAGTTCGGGCTGCTGGCGGCCCTGGCGGGCCAGCCGGGGCGGGTCTTCTCCCGCTTACAGCTTTTAGAGGCCAGCAGCGGCGCCGCTTACGAGGGCTACGAGCGCAGCATCGACGCGCACATCAAAAACCTGCGCGCCAAGCTGGAACTCGACCCCAAAAACCCACATTACATCGAAACGGTGTTTGGGGTCGGGTATCGGATGAAGAAACTGGCAGTTTGAGGGCTTCCGCAGATGGGGGTCTCTCCCGGCCGGGCCGGGAAAGACGTTATCCAGGGCGCGATTGCGCGGCGCAGCCAAACAACCGCCCCCCTCGATGGACGAACTCCCGCTTGCAGCGGAACAGTTGGGCAGAATACTGGCTATGCGCGTTAAATTGTTGGCTTCCTTTGGATTAATCATCGCGGTTACGGCGGCGACGATGGCGTTTATCGCCAGCCAGAACGCGGCCGGTGCGGTGCGCGCTT
>CAYQDU010000217.1:0-7223 GCA_964416275.1 uncultured Anaerolinea sp. | reverse complement strand
CGGAAGAACGCATCTTCCGCCCCAGCGCCTGGAGCGCCTTCGGCACCGCCGACCTGGAAGGAGCCGACTACCGGGCCTGCGCCAACTTTGGCCCGCTGTATGGATGATTTCGGAGCGAAGACCATCCATACAGCAACCATCATAGATAGAGAAATTCCGGCTCTTCCGCCGCGGGTGGGATTTGATCTATATTTGGGGTTGGCGGGTGGCGCAGCCACCGGTACCACTCCATTAAACCGTGGAACAGGCATGGCGCTCTGCGAGCGCCTTCAAAAAGAGTTGTTCCGTGGATTTTGTCGCCCGAAGTGCGACAAAATCCACAGTTAATCCTCTTTCCAGGCGAGCTTCGCTCGCCAGTCGCCTCCACCCCGGTTAAGTGAGGAGCTACCCGGCTACCCGCCAACCCCAAATATGGAAATTTCCCCGGCGAGGCCGGAAGAGCCAAAATTCCCGCCTGCGGCGGAAACGGAGGGCGGATGAGTGCGGAGAGCTATCTGGCGATTGACCTGGGGGCTGAGAGCGGGCGGGTCATCCTGGGCCGGTTGGAAGACGATCGCCTGAACCTGGAAGAGCTGTACCGCTTCACCAATGGGCCGGTGCGCGTCCATGAACATTGGCATTGGGACGTGCTGCGCCTGTGGAGCGAACTGCTGGTTGGGGTGCGGGCGGCCGTGGTTCACAGCCGCGGGACCTTGGGCAGCCTGGGCGTCGATACCTGGGGGGTGGATTACGGCCTGCTGGACGCGGCCGGGCGGCTGTTGGGTAATCCCTATCACTACCGCGACAGCCGCACCGACGGCGTGATGGAAGCCGCTTTCCAGCGCCTACCGGCCGAGGAAATCTATGCCCAGACCGGCAACCAGTTCATGCAGCTTAACACCCTCTACCAGTTGCTGGCCGCCCAGCAGATGGACGACCTCACCCTGGAACAGGCCCATGCCCTGCTGCACATGCCCGACCTGTTCAACTTCTGGCTGACCGGGCAGCAGGCCAGCGAATTCACGATTGCCACCACCTCGCAGTGCTACAACCCAGCCAGCGGTGATTGGGCCTGGGATCTGCTGCGGCGGTTCGACCTGCCCGCCCGCCTGTTCCAACCCATCGTCCAGCCCGGCAGGCTCCTGGGCGAGCTGCGCCCGTCGGTGGCCCAGGAGACGGGGGCCGGCGGCCTACCGGTGGCGCTGGTGGGCAGCCACGACACCGCCTCAGCGGTGGCGGCCGTGCCGGCCGAGAGCCGGCGGTTTGCCTTTATCAGCTCTGGCACCTGGTCGCTGGTGGGCAGCGAAACCCTGGCCCCGGTCATCACCCCCCAAAGCCGGGCGTTCAACTTCACCAACGAAGGCGGGGTAGGTGGAAGATACTGCTTCCTGAAAAACATCAGCGGGCTGTGGTTGGTGCAGGAGTGCCGCCGGGAATGGGTCGCCGGCGGCCAATCGTACGCGTATGAAGAGCTGACCGCTCTGGCTGCGGCGGCTCCGGCCTTTCGCTCGTTGATCGATCCGGCGGACAGTGTATTTCTGATCCCCGGCGGCATGCCGGGGCGCATCCAGGGCTACTGCCGCCAGACCGGGCAGCTTATTCCAGAGACAAGCGGCCAGTTTGTGCGCGCCGCCCTGGAAAGCCTGGCCCTGGCCTACCGCCAGGCCATCGAGCAGATGGAGCAGGCCCTGGGCTATGCGCTGGATGCGGTGCAGATCGTGGGCGGCGGCAGCCGCAACCGCCTGCTCAACCAGTTTACCGCCGATGCGGTGGGCAAGCCGGTAATTGCTGGGCCGGTGGAGGCTACCGCGGCCGGGAACGTGCTGGCCCAGGCCCTGGCGCTAGGAAGGCTGGGGTCGCTGGCCGAGGCGCGTCAGGTGGTGCGGCGCTCCTTCACGGTGGAGGTATTTCAACCTAGCCCGCGCCAGCCATGGGACGATGCCTACGCCCGCTGGCTGCGCCTGGCCCAACCGCCTGCCGAGAGGTTGTGACCATGAGTGAGCTTGTCGATCTGCCAGGCTGGGAAGTCTTGATCGCTCAACACCTGCGCCAGTATCCGGCCATGACCGCCCAGGATGTGTATAAGCTGATCTACCAGGGCGTGTTGGGGCCGGAACACCTGATGCCCTCGCCCGAAGCGTTTACGGCGGTCTTGCAGGCCGAACTGGCGGGCCTGCAAGCCGGGCGCGGCGAGGCCCTGCTGGAGCCGGTGCGCCCGGATGGCGCCCTGAGCCGGATTAACCTGCGGGCCTGGCTGAGCCTGGGCCGCCCCCTGGACGATCTGACGGCTGAATGCCTGTCTGCCGGGCGGCGCGCCTGGGGAACTCCGGCCGGCTTGCGCCAGGTGTGGGCGCATTTTACCGCCCTGGCGCGTCGGGGCGATTTCCCTGCCATCGTCCCGGCCCAGGTTGCCGCCTTGCAGGCGCAGTTGGAAGCGGCCGGTTTTCCGGCCCTGCACCATTCCAAAATCTATACCGGGCGCTACCAACCGGCCTACCGGCTGGTGGCGCATTACGCATAATGGTTCTTGTGGTAGCTCTCCACGCAACCGTGGTGGAGCATGACTGGCGAGCGAAGCTCGCCTGGAAAGATGGCTAATCATGGGGTTTGTCGCCCGAAGTGCGACACCCCCTTGATAAACTTGCTTCTCAAGCGGGCGCAGCTAAACAATAATCCCAAAGATGGAAGCTTTCTTGGTGAAGCGAAAAGACCGGGAATTATCAGCGAGGAATTTATGCAACGCATCCTGTGTTATGGCGACTCGAATACCTGGGGGTACGACCCCGTTCACCACACCCGCTATCCGAAAGCGGCGCGCTGGCCGGGCGTGCTGGCGCAAACCCTGGGAGATGGTTATGAGATCATCGAAGAAGGGCTGGGCGGGCGCACTACCGTATGGGACGATCCCATCGAGGGCTACAAGAACGGCTATACCTACCTGATCCCCTGCCTGGAGAGCCATCGCCCGCTCGATCTGGTTATCATCTTGCTCGGCACCAACGATCTAAAGACGCGCTTCCATGTCAGCGCCTATGACATCGCCGAGAGCGCTGGGGTGTTAGCGCGGGTAGTGCAGGCCAGCCGGGCCGGGCCAGACGACCGGCCCCCGGCGGCGCTGCTGATCGCCCCGCCGCCGCTGGCAAAATTGACCGACCTGGCTGAGATGTTCGACGGCGCCGCGCCCAAGTCGCTTCGCCTGGGCCAGCACTATCGCCGGGTGGCGGGTGAGCGGGGCTGCGCTTTCCTGGACGCCGGCGCGGTCATTTGCTCCAGCGACCTGGACGGCATCCACCTGGAAGCCTCCGAGCAGTTCAAGCTGGGGCAGGCGGCGGCGGTCAAAGTAAAGGAAATTTTGGGAGAATAACGATGGAACGTTATGGGATGGTCATCAAGCTGCGGCCCGAAAGGTACGATGAATACAAACAACTGCACGCCACCCCCTGGCCGGGGGTGCTGCACATGATCCACGAATGTAACATCCGCAATTACACCATCTATTTCAAAGACGGCTACCTATTCAGCCACTTTGAATACATTGGGCAGGATTATGCCGCCGACATGCAGAAGATGGCCGCCGACCCAACCACCCAGGCCTGGTGGCGGCTGACTGATCCCTGCCAGGAGGGCCTGGAAACCCGCCAGCCGGGCGAATGGTGGGCGCGCATGGAGGAAATGTTCCACCTGGATTAACGCCCGTCTTGCCTGGCCTTCTGCAGGTTGGATAAATAGGCGAAGCTGCGGATCAGGCCCAGGCTGGTGACGCCCACCGAAATCAGCAGGCACAGCAGGCTGTAGGCATCGTTGCCGCCCGGCAGCAGCCCCAGCGCGGCGCACGCGAACAGGACGATAGCCGCCAGGGCGGTAGCCAGCCCGCTCCAAAACAGCCATCTACCGGCGTAGGCGTTGACCTCGTACCATAGAGCGGGGTCATTCAGCGTGGCGCGGACGCGCACGCCGTACCACGGGTTGGGCGGAAGCTTCCGTCCGATCATCGGTAGCGCCAGCAGCGCCAGCAGCAGCCCCAATCCAACGAACAAGATCATCAACAGGAACATACGGCCTCCGGGCGGCGGGAATGAGTGAATGATAATTTCCCCAACCGGAACCGTCAAGATGGGCCAGGGCCTGCGGGAAGATAAACGCGCCAGCGGGGAACCTGCAGGGCGGAAAAGAAAATTACTGCCCAATTGCGTACTATTTCGACCCGCGGCTGATAAAATTAACCTCCAAGAGGTGAGCCAATGTCGAAATTTTCTAAGCTTAAAAATAAGAGATTGACAGCAGCCATCCCGTTGGAGCAACCCGACACGCAGTTGCTATTTGACCGGGTTGGCGACCTGCTGGCGAAGCAAAAACCGGCCGAGGCGTTAGATTTACTGGCAAACGTCGATGAGCGCACCCAACGCCAGCCCGAATATTTGTACCTGTATGGCACCGTCCAGGCCCTGTTGGGAAATTCTATCGCTGCGATTGCCGCCCTGGAAACGTGCATAGAGCGCTTCCCCAGTATGCTTCCGGCGTACTTCAACCTGATCTTCGCTTACGCGGCCATGCACTACTGGGCCTCGACCGCCCGCCTGGCCGAGAAATACCTCAAAAAGACGCAGATACCTCTGGAGAATCTGAAACAGATCCGCCAGATTTATCAGGAAGCCAGCCGTATCAATCAAGAAAGCGCCGCTGCTCTGAATGTACCGGCGGATAGATTCCGCCAGGCGGCCGTGCTGAATGAGAAGATCGAGACTTTGGTCAGTTTAGGAGAATATCGGCAGGCTGCTCGGGAGGCCGGACCCGTGACCCGGATCATCCCTCATTGGCCCAGCCCCTATAACAACCGAACCCTGGCCTTGTTCTACTGCGGTAAGCTGGATGCAGCGCTGCGCGATGGGCAGCATGTATTAGAAAAGATCGACGCCGAGAATATCCATGCGCTGGGCAATCTGATCTTGATTCACACCAGCCAGTGGCAGTTTGAGCAGGCTGCGGTTTACCAGGCCCGCCTGGTCGAGGTTTTAAAACACGTTCCTCTGGAAAGAGTCGACCTGAATAAGGTTGCGGAAAGCCTGGCGATCTGCGAAGATGATCTGGCCTTGTGGAATCTGGCCGAACGGCTGCTGAAAATGCCAGCGCGTTCGGTCTCGACCCGCACCTGGTATATTCTGGGGGCTGCGGCGGCCAACAGCGGTCATCTGGCCGAGGCTAAATCTCTATTGGAATGGGCGATTCAAAAGGACCCGAATGGCGACCCGCACCTGGAGTCCATCCTGCAGATGGTCAGGCAGGCCCAGCGGAAGGGCCGCCCGGCGGCGGCCCCTGGCCTCACGGGGCGTTTTCCTTACCTGACTTTCCTTCAGTTCTGGCCTCAAGCGCTGGCGCGGGAAGTTTTCGACTTCGGAAGCGATGAGGCGTATGATGACAATGATTTGCGTGCTTTCCTGAAAGATTATCTTACTCGCTACCCCTTTGTGGCTTATGCCGGGAAGTTACTGTTATGGTATAGCGAAGACGAAGAGCAGCGGCGGATGGGGATAGACTTGCTGTTGGCTTCTCAGTACGAGGGCGCGCATCAGGAAGGCTGGCGGTTTGCTACCAGCGCCTATGGCGCCGACCAAGAACGTTACCGGGCATTGGGCCGACTGCAGGCGTGTGGGCTTCTGCCCACCAATCAACCGATGCGGTTTTGGATGGCGAAACAGGGGCGTTGGGACGAGGTCCGTATCAGTCAGAATGAGGTTATCGAATCCTACCTGCCGCCCTGCGATCCACAGGCCCTGTCTTTCGCCGAGCGGGCGGCTAAGATTGTGAACGAAAGCCGGGGCGACTCTAAGATGTATGCCGAGGCGGAAAAGTATCTGGAAAAGGCTCTCAAGATTGACCCAAACTGTGTCATCGCGCTGCATAACCTGGGGACAGTCCATTCGCTGCAGGGTCGTGTTGAAGAGAGTGAACGCTATTTTCGCCGGGCGGTGGAAATCGACCCGCAGTACTTGTTCGGCTATACCTCATTGGCGGAACTGGAACTGGGGCGCGGCAATCAAGACGCCTGTGAGCGCTACCTGGAGAAGGTCTTCCAAAGTCCCCAGATTCCGGCGAATGCTATGCGGCGGGCGTTGTACATCCAGGTGCGCCTTCGCCTGTTAAAGCGGCAATTTGATATCGCAAAAACTGCTTTGACGACGCTGATAAAGATAGCCCCCGATTTTCCGGAGATTGACAGGCTGCGGCAGACTATGCTGATAGCAGAGGCCGCCCATAGCTTGGGGAAACACCAGGTAGCGACCATTCATGGCAATCATGACCGTATGCGAGCCAAACCGTTTGGCGGAGAAACCCTGGCCGCCTGTCTGGAGCGCCATAACCGCGATTCGCTCACCGTTTTTCAGCGTTTTTGGGGGCTGCGTTCGGGCGGACGGAAGGCGGATGTGATTCGCCAATTGGTTGAAATCATGCAGGATGGCCCGGCGGTCCAGGGCCGTTTGGCGCCCGTCCTGAACCCGACCGAGCGCCAGGCATTGGCCTGGCTGCTGGAGGCGGGCGGCAAGCGGCCCCTGGCCGAGTTGATCCAAAAATACGGCGACGATTACGACGAATCGCCCTACTGGACCTGGAATAATCCGAAGAGCGTATTGGGCCGGCTGCAATCCTTGGGGATTGTATCGGTTGGCGCGCTGGATGGAGCGCCGACCGCTCTGATCCCGGTTGAGTTGCGCCCCGTGTTGGCTGCCCTCTTTGAGGAATAGCGGATACGGTTTGTGCTATTTGTAGTGCAAAAAGGTTATCTTTAGCACTATTCGCCGAACAATTCCTGTTTTATCTTAAGCCCAGCAGTTTGTCAAAAATACCTCTTCCGCCAAAAGCGGGGATCCGATAGATAAATTGGCAGGCGGTTGCGCCGCCCGCCAATTTATCTATCCGGGGAACGCCCTGGCGAAGCCGGTAGAATCGTAAAAATCAAGGAGCAGCAGAGCGCGCTATGAAGACCTTTGAAAAAATCGGTGTGCAAATCCCCCAGGTCTATCTTCCCAAAGATGGGCTTGACCTGACCAAATGGGCCGTGGTGGCTTGCGATCAATACACTTCTGAGCCGGAATACTGGCAGCAGGTGCAGCGTATCGTGGGCGATCAACCTTCTACTTTCCGCCTGGTGCTGCCAGAAATTTATCTCGGCACGCCTGAAGAAGCCGGCCGCACCGCCTGCATCAACCTGGAGATGAAAGATTACCTGGAGCGCGGCCTGCTGACCC
>CAYQDU010000216.1:0-7224 GCA_964416275.1 uncultured Anaerolinea sp. | reverse complement strand
GCGTATTACGCCTATTCTGGTGGGCGTCAAGCGGGCGATGATCTACCTGTGGGACGAGGCGCGGCGCTCCTTCCGGCTGGCTCAAGCCTATGGCGTGGCGCGGGCCGCTGAAGCGCACACCTACGCCCTGGGCGCTTTCCCCTTGCTCGATGCAGTGCTGCTCGAAGACACCCTGCTGGCCTACCCGCTGTGGGAAGACGTATCGCAGGCCGAAAATGTGCCGGCTGCCTGGGCCGGGCTGGAACCGCCCGACGTAGACCGGGTGGACGAATACCTGGAAAACGCCGCCTGCCTGCTGATCGCTTTCCCGCTTTCGGTGAAAGGCAAAGTCTTGGGGGTCTTCCTGGTCGAAGAACCAGACCGGGTGGCAGCGGATAGCTTTGCCGGCGGCTCGGCCAACCGGCGGCTGCGCGGCAAACGCCTGGAGATTATCACCGGCATTTCGCAACAGGCCGCTCTGGCGGTGCAGAATGATCAACTTCAGCGCGAGATGGTGCAGCAAGAGCGCCTGGCGCGCGAGATGCAGCTGGCGCGCGAGATTCAAAACGCTTTCTTACCCCAGATCGTGCCGCAGCTTCCCGGCTGGGATCTGCGCGTGCGCTGGCGCACCGCCCGCGAGGTGGGCGGCGATTTTTACGACTTCTTCGACCTGCCCGGCAACCGCCTGGGCCTGGTCATCGCCGACGTGGCCGACAAGGGTATGCCAGCAGCCCTGTTCATGACGTTGGTTCGCACCCTGGTGCGAGCCACCATGCAGGAAATCGATTCGCCCTCCGATGTACTGGATCGGGTCAATGACATCATTGTGCCAGAAGCGCCGCGCGGCATGTTCGTCACCATTCTGTACGCCGTGCTAGACCTGGATACCGGCGAGATGGAGTACGCCAACGCCGGCCACAACCCCGCCCTGGTGCTGCGCGCCGCCGCCTGCCAGGTGGAGCGCCTGGAACGCAGCGGGATGGCCCTGGGCGTGCAGGAGGGCAACCATCTGCTGAAATACAAGCTGCGCCTGGCGCCGGGCGACTACGTGGTGTTCTATACCGATGGTGTGACCGAGGCTGTTTCAGCCGAGGGTGATTTCTTCGGCGAGCAGCGCCTGCACGCTCTGGTGCAGAATGCGGCCTGCCAGGCCGCCTTGCCCCCCGAAGAGCTGACCGCCGATGAGATGCTCAACCAGATCGACAGCGCCGTGCAGGATTTTGTCGGCCAGGCCGACCCTTCCGACGACCTGACCCTGCTGGTGCTGAAACGCAGCTTGTGATTCAAAACCCGGCTTGCAGCAACAAACCAACCGGGCCTTATGGCCCGACGCTGCGCAAATATAACAGCCACATCCCCAGGCCATAGGTCAACATCAAAGCCAGGGCGTCCAGCTCCACAAACAGCAGCCGCCGTTCAAGCCGCGCCAGGTTGCCCACCAGGCCCATCATCGTCATGATTAACCCCAGCATTCCCACCAGCAAAAAAGAAGGGTCGATCACGCTTAAAAAGCGCCCCTGCAGGAAGAATAGATCCGTAAGACCCAGCGCAAACATATTGAACATATTGCTGCCAAAAAGATTACCAATCGCCATATCGTCGGCGCCCAGTCGCGCCGCGGCGATGGTGGTCACCATTTCCGGCAGCGAAGTCACGATCGCTACCAGGGTAGCGCCGATAAACGTCGTTCCCAACCCGGTGATCTCTGCAATCTGGGCGCTGGCCGAGACCATCCACGGCGTAATCACCACCAGCGCCAGCGCCGCCAGTCCAAAGCCGACCAGGCCGCGCCGCAGGCTGGGGACGCCCTCGGGCAGCGGCTCTTCCTGAATCGCCCCCGACCGCCGCCGGTTTTCGGCTTGCAGCAGCGCCATGCTGGCAAAGTACAGCAGCATCAAGATCAAGCTATCGACCCCTACCCAGCCCACCTGCACCGGCAGATCGGCCAGGATGAAAAACACCGCCAGGCCAATCATCAATGCGGTCAGGCTTCCGCTCAGGGCGTGCTTCATCGCCGCCTTACGTAAAATGCGCTGTTTGTGGTGGGCCATATCCAGAATTGCCAGCATGAGCATATTGAACATGTTGCTGCCCAACAGGTTGCCGGCCGCCAGGTTTGGCGTCCCCTGGTAGAGCGAGCTGATGGTCGTCAGCACTTCTGGAAGGGAAGTGGCCCCGGCGATCAGCAGCGTCCCCACCAGCATCCCGCCCAGGCGGGTGCGAATGGCAATCGCATCGCCATACTTTGCCAGTTGCGTAGCAGCGAAGGTAATCAGCGCCGCGCTGATGATAAACTCGATCCACACCATGTTATCCACCCGTTTCTGGCAGGCCCTTGACCATGCTTAACGGCCAGGCGGCCATCACCCCTGTGTTCGGTTCGTCCAGGTCGCCCACCACTGCTTCGGCCGCCTGCAAACAGGCTTCCACTTGCTCTGGCTTGCGCACAATCGCGAACAGGGTCAGGTGGCTCTCTTCCCTCAGGAATGAGCCAGAAACGTAACGCATCGGGATGTGCTTCCGCAGCACCCGCTGCATGCCGGTGCTGTCGACGATGGTCACCCCCCGCACCCCGGCTGCTTCCCAGGCCTCCAGAATCTCGTCCAGCCGGTTAGGGTCATCCAAAACGAAGAAAACCATGTGCATATCCGTCTCCTTTAGCTCTCGCTTGCCCTTGCGCTGCATCGGCGGCCATCAGGCCGCCGGCGATCCTTTCGTCCGCCCCATCCAGGAAAGGTCGTCAAAGACGCCAAAGTGATCGCGGAAGATACGATAGTACAGCAGCTCTTCTTTTGTGTTCAGGATTACGCCATTTTCCAGCCGCCGCTCGCGGGCAAAATCGGCGCTGCTGATCTTGTCTTCGGCGTACTCGCCCAGGCATTCTTCTACCCCGGCCCCTTCCCAGAACTTGGCTTTGGGCCGGTCGGTAATGGATTGGGGCAGCCGGTCTTCCACGGCCCGGCGCAGAATCCACTTCTCCACACCCCGGTACAACTTGTACTGCACGGGGATCTGCTGCGCGTATTGCACCACCTGCGGGTCCAGAAATACTACATGGGCCTGCGTTCCGTGCGCCGAAGCGCAGCGATCTACCCGCTGCAGGGCCGTATTGTGCAGCCGGTTGGTCAGATCGACCAGCTCATCTGGCAGCAGCGCCGGGTTAATGCCCTTCAGGTATTCGTACCCGGCGAACAGTTCGTCGCCGCCTTCGCCAGAGAACACCACCGGCGTATAACCGGCGGCCAGCCGCGCCACCAGGTAGTTCATAACGCTGGAGCGAACCAACCAGGCGTCGAACGACTCCAGGTGGTAAATCACCTCCGGCAGCGCCTGCAGCAAATCATTTACCTGCACCGTCTGCACATGGTGGGTCGAACGGATATGCTCGGCCACGACCTGGGCATGCTCGACATCCGGAGCGCCCGGCAGCCCGGCTGTAAAAGTGTGAAAGGGTTGGAAGTGTGGGCGCGCCAGCGCCGCCAGGGCGCTCGAATCAAGCCCGCCCGAAAGCCAGGCCCCGGCAGGCCCCATGCTCGCCCGCTTCTCAACGGCGGCCTCTAAGATTTGGCGCAGCTTTTTGATCAACACTTCGGGCGGCTCATCCCGTTCAGGCAGTTTCTGGATCGGGTCGAACGCTTCCAGGCGCTGGCCGGCAAAGCTGTAGCCGGGCGGCAGCTCATGCACATCACGCGTCACATCGATGAGCGCCTTGACCTCCGACGCGAAACACACATCGCCCGCTGAGGTAAAGCCGTAATAGAGCGGCGCTACCCCAGGGAAATCCCGTTTTAGCACAAGCCCTTCATTTGCGTCTGCCCGCGCAAAATGATCCTCGCTCGGGCCGTCCTGAACACAGTGAGACTGCGCCGCGCTCTTCCAGCCCGGCGGCAGATGCGGCGACCAGACCGCCCCCAATGTGGCCGAGCTGGTGGAGACAATCTCTGAACTCAGACCCCGGTGGGCGATCTTATCCAGCATTTTTCTGACAACGGCTTCGCTGCCCGTCCGAGCAACTCCTGCAATTCCTGACATATCGTAGTCCTTTATGGCCCTTCCGCCGAAGGCGGAAATTTTTCCTATACAGGGTGGTACCGCGTGGCGCAGCCACGCACCCCCCAAATAACTTCTTTCCCGACGAAGCCGGAAGGGCCTCCTTTACAAAAATCGCCCCAGGGGCTACTCCTGGATGCCTTCGTTTACATAGCGAGTCAGCTCGGACACGCTCAGATGAGCGATGCCCAGCTTATCCAACGTCCGGCCGCGACGCCAGTAGTCGGTGCGGTGAATAATGCAGGCCAGGCGGATCAGGCTGTCCATTCCACGCACCGAAACGCCGTAGTTCTGGCCTAATGAGGCAATCGGCACCAGGCTCATCGGAATTTCCTCGAAGATATAGCGGTGGTTCAGCGTGCTGGGCGCCTTGATGCCATAGTAGCCCGGCTGATTGTGAATCGCTTCGTTCAGGTCTTCGCCGGTCGTATTGTAGGCCAGTTTCAGCCATTCCATAGCCGTACGCGCCCGGATGCCCAGCGCCGAGGCCACCGTCACCCGCTCCCGATCCAGCACTTCCAGCACCCGCGCCGTGGAAGGCGTCACCCCGTCGATGTAAAATTGAAAGTCGCCGTGGGTCGATTCAATCCGCCCAGAGTTTAAGATGGTCAGCCCAGGGTGGAAGATCGCCCCCATATTATTCAATCCGGTTTGGAGTACATTGACTCCGTCGATGTACTGCGGGTAAACCGGGCGAATTGCTTCCAGCACGCAGGCCGTATCGACTGCGGGCAGGGCGGCCAGCGGCACCGCTTCCTTGATTCGGAAGATACGCGCCTGGGCCGGCCCATCCGAGCGCGAAGCGTAGATGAACGTCTCCGCTTCGGCCACAATTACCGGCGTCTGGCAGCCGGCATCTGCCAGGGCTTTGCGAAACTCGATCGCGCCGCATGTCCGGCCAGGATGCAGGATGACGATCTGGCCA
Source organism: uncultured Anaerolinea sp. (assembly GCA_964416275.1). Taxonomy (GTDB): domain Bacteria; phylum Chloroflexota; class Anaerolineae; order Anaerolineales; family UBA4823; genus RBG-16-57-11. The sequence continues at coordinate 2,270 of CAYQDU010000216.1, read as the reverse complement.
GGTTTCAAATGAGCGGCCATCTTGCAGGCCAGCTCTCCATGGGCGGAAGAAGGCACGACCACCATCACCACCTGGGCCTGCTTCAACGCCGTCGCCATATCCGACGTTACCCGTTCCAGGCGGGCAAAGCCGTGACAAAAGCCTTCGGTCCATTCCAGGTCTAACCCGCCGCGCTTGGCAATCGCTTCGACATGTTCGAAGGTGCGGTTGTACAGGGTCACGTGGCAGCCCATCAGCGCCAGGTGAGCCGCCATAGCTTTGCCGCCATGTCCGGCGCCAACCACGGTATAGTTTTCTGGGGAATTCATGTTTTGCTCCTTACAGCAGTGGAGAAAGACGTTCGGCTTCGGCAAGCGGACGTCCGGCTGAATTGACCGCCAGGCAAGCGCCGTTTATGATCCGGCTTTGCACCTGCCCAGGGGCAAAGGCATTGTTGCGCAGTTGCGGCGCGTCCAGGATGCCCACCTGCACCGCCCGCGCCAGGGTTTGCGGATCGGTCCATGGGTTGCCGGCCGGCAGCCCAGGCAATTTCTGAATGGCGTTCAAGGTCTTTTGAGCTTCTGCAACCAACTCTTGCCGGCGCTGGATGACCTCGGGGGCCAGGGTCATATCCGGTTGGCCGGCCAGGGCGTTCTCAATCGCCCGGCGGGCAATTTTGCTGGCCTCAATCACATCCTCCGCCCTGGCTGCATGATGAGCCTCGGTGTGGCTCACCACGTGGACGATGTGCGGCCTTAACGCCATTTGCAGATACACGCTGGCCGCCAGGTGGCCCCGGGCCGCATCCATATCCAGCGGGTAAGAGAGCAGACCGGTGCGGGTCTGGCGCCAGAGGCGGAAGTTTGGCCCCGCCAGCGGCTCGATCAGGTCGAGCATCGCCAGCATCTTAGCCAGGTCCATGGCGTCGGAAAGTCCCGGCGGGCTGTTGAACATGAACTGGGCAATATAATCCTGTACGCCAAAGGCCCGGGCGTTATAGGCAGCCAGAAAGGCCGAGGCCACGCACACCACATCCGGGGCATCGCGCATTCCCCAATGATGAGGTTCATTCAGCTCCACCGGGATGCCCTTTTGCCCATACCAGGCCATCACCCGCTGGTGCTCGGCAATCGAGCCAGCCAGGTCCCACGGCCCGCGCCCATCCATCTGGTTGAACCAGAACAGCGGAATGGCAGACCAGGCAATCTGGATCGTTTCGACGTACATTTCGGCCAGGCGAATGAAGTCATCCGTGCCAGAGTAGGTGCGCAGCAGGGGATAATTGCCGCGCCGGCTGGCCGCATAGAGCAAGCGGTAATCATCGGCGCTGCGCGCCGGCACACCGCCGGCGCCTTTGCGCCGCGGGTCCTGGCGCTCTGGGTGGAAAAAGTTCTCCTGGGCGTCCTGGTCGATCCCCAGCGAGATCACATCCAGCGCCTGCGCCTCGGCGATCCGCTCGATGCCTTCCAGGCTGGCTTCCAGAGTGGGCAGCCCGAAGTGATGGCGGATCAGCGGGTACGGCGCTTTCCAATGGATACGCTCGACGGTCGTTTGTGGGTAGTCCTGCTCTCCCTGGCCCCCTACCATCTGCCCTCGCAGGTAGGCCAGGCTGATTTCAGGGCTTTCGCTGCCATCGAAGACTTGCTCAAAGAAACCCAACCGGCGAGCGCGTTCTGCAACCGGCGGCGTGCCTCCAAAGGCAAATCGCACCCCCTGGCTGCGCAGCTCGTCTGCCGCTTCGGCAAACTCGCCCAACAGCCGCTCCCCGGTTTCCGGCGTCAGCCGGTACGAAACCCCCACCAGGTCGGCTTTCTCACACCGGGCCGCTTCCAGCACCTGTTCCACAGGCACCGCCGGCCCCAGGAACACCGTACGCCAGCCAGCCGCTTCCGCCAGACGTAAGAAGTTGCTGACCCCTGCTACATGCACACATTCCCCCAAGGCGGCTGCTACAATTGTTTTCATACTGCCTTCCCTGATTCAATACTGTTCGGCTTTTCCACTGAAGGCGGGATAGGTCTATATTTGGGGGGGCCGCGGGGCATAATCCACGGCTTTCCCGAAATATGAAATTTCTCGGCGACGGCGGAAGAGCCTGTTTGTTTTCAGAGAGATGAGCCTATGCTCGTATCTCTTGCCACAGATAAAAATATGGCGATCCCGTTTCAACCCAGGACCGCCATGTTTCAAGCAAACGCTCAATTGCCGTTACGCACGCGTGGAGGACGGGCGCACCAGCAGCCTGGGTTGGATGACGATTCGATTCTGAGCTTGCAATTCCACTTCAGACG
>CAYQDU010000215.1:0-7235 GCA_964416275.1 uncultured Anaerolinea sp. | reverse complement strand
CCCCGGCTTCCAGCGAGGCCGGCTCTTCCTGGTTGAACACAACCAGCAGGTAGGATGAAACCGCCATGGCTTCGAACCACACCCACAGGTTGAACAGGTCGGCTGCGCAGCCCAGTGCGATCATCACGCCGATCATGGTGGTGAGCATGGCGTAGTATTTTTCTTCACCCGGCTTACCGCACATTTGCGGGCAAGAGAACAGGGTCACCAGGGTGCCAAGCCCCAACGAGACAACGGTGAGCAGCAGGCTCAATCCATCGAAGCGCAGGGGGATGGCCTGCACATTCAGGGTTTGTACGCCGGCCTGTGTGAAGCGCTGGGCCGCCTGGATGAACGGAATCCAGGTGACAACCAGCACGGCCAAAGCCAGCCAGGCCGAGAACGAGCGGTTTTCGGCCCACCGGCTGCGCCGCTGCAAACGCCCGGCCAGGTAAATCCACGGCCCGGAGGCGATGGGGAGAAGGATGATCCACAAGAAAGGTGTATTGAACATCGGCTTTTCTCCTGTCTGGGCTACATGGCCCAGGCCAGCCAGATCAGGATAGCTAACAACCCGCCCAGGATGCCCACCAGGTTCCAGTTCAACTGCCCGGTTTGCAGCGTGCGCAGCGATGAAGCCGCGTCGAAGGTGACATCAACCACCCGGCGGTTAATTTGCTCGAAGCCAAAGCCATTCTCGGCCAGGCGAGCAAAGCCAGCTAGGAATTGACGCAGCCCGGTCAGCCGGTCGCGCCAGTACCAGGCCGCCAGCCCCGCGGCAATTACCGCCAGGGCCAGCCAGGTGGCCGGGGCGCTCAGGATTGCCAGGGCCAGGCGGCCCGTGCCTTCGACTTCAAGCTCGTGATGCGGCAGGCTGGCTTTCAGGAATTCGCCAAACGGCCCGGCCAGCAGCCAGGTGAGCAATACGCCCAGGGCCAGGGGGGCCAGGGCCACCCGCATAGCCGTCCCGGCGTCATGTACGTGGGCGTGCGGGCGCAGCTCGGCCGGGGTGTCCTGGTAGAAGGTCATCCAGACCATGCGGAAGGTATAGTAGGCCGTCAGGCCGGCCCCGAACAGCATGATGGTCCAGGCCCAGGCTGGGCCGCCTTCCAGCCCGGCTTCCAGCACCAGTTCTTTGCTCCAGAAGCCGTTGAAGATTGGCAGACCGGCCAGCGCCAGAGCGCCGATGATGAAGACCAGGCGCACGAAGGGCATCTGCACCACCGGCTTGCCCATCTGGCGCATATCGCGCGTGCCAACGGCGTGGATCACTGCGCCGGCGCCCAGGAACAACAGGGCTTTGAAGACTGCATGGCTGAGCAGGTGGAACTGGCTGGCAAACACGCTGCCTGCGCCGATGGCATAGACCATATAGCCCAACTGGCTGACGGTGGAATAGGCCAGGACGCGCTTCAGGTCGTTGGCAACGGTCGCCATCAGGGCCGCCAGCAGGGCGGTCAGCGCGCCGACGATAATTACCGTTGTGCGCCAGTAGGGAACTTCGGCAAAGGCCGGGTAGAAGCGGGCCAGCAGGTAGACCCCCGCGTTGACCATCGTAGCGGCATGGATCAACGCGCTGACGGGGGTGGGGGCTTCCATGGCGTCGGGCAGCCAGGTATGGAAGGGGGCCTGGGCCGACTTGGCCGCCGCGGCGATCAGGAAGCCGAAGGCCATCACGCTCAGCGCGTCCGCCGGCAGGCTGTGGGCCTGCTCGAGGAAGGCGTTGATCTCGAAGCTGCCGGTGTAGCTGTAGGCCAGCAAAGCCCCCGCCAGCAGCCCCACCCCGCCCACCTGGGTGATAATCAGGGCTTTGATGCCGCCCGCCACCGCCTTGGGGTCGTCGTTGTAGTATGAAATCAGGGCATACGAGCACAGGGCGGTGATTTCCCAGAACACGAACAGGAACAGCAGGCTGCTGGTCAGCACCAGCCCGGCCATGGCGCCGATGAAGAACAGCACCAGGAAGTAGAAGCGCCCAAGCTGCGGGTCGCCGCGCATGTAGTCGATGGAGAAGATCACCGCCAGGCTGCCGATGGTGGTGGCGATTACCGCCAGGAATACGCCCAGCCCGTCGGGTACAAAGGTGAGATCGCCAAAGAAATCGCCCATCGGAATGCGCACAACTGTTTGGGCGCTGCTGCCCGGCAGCAGGGCCAGCCCGGCGGCGGCTGCCGCCAGGGCAAAGGCCGCCGCCAGCCCGTTTTGCAGCCGGGCGACGCTTTCGGGCGGGCGGCGGAAGCCCACCAGCCAGACCACCACTGCTCCCAGCCAGGGCAGGCCGATTGTCAGAAGGATGAGATTCGCGGTCATTGGCAGCCTATCCTTTCAGCTGGGCGATGTCGTTCAGGTCGAGCGTGCCGAGCCGCTGGCGCACCTGCACCGCCAGGGCCAGCCCGATCACGGCCACGATCGTATCGGCTACGATCACGGTAACGGCCAGGCTTTGCCCCAGATAGGGCTGGCCCGAAACTTTACCGGCCAGCACCAGGCCCAGCACGGCCGATTTGACCAGCACCTGCAGCACAGCCACCATCTTGATGAGGTTGCGCGTCGCCAGCAGGCCGTACAGCCCAATGCCGAACAGCCCTAATACGCCAATCAGGGATACGGTGAGGGGAGTCATTTCATTCATTTGGCCGCCTCCTGGGCTGCCGGGGTTTCCAGGCCGGGCTCGGCTGCAATTTGCATCTCGGCTAATTCTTCAACCGGGACGCGGCTGCCCCCGTTCAGGTCGCGCTGGAGCGCCTGGCGCACCTCAGCCGGGCGCTTGCCGATGAGGTTGGTGTCAGAAAGTAGCCCCAACAACCCCATGACCCCCGAGAAGATCAAGATCACCTGGGCGATCACGTCCAGGCCGCGCTGCTGCCACAGGGTTTGGGCAAACGACCCGCTCTCGGCGGCCGGCTGCGGCGCCAGCGGTAAGACGAACCCGCCTAGCAAGAGCGAAATTGCCAGGATCAGGCCCCAGATCAGCGGGCGCGGCAGGCGGGTCTCCTGGTCGAAGGTGGCTTCGCCAACGATGCTGAAGGCGTAGACGAACAGGACCGTCACCAGCCCGGCCCCAACGCTCAGCTCGATGACGGCCACTTCCGGCGCGCCAAGCAGATATAGCAGCGCAGCTACCAGGGCGCTGGTGAGCGCCAACCAGATGGTTACATCCAGCAACCGTCCGGCCCGCATCACCTGGAACCCGCAGTATAACGCGGCTGCCACCAACACAATGGATGCCATAATTCTTCTCCCGTCTTACACAATCTTCAGCTTTCCGTTCCGGTTTGTTCTGCTTTCTAAAATAGTCGGTTGCGGAAAGTAATTTGCCTTGATAGGGGTGTTTCTCCATGCGAAAAATATCTCTATAACTGTTGTATCACATCCCGGAAAGGGTGATATGTGATATAGATCACAAATTGAAGGGCTATTTTGTCATAATTTCAAAGCCCGGTTTTCACCCCGAAAAATGGGGGGGAAGGCGGCCTCGCCTGCCGGCTGGTTGGGGGTACAATAATTTCAAGCTATGTCTGTTTCGATTTTCTCCGCGCTCGCGGCGTATTCTGGTACCACCCCATTAAACCGTGGAACAGGCATGGCGCTCTTCGAGCGCCCTCAAAAAGAGTTGTTCCGCGGATTTTGTCGCACTTCGTGCGACAAAATCCGCGATTCATCCTCTTTCCAGGCGAGCGAAGCTCGCCAGTCACCTCCACCCCGGTTAAGTGGGGAGCTACCCGTATTCTGCGTACTCTGCGCTGAAAATTTGTTCCCTAACAAAAGCATTGGCCGCCGAGAGAACGTTCAGCATCGCAGGAGATGGCCAGGCGCACCCGGTTCTCAGGCGCCGGTTGCGATTGTTTTCGTAGAAAGGATGAGTAAATGAACAAAGCGGAACGGCAGATTGCCGAGGGGGTCTTATTCACAGATATGTACCAGCTTACTATGGCCCAGGTGTATTATCGCCTGGGCCAGCACGAACGGCTGGTGCAGTTCGATCATTTCTTCCGCGAATATCCAAACTACGGCACGCATAAGGCCGGGTACTGCATCAGCGCCGGGCTGGAATGGCTGCTGGATTGGATGCAGGCGGCCCGTTTCGGCCCGACCGAGATCGACTATCTGCGCGGCCAGAAAACGCGCCCCGGCGCGCAGATGTTTGCCGACGATTTTCTGGATTGGCTGTCTCGCAACGGCGATTTTTCAGCCCTGAGCCTGTGGGCCGTCCCCGAAGGGCGGGTGGTGCATCACACCGCGCCGCTGACGGTGGTGCGCGGCCCGCTGGCAATGGCTCAAATTTTGGAGACGGCCCTGCTCAACCAGATCAATTTCCAGACCCTGATTGCTACCAAGGCCGCCCGGATTCGCGACATCGGGCGGGGCCAGTTAATGCTGGAGTTTGGCCTGCGGCGTGGGCATGGCAAAGGAGCTAACGCCGCCGCGCGCGCCGCGATGATCGGCGGGGCCGATTTCACCTCCAACGTGGGGGTGTCGGCGGTGCTGGGCTACCCACCGAAGGGGACGCACGCCCATAGCCTTGTTCAACTGCACACCGCCCTGGGCATGAGCGAACTGGACGCCTTCCGGGTCTACGCCGAAGTCTACCCCGACGATACCACCCTGCTGGTGGACACCATCGACACCCTGGAAAGCGGCATCCCGAATGCTATCCGCGTGTTCGAGGAGCTGCGCCGTAAGGGCCACCAACCCGTGGGCGTGCGCCTGGATTCGGGCGACCTGGCTTATCTGAGCATCCAGGCGGCCCGCATGCTGGATCAGGCCGGCTTTCCCGATGTTTCGATTGTCTTATCCAACAATCTGGACGAGCTGGTGATCTGGCAGATTATCACCCAGATCGAAGAGGAGGCCCCACGCTATGGGGTCGATCCCACCCACCTGATTCGGCGCCTGGTGTATGGGGTGGGGACGCGCCTGATTACTTCCTGGGGCGACCCGGCCCTGGGCGGGGTATACAAACTGGTGGCAGTCAACGACCAGGGCCAATGGCTGCCGGCGATCAAGATCTCCGAATCGCCCGATAAGACGCCCAACCCTGGCTATAAGAACGTCTGGCGGTTGTATGACCCGCGCGGCAAAGCCACCGCCGATCTGATTACCCTGGAGGGCGAAGACCCGCAGGCGATGGAATCGCTGACCTTGCGTCATCCCACCGATCATACCAAGAGCCGCACCCTGCGCGCCGGTCAGTTCCAGGCCGAGCCGCTGCTGGTCGAGATTTTACGCCAGGGCCGATTGGTGTATGATCTGCCGGATGTGGACGCCATGCGCCGCACCCGCCAGGCCGACGTCGAGCGCCTCGACCCCGGCGTGCGCCGCATCATGAACCCGCATATCTATCACGTTTCGCTCAGCCAAAAACTGTGGGATTTGAAGCAAGACCTGATCCAGAAGGCGCATCCCCCCATTAATACGGATCTATGAGAGACGGGATAGCTCCCCACTCAACGGCGGCGGGGGTGACCGGCCAGGCTCGCTGCTGGAAAGAGGATTAATCGTGGATTTTGGCGCACGAAGTGCGCCAAAATCCACGTAACATCTGTTTTTGAAGTCGCTAGCAGAGCGCCCCGCCTGTTCCACGGTTTAATGGGGAGGTACCGTGCGCCAAAATCCCCAAATAGCTCCGGATTCGGGCGCACAGCCAGCGGCCTACCGGCTCCACAATTTCGTGCGGCAACGCCAGAGATGGGGCGCCGCTCCCATCGTTCCCCCAGGCGCTTATAAATTCAGCCACTGGCTGGCCTGCTTGGGCAGGTCGGCCAGTGGGCCGATCTTGACCGTACAGGGCGGCAGCGAGTCGAGGAACAGTTTGCCGTAGCGCTTGGTCAGGACGCGCCGATCCAGCACGGCCACGATGCCGTGATCAAATTGGGTGCGGATCAGGCGGCCAAAGCCCTGGCGGAAGCGCAAAATGGCCTCCGGCAGCGAATACTGCGAGAAGGGGTCTTCGAACGTCTCGGAGCGGGCGGCGATGATCGGGTCGGAAGGCACGTCGAAGGGCAGCTTGACGATCACCACGACCGACAGCGCGTCGCCGGGGATGTCTACCCCCTCCCAGAAAGAGCGCGTGCCAAGCAGCACCGCCTTGGGGTTAGCCCGGAAGGTTTCCAGCAGGGTGTGGGGCGAGGCCCCGTCGCCCTGCTCATAGACGGTGATCCCGGCCTTGGCCAGGGCCGCTGAAATGGCCTGTGAAGTGCGCCGGAGCTGGTCGTACGAGGTGAACAGCACCAGGGTGCGCCCGTTCGTGGCCTGGGCCAGGCGGATCAGGGCGGTTTCGATGCCGCGCTGGTGACCGTTGCGGTCGCTTGGTTCAGGGATGTCGTTCGCCAGGTAGAGCATGGCGGCCGTCTCATAGTCAAAGGGCGACCCCAGGGCCAGTTCTTCGGCCTCCTGGGCGCTCAGGCGGCCTTTAAGATATTCGAACTGGCCGGCGGCGGTCAGGGTGGCCGAGGTCAGCACCACGGCGGTTTTTTCATTCCACAGATATTTTTGCATCAGCGGGCCGATGTGCAGCGGGGCGGCGTGGAGCGAGGGCTGATAGCCATTGTTCGATACTTCGGCCCAATAGATCTGCTCATCGGATGGTTTGAACACCAGGGCGCTGAGGTGCTCGTCGGTCTCAGCCAGGCGGCGGAACAGGGTCGCCAGGTTGGTATAGATCTCCTCATCGCCTTCGGCCAGGTCGTCTTGCAGCTCGCCCAATTCCTGGATGGCTTTGCCCAGCATTTCCATCATCGGGCGCAGACACGATTGGGCCTCATCCCACACCAGCTCGACCTCTTCCCAGGCTGGCTGCGAGCGGGTGGCCTCGATGATACGCACCTGCTGCGAATACATTGTCATGGGGCCGCCCTCGCGCTGCTCGCGCAGGAAGCGATCGATCGCCTGGAAGAACTCGCGGGCCAGGTTCTCGAAGCGGAAGACCAGGTCGGCGATGCGATTGACCTGCTGGTTCAGCCCGGCATATTCGCCTGGTGAATAGATCGACTGCACGGCGCTCAGCATGCGTCCCAGCAGGCCGTTGTTGGGGCCGCCCAGGGCGCGCAGCATCCGCTCGATATCGGGGTAGGTGATGTGGAAGCTGAGGGCGCTGGTGGTGGCGTCTTCCAGGTGGTGGGCTTCGTCGATGATGAGATAATTGTATTCGGGCAGCACCCGGTTGCCGGTGGCTACGTCGGAGAGCAGCAGGGCGTGGTTGACGATCAGAATGTGAGCGGCCTGGGCCGCCTGGCGGACGCGGTAGAACGGGCAGG
>CAYQDU010000214.1:0-7256 GCA_964416275.1 uncultured Anaerolinea sp. | reverse complement strand
GATTACATCGCCAAGATGACCTACGAATGCAACGACATCGGCCTGGACACGATCGAGGCCGGCAACACGGTCGCCATCGCCATGGAAGGCGGGGTGCTGCCGTTTGGCGATGCGGAAGGCGCCCTCAAACTGTACGACGAAATCCGGCGCGGCACTGCCCTGGGCCGCATCCTGGGCCAGGGTGTGGAAGCCACCGCCAAAGCCTTTGGGGTCTACCGCGTCCCGGTCTGCAAGCACCAGTCGATGCCGGCCTACGAGCCGCGCGCCGTCAAGGGCATCGGCGTGACCTACGCCACCACCCCCATGGGCGCCGACCACACCGCCGGCTATACCATCGCCCCTGAAATCGCCGGCGTGAGCGGCAAGGTTGACCCGCTCTCCGACGAGGGCAAGGCCGAGCTTTCGCTCACTTTCCAGGCCGCTACCGCCTTCATCGACAGCACCGGCTACTGCCTGTTCATTGCCTTCCCCATCCTCGACATCGCCAAGGGCTGGGAAGGCATGGCCGAAACCGTGGCTGGGATCACCGGCAGGAACATCACCGGCAACGACGTTATCCCGCTGGGCAAGGAAATCCTCAAGATGGAGCGCCTGTTCAACGAACAGGCTGGCTTTACCGCCGCCGACGACCGCCCGCCGGAATTCATGCGCCACGAAAAGCTGCCCCCACACGACGTGGTCTGGACGATCACCGATCAGCAGCTCGACTCGGTCTACGCCTGGGTGCACGAAGGCTAAAACCGGCGTTCTGCGCGCCAGATTTCAACAGGGTCAATTGGGCGGCTGCGCCGCCCAATTGACCCTGTATTCAAAGGGCTCTTCCGCCGAAGGCGGGAACTTTTCTATATTTTGGGTAAATTGTGGGGTGTAGCCCCACGGTACCACCCCATTAAACTGTGGAACAGGCATGGCGCTCCTTGGGCGCCTTCAAAAAGAAATATTTCGTGGGTTTTGTCGCACAAAGTGCGACAAAACCCACGATTAACCCTCTTTCCAGGCGAGCGAAGTTCGCCAGTCGCCTCCACCCCGGTTAAGTGGGAAGCTACCCAGCAAAGCCGGAAGAGCCATTAAAAGTTTTTGGATCAGGCCCTATGCCCATCTTTCAACATATACTCTGGGGGTACGAACTGACCTACCCCGATGGCTGGGCGCATCAACCCATCCAGGATGCGGATGGCTTTGCCGCTCTGCCGGAAGCCTTGGACATGGCCTATACCACAGAAAACGCCGGGCTGCTGCTGGCGCGGGGTGAATGGAACTGGGCCCGCCAGCCGGTAGAGCCGTTCTGGAACCGGCACATCGCCATGTTAGCCAGCATGTTGGGAGCCAAACAGGTGGGGTCGGCGCCCTGGCAGATGGGCGGGGCCAGCGGCCTGGAGGCCGAGATCGTGCTGCCCAAGAAAGATAATCGCCGGTTGTGGGCCGGGGTGTTGGGACGCGATTTCCGCATCTTGCACTTCGTCGTTGTTCACCCCAAAGACCAGCGCCAGCAGTTCCAGCCGCTCGCCACGGCCATCATTTCCAGCCTGCGCTTTCCGCCCTATATCCCCGGTCTGGCCCAGACCGATGAGGGCCTGCCCCTACCGCCCGGCTATACTCCGCTCGATCCGCAGAGCGTAATCCACGACATCCCCAACCCGCAAAACTGGCGGGCCTATGCGGGCCAGGCCGGCGCAGGTGCTCTGCAGGCCTTCTATTTGCGCGAAGCGCCGGCGCATGATTGGGACGTGACCGAATACGCGCCCTTCCCAGGTCCGCCGGACAGCCCAGACAACCTGGGCTTTGCCCGCCTCAGGCTGCGCCGCGGCGAGCAGCAGATTACCCTGGGCATTTTGCCCTTCGATGCAGACAAAGTCACTTCATCTAGCCCGGCCAGGCTGGTGTACAAAATCGAGCCGGGCGCTTAGCCGCCGCCCACCGCCGGGAAGACTCCCAGCGTTTCGTCGGCCGCCAGGGGCGTATCCAGGCCCCGGTCGAGGTGAACGGCGTCGCGCCCCTGGATGAAGATATGGACGTGCTGGTAAAGCCGCCCCTGATCGTCCAGCAGTTCTGGGCCTAAGCCGGGGTAGCGCTCAATCATGGCGTGGATCACATCCCACACAGTAGACCCGGCAGGCAAAGCGAACTCAGCCGATTTGCCGCCCACCACCGCCCGCAGCGTGGCGTAGAAATTGACCTGCATAACGCCTCCCCAAACGAATCAGGCTCTTCCGCCGAAGGCGGGTTTTGATCTTTGGCTCTCCCGGCTTTGCCGGGAAAAGAGGTGCTATTTTAGGGGGAAATCCCCGCCTTTGGCGGAAGAGACGCCACCCACTATAGAGAAATTCCCGCCTTCAGCGGAAGAGCCTGATCTTTTATCCCAGACTGACGTTATTTCGCAATTAGCCCAATGACCATCGTCAGGATCACGATCACGCCGACGGCGACGAACACCGCCTGCTGCAGGCGCAGGTTGCGCTGCTCGCGGCGGGAGGGGGTCGATTTCCGACTAGCCATAGAAACTCCTATCGTACAAAACGAGCGATTATTCCAGCCCAGCCTTGATCGATTGGGCCAGGGCCAGGTTGATGCCAGAAACGGACGTCAGCTCTTCCAGGGTGGCGTCGCGGATCTTCTCGATCGAGCCAAACTTCGTCAGCAGAGCTTTGCGCCGGGCCGGGCCAATGCCGGGAATCACGTCCAGGCGGGAGGCCAGGCCCTGCTTTGCCCGTCGGTTGCGGTGGGCGGTGATGGCGAAGCGATGGGCCTCATCCCGCACCCGCTGCACCAAATACAACCCCTGCGAGGTGCGCGGCAGAATCACCGGGTCGGGGCGATGGGGCAGGAACAGCTCTTCGTTCTGCTTTGCCAGGCCCACCACCGGCAGCTTGTCCAGCAGGCCGAACTCGGCCAGCACCTTCACCGCCCGGCCCAACTGGCCCTTGCCGCCGTCCACCATCAGCAAATCGGGCAGTACGGCAAAGGCCAGGTCGGGCTTTTTGCCGGGCGCCGCGCCGGCCTCCTGGGCGGCCTTCCAACGCCCCAGGCGGCGGGTGAGGACTTCTTCCATGCTGGCGAAATCGTCTGGCCCCACCACCGTGCGGATGTTGAAGCGCCGGTACAGGCTTTTGCTCGGCACGCCCTGCTCGAACACCACCATGCTCCCCACCGAGGCCGTCCCCTGGGTGTTGGAAATATCGTAACACTCGATCCGCCCGATGGGTTTGGACAATCCCAGGGCTGCCTGCAGTTCGGCCAGGGCCTGCTCCTGGCGGTGGGTGTCGACCTGCCATTGGGCTTGCAATGCGTGCAGGGTTTCGGCGGCGTTCTCGGCCGCCAGTTGGATCAAATCCTGGTTAGCCCCTTCGCGCGGCACGATAATCTCCACTTTGTGGTCTTCGCGGCGCTGGCTGAGCCACTGGCGGATGATGTTGGCTTCTTCCACCTCGTTGGGCAGCAGCACCTGGGGCGGTACAGCCGAAGCAGCGCTGTAGAACTGCTTGAGGAACTCGGCCATTACCGTGGCGTCGGTACTTTCGGCTGCGCCCTCCAGCAAGAAGTAATCCCGCCCAATCAGCTTGCCGCCGCGGATGAAGAACACCTGCACACAGGCCTCGCCGTCCGAGCGGGCCAAAGCCAGCACGTCCGAGTCGATGTAATCGCTCGACAGTACCTTCTGGCGCTCGACGACCGTCTCGATGGCTTTGATCTGGTCGCGCAAAGCGGCGGCGCGCTCGAAGCGCAGGTCTTCAGCGGCCTGCTCCATCTCGCTGCGCAGGCGGACGACGATCTTATCGGTGCGCCCGTCGAGGAATTCGCACAGGTCGGCCATCATCTGGCGGTAGCCAGCCTGGTCGATTTTGCCGATGCACGGGGCGGTGCACAGCTTGATGTCATAATACAGGCAGGCCCGTTCGTCTTTGCCGGTGATCTCGCGGTCGCAGCTCAGGTAAGGGAAAATATGCCGCAGCAGGTCGAGCGTCTGATGCACCGCCCACACGCTGGTGTAGGGGCCAAAATAGCGCGAGCCATCCTGGTCGAGTTGGCGAGTGACGGTGACGGTGGGAAAGGGGTCGTTCCAGTGAACCTTGATGTATGGATAGCGCTTATCATCTTTCAAGCGCACGTTGTAATGCGGGCGGTGCTTCTTAATCAGGTTCATCTCCAGGATCAGGGCTTCTAACTCGGAGCCAACTACGATCCATTGGATGTCTGTAATATGACTGACCATCTGCACCGTGCGGGGGTGCTGGTTGTGGCCCGCCTGGAAGTACGAGCGCACCCGGTGACGCAGATTGATCGCCTTGCCCACATAAATCACCGTCCCCTGGCTGTCCTTCATGATATAACAGCCCGGTTTGTGAGGCAGGGTGTCGAGAATACCCTTGAGATGGTCAGACAATTGTCGCCGCGCCATACGGCGCATATTCTATCATAATGAAACGGGGTCAATCTCAGGGGTTTGTTAATATCGTTTATGTTAGAATACGCTTAAGCCAGGGAGGGCAGCGTGAAAATCATCGTTCTGACCCCGAACCACCCATGAGCGCCGATACCATCCTCGTCACCGCCGCCACCCGCGTGCGCGTGCGCTGGCTGACCGGCAACGCCGTGCGCATCACCCACGCGCCCCATAACAGCACCGACTTTCCTCCCGACCGGCCCTGGTTGGAGGATGTGCTGCTGCACATCCATCCCCCGGCCGAGGAAGAATCCGAGCTGTGGCCGGAATTGAACGCTGATCGGTTGCGCCTGTTGGGCCCGAGCAACCAGCCCCTGCTCAGCGAGGCCGCCCCACCCCGCCTGGGCCAGAAGCGCCTCTCGCCTTACCTGGATGTAGACCTCCCCAAAGTAGAACTGCGCTCCGGGCTGCGCCCGGTACAGGACGGTATCCAGATCAGCTTGGCGATCCAACCGGATGAAACCTTCTATGGCTGGGGCGAACAGTTCGGAGGTTTTGCCCGACAAAGCGGCCGCCTGCGCCTGAAAATTCGCGACGCCCTGGCCCCGCTCCAGCGCCGCGGTCACACCTATTCGGCCATCCCGCTGTTCTTCAGCAGCCGCGGCTACGGCTTCTGGTTGCTCAACAGCTTCCCCAGCCGCTGGCGCATCGACCCGGCCGCCGGGCAGATGGTGATCGAGGCCGACGGGCCAGGGGCCGATTACATCGTGATCTACGGCCCCACGTTCCGGCGGATCCTGCATACCTATACCGCCCTCACCGGACGACCGCCTCTGCCGCCGCGCTGGGCCTTTGGCCTGTGGGCCACCAGCTATCCCCAGGACCACCAGGAAAGCCTCATCCAGCACGTGGAAGAACATCGCGCTCGCGGCCTGGGCCTGGACGCGGTGATCCTCGACTATCATTGGGAAGAGGCCTTTCATAATTTCCGCTGGCGCAAAAGCCTGATCCCCGACCCAGACGGGCTGATCGAACGGCTGGGCCAGATGGGTGTGCGTCTGGGGCTGATCCAGACTCCTTTCGTCAATCAACGCACCCGTTCCCTGCAAAAATTTCTCCTGGGCCGGCTGGCGGGCAACCTGCCGCCCGGCCTGGAAAACGATGACGAACGGGCATTGCCCGAATATCAGGAAGGGCTGGAGAAGGGCTACTTCGCTCATCCCAACGCCCGCTGGTGGTTTGGCGAGGGCGGCATGGTCGATTTCACCGCCCAGAACGCCGCCTTCTGGTGGACCAATCACATGCGCCCGCTTTATCGCCAGGGGGTGAGCTTTTTCAAAAACGACGACGGCGAATATCTGCCCGACAATGCCCACAGCGCCAACGGGATGGAGGGCAGCGAATATCACAACCTGTACGGCTTCTATTATGGCCGGGCGCTGTACCAGGATATGCAAGAACTCACCCGGCGCGGGCTGGTCTACGCCCGCTCGGTGTGGGCCGGGTCGCAGCGCTACCCGGCTCTATTTCTGGGCGACCAGAAGCCAACCTTTGAGCATATCCGCAGCACCCTGCGCGCCGGGCTGAGCCTGAGCCTGCAGGGCTTCGCCTATTGGACCGCCGATACTTTCGGGCTGGACGGCCAAACTACCCCCGAAACCCACATGCGCTACGCTCAATGGGCGCTGCTCAACCCGATTGCACGCTATTTCTGGCGGCCAGCCGAGGTTGACTCTACCCGCTTCCCCTGGTCGCACGGGCCGCAGGTCGAGGCGAACTTCCGCAAATATCTAGAGCTGCGCTATCGCCTGCTGCCCTACCTCAACGCCCTGGCCTGGGAAGCCTACCAGACTGGCCTGCCGCTGCTGCGCCCGCTGGCCCTGGAATTTCCCGGCGACGAGCAGGCTGCCCGCCTCGACGACCAGGCTATGCTGGGGCCGGGGTTGATGCTCTGCCCGGTGACCGAAGCCGGGGCCCAGGCGCGCCGCATCTATTTGCCCGCCGGCGTGTGGCACGATTTCTGGTCGCCCCAACGTTGGCAGGGGCCGGGCTGGATCGACTACCCCGCCCCGCTCGACTGCCTGCCCATCCTGGCGCGCGGCGGCTCGCTGATCCCCTTCGGCCCGGTCCTGCAGCACATCCCTGACAACCACGCCTTCGACCGCCTGCAGCTCCATATCTGGCCGCCCTACCCCGCTGAGGGCGTGCTGTACGACGATGATGGCCGCAGCCTGGCTTACCAGAACGGCCAGTTCACTCGCACTCGACTGTGGGCCGAGGCCGATGAGCGCCACGTGCGCATCCATATTGGCCCGGCGCAGGGCCATTTGCCCGATCTGCCCGCCAACCGCCAGGTAGAGGTGGTCGTCCACCAGTCGCCGCCCACCCGCCTGGTCTTGATCCATCGCGAGGCCCTGAACGGCTGGCGCTACGACCCGCAGACCGATGAAACGGTGGTGCAGTTCGAGTGCTCTACCGACCAGGAAACTATTCTCATCCTTGAATAAACCCATCTCATGAAAACCACCTCTTCACAACGCCTGGATATTCTCATCACCCTGCTGGGGCTGATCGGCGCAGCCGTCTTTTTCGGCATGTACGACCGGGCTTTCCCGGCCGCCGCCCTGGACCTCAAGCTCTCGCGGGCCGAGGCCGGGCAGCGGGCCAAAGATATCTTGAACGGCTATGCCTATGACGCCGATGGGTATCAGTTTGTCATTTCCTTTTCGCAAGACCGGATGGCAAACATCTACGTACAGCGCACCCTGGGAATTGGCGGGGCGAATCAGCGCATTCAGAGCGAATCCCTGCCGATCTGGTACTGGCAGGCGCGCTGGTTTCGGCCACAGCAGCAGGAAGAATTCCAGGTACAACT
>CAYQDU010000213.1:0-7260 GCA_964416275.1 uncultured Anaerolinea sp. | reverse complement strand
CCTTGATTAAGTCAGCCAGCAGCCCAAACCTGTGGTTCGGGCTGCTGGCTGACTTAATCGTAAGCTGCGGCGCGGTTCCACCCCATTAAAACGTGGAGCAGGCATAAAGCTCTGCGAGCGCCCTGAAAAAAAGATGTTTCTTGGATTTCGTCGCACGAAGTGCGACGAAATCCAAGATTAATTCTCTTTCCTGGCGAGCTTCGCTTGCCAAGCGAAGCTCGCCAATCATCTCTCCCACGGTTGTGTGGGAAACTGCCGGGCGAGAAAATCTCCTGTTTTAATTGCCCTTCTTGGCTGTCAGCTTGATGACCTGGGCGGCATAGACCCCGGTCGCATCGTCGGCCCACTCTTCGGCGGCCGCCAGACCGGCGGTATGGATAGGTCGCCGAATGACCCGGTAGCTGGTCTCTGGTAGCGCTTGCTCAATAAAGGGCAGGCCCGGTGCGTAATAGAAGGACCCGCCCGGCCGCAGGCTGTTCAGGATGGCCCGGTATTGGCGGGCGTAGGGTTCGGGCTGCCCATAGCGGTACAGGTGATGAAAGTTGAAGTGATTGGAGAAGGCCAGATGAGATAGCACGCTGCCCCAGGCGGCCGGGGCCAGGCGCAGAGTCAGCCAATCGCCTGGCTGGAGATACGGCGCTTCGTCTACGATCCGATCCACGCCCCAGGCCTCTACGCCCTGGGCGCGTAAATCTTGCACCAGGCGCCCCGACTTGCCGCAGCCCAGGTCTAACACCGGTTGCGCCAGGCGTTCCAGGTTGACCCCCAGCAGTGCAAGCTGCAAGGCTGGGGAATACTCCCGGCATACCACCTGCCGGAAGATCAGCGCCTGGTCTGGCTCCTCCTGGCCGGCTGGGTCGATGAAGCGGGCCAGGTTCGCGTGCAGGCGAGTGAAATGCCCGCCGATCACGGCTTCCAGGCGCCGGCGGAGGGCCAGCGGCGAAGCGGGGCCTGCCAGGGCCTGGCGCATAGCCGCCAGATAGTGGCAGTAGATCTGATATAAAATATCCTGCTCCGTTTGATCGACATAGATGAACTGGTTATTGGCAAAAGTAAATTCGAGGGTGGATAGGACAAACAGGCGCGCCAGGCTGGCGCTCAGCGCCGGGTCGTCCAGGGCAGCCAGCATGGCAGAGCGATGGGCGATAACGAAATCGAGCATATCTGCGTCGACGCGCAGGAAAGCCGGATCGAGGTTGTATACGTCTTGCAGAGATTTGCCGGCGCGGTTGCGATAGCGCAGGGTGATCTGTTCCACCAGGCGCGGATAAATATCGGCTGCCAGGCGCTGGTAGCCGGCCTCGGCGGGGTCGAGCGGGCCGGGCGGCGAGACGTTCATCGCGGCGAGACGTTCATCGGCGCAGGCGGCTCAGTCGATGATGACCTGCACCCGGCCTACCCGCCCATCCACCAGGCGTACTTTGATTCCGTGCGGGTGGGTGGGGCTGCTGGTCAGCAGCCGGTCTACGATGCCTTCGGTCAGCGCGCCGCTGGCCTGATTGTGCTTCTCGATGATCTGCACCCGCATGCCGGGCTGAATCTGGCTGCGTTTAGGAAGCTCAGTCATAAATCTCCAGGTTGGGAACGATCTGGGCGGCTTTCTTCGATGGGATGACCCGTTTGCCGAAACGGTTGGCGTAGACCTGGGTGAACTTGGCTCCGAACAGAATAATCTGCATCGAGTAATACACCCAGGCCAGCACGATGATGACCGAACTGAGCGCCCCATAGACCCCGCGCAGGCTGACCCGGCTGAGGTACAGGCCGATCAGAAATTCGGCCCCGGTAAACAGCAGAGAGGTAAAAGCCGAGCCGATTACGGCGTCGTCCCACGAGATTTGAGCGTCGGGCAGGATTTTGAAGATGATGGTGAACAGGGTGGCAAACCCCACAAAGGTCAGGCCGATGTCGGCCTGGGCCAGCAGGGGTTCGATGTCGCTGGTGTTGATGCTCAGCCATTGATTGATCGAGACGGCCAGCGTGCTGGCGACCATGAAGCTGATGAGCAGCAGAATGGCGACCAGCACCATCACGAACGACCAGAAGTGGGTGCGGATAAACAGCAGCGTCCCCTGGCCGGGTTGGGCGGTGATGCCCCACATTACGTTGATGGCTTTCTTCATGCGAGCAAAGACCAGCGATGCAAACAGCAGCATCAGCCCGCCGCTGATTACGGCGTAGATGCCGGTATAACCTGGGACGCGCCCCGACTCGAGCAGGATGTGGACGGCCTGGGCGGCGCGCGGCCCCACCATGTGGCCCACCTCCTGCTCCAGGCGCTGCACCACGGCCGCCTCGCTGAACACCATGCCCGCCACCGAGGTCGCCAGCACCAGCATGGGCGAGAGCGAAAAGATCATCGAATAGGCCAGGGCGGCCGCCATCATACTGCCGTTGTTTGCCACCCAGCCCAGGTAAGTTTCCTTCATGAGCGACAGCCCGGTGCGTCCAAACTTCACAAAGTCTGTCATTCCGATCTCCCGAAGGTTATTGTAACCCAAAACCACCTTGCCAAGCCTATCAGAGCGCGTTATAGTGGGCCTATCCCACCTCTGAGAAAGGCTTTTGCATGGCAAAACACATGCTTCTCCTGGCCGGCAATATTGGGGCCGGCAAGACCTCGCTCACCGAGCGCATCGGGGCGCGCCTGGGGTATCAGACCGCCTATGAGTCGGTTGTGGATAACCCCTATCTGCCCGATTTCTATGCCAGCATGCGTGACTGGTCGTTCCACTTACAGGTATTCTTCCTGGGCCACCGCGCTCGCCAGTATTTGGATCTGGCCGCCGCGCCCCAGTCGGCTATTCTGGATCGCAGCATCTATGAGGACGCCTATATCTTTGCCCGCGCCCTGCGCCATATGGATAACCTGAGCGAGCGCGACTATCTGGCGTATCGTACGGTGTTCGATCTGATCGTATCGAAGCTGCCCCCGCCCGATTTGCTGATCTATCTGAAGGCCCCAGCGGCGGTGCTGGCTGAACGCATCCGCCGGCGCGGCCGGGCCATTGAAAGCGGCGTTAGCCTGGATTACCTCAGCCTGCTCGAATCGTTCTACGACGAGTGGATTTGCAGCTTCGATATCTGTCCGGTGCTGACCATCCGCTCGGACGACCTGGACTTCGTCCACGACCCGCGCCACCTGGATATTGTGGTCGAGAAAATTCAGGAAAAGCTGGCCGGGCGCGAAGAACTGGTGTTTGGGTCGTAACGTTTACAACCTGTTTACATCCCGATGAGGCAGGTTTTACCTGGGTCAGTTATCTTATAGATCGTAAGCGCTGGAGAGCGCAAGCTGCAAATCAAACGATCTTCGAGATCGAAAGGAGACTGACATGAACCGACGGATTTGGATGTTAACAGCAATGGCTCTGATCGTAACCCTGCTGGCTGGGCTGCCGCTTTCGGGCGCGGCCCTGGCGCAGGGCGGCAACCCGGGCGGGCCGCTCAACCGGCTGGGGCAGAACCCGGCTGCGCTGGGCCAGGTGACGCAGGTCTCGAACGACCAGTTTACGCTCCAGACGGCCAAAGGCGACGAAGTGACTTTCCGCTACGACCAGAATACTCGCTTTGTCGATACGGAGCGCCAGCCGCGCACCTCGGCCGACTTGAAACAGGGCGGTTGGGTGACCGTAATGGGCGGCCGGCGGGACGGTGTACTGAATTTGCTGCAGCGCCTGCTGGATCGCCGGCGCGGCGCTGGCGCGGCGCAGCCCGCGGCCGAGGACAATCAGCCCACTCTGGCGCGGATCGTGGTGCTGATGCCGGCCGATTTTGACCCCGCCAACCTGGATGGCCTGCGCGGCCAGGTGACGGCGGTGGATGCTGCTCGCAGCCAGTTCAGCCTGCAAGACCTGGACGGCGCAACCAGCCTTATTCGGGTAGACCAAGATACCCGCTTCGCCGGGCAGGCTCACAGCCTGGCGGCGCTGGAAGTGGGCATGAGCGCCACGGTGCGGGTCGAAAAGCAGGCCGATGGCAGCCTGCTGGCCCTGGCAGTGCGGGCGGGAAATCAACCGCTGCGCCTGGCGGGCCAGGCGGTTTCGGTGGATACCGGATCCGGGCAGCTTGTCATCAAGACCCTGCGCGGCCAGGAGGTGACCGTGCAGGTGGATGACAGCACTGTTTTCCGCAGCCGGGATAACAGCCTGCACTCGCTGGCCGACGTACAACCAGGGATGAAGCTGTTGGTGGCCGCCCGGCCGCAATCGAACGGCAAGCTGCTGGCGGTCTCCATTGCCGCCGGTGGAATGAAGAAGTGAGGCCAAAAAGTTAGAACCAAAAACGGCGGGCCTGGCCCGCCGTTTTTGGTTCAGTAGCTCCCCGCTCAACCGTGGTGGAGGTGACTGGCGAGCTTCGCTCGCCTGGAAGGAGGATTAAGCGTGGATTTTGTCGCCCGAAGTGCGACAAAATCCACGTAGCATCTCTTTTTGATGGCGCTTGAAGAGCGCCAGGCTTGTTCCACGATGTAACGGGGGGTTACCTTTGGTTCTACCCCGGCAGTTAATAGTGGATAATGACCTTGCCGCAGTTATGCCCGGCGTGCATGTACTCTACCGCGTCTACAATGCTCTCGATCCCATGGAAGGGCGCAGCATCGACATTGGCTTTCAACTGGCCGGTGAAGTAGGCCGTCATGACCTTCTGCATGTGAACCGGGATTTGATCGGCGTAATCGCTGAACAGGAAGCCGCGCAGGGTGGCCGATTTCCACAGCAGCTTGTGATAGATGCGCGGGGCGGTGATAGCCTGCGGGCCGCTGATGTATTCGGCAATAAAGCCCAGGATGACGATCCGGCCGCGCTGGGCCAGGTTGTTCACGCAGGCGTCGAATTGAGCCCCGCCGGCCCCGTCCAGGGTCAGGTCGATCCCGTTGGGGTATTCGGCCTTCAGCACCGCGTCCAGGTCTTCGACCCGATAATTCACCACCCGGTCGCAGCCCAGGTCTTTGAGGCAGGCCGCTTTTTCGGGCGTGCTGCACGTGCCGATGACGTGATTGCCAGCCTGCTTGGCAAGCTGTACAGCGAACTGGCCCACGCCCCCGGCCGCGGCGGTGATCAGCACCGTCTCGCCGCTTTTCATCTCGCCGGCCAGCTCCAGGCCCATGGAGGCGGTTAGCCCGCCCACCACCAGGCTGAGCAGTTCGGGGCTGATCTGCGGCACGGGGATGGCCGCCGCAGCGTCGATGGTCTGGTATTCGCGGTAGCCGCTGCCCAGGTTGGCGGTCAGCACCTTATCGCCGGGCTTGAAGTTCTGCACCTGCGCTCCCACAGCAACCACTTCGCCAGCCGCTTCGACCCCCAAATCGAACGGTAAAACCGGGCTGGCGAAGTATACTCCCGCGGCGATGTTCACGTCGGAGGCGTTCACCCCGGCGTAAACGTTGCGCACCAGAAGTTCGTTTGGCCCCGGTGCGGGCATTTCAACTTCGATGATACTGGCGGCCTCGCGGAAGTTGCGGGATAGCTTCTGGGCCACCAGTTTGCGGTACGTTTTTGGGATCATGGTGGGGGTCTCCATCAACCGTAGAATCAAAGTTCGTAATCTGAATGGTACAACAAATGATTATACCCTTAAAACAAAGCCAGCAGGAGCGTGTTAGCGATCAATCCCAACAGATACCAGACTCCAAACTCGCGGTTGTGGACGAAGGCCGCCGCCACGTAGTAGTTGGGCCACACGTCGGGGTAATCGGCCGGTTTCTCGGCCGGTTTGGGGGCGCGCAGGATCGGCCAGATGCGCACGAACGAGCGCACCGCCAGCACGACCACAAACAATACCGGGGTGAAAAACAGGGTGGCAATCAAGTATCCGACCGAGAGGTATTGCAAGAGCAGCATTCCGGTCAGCGTTTCGCGCGCTGCCCGCTCGCCTAGCAGCACCGGCAGGGTATGGATGCCTTTGGCCTTGTCCATATCCAGCTTGTCGATATGCTTGCCAAAGATTACCCCCGTGACGCCCAGGGCGTAGGGCAGGCTGGCAATGACTACGTTCCAGCTCCAATCGCCGGTGATGACGTAATAGCCGCCGCCAATCATCAGCGGCCCCCATACGATCAGCACGGCAATCTCGCCCAGGGCGATGTACTTGAGCGGCCAGGTGTAGAACAGGACAAAGAAGGCCCCGGCCAGCAGCAGCCACAGCGTGTAGCCGCTGCGTAGATAGACCAGGGCCAGCCCGCAGGCCAGGGCCGCCAGCCCGGTGACGGCGGCGTAAGTGAGCAGCTCGGGCTTGCTCATCAGCCCATGCACCAGCGGCTGCGGGCCATACTGCGCCCGATAGTAGTTATCCTGATCGACCCCGCGGCTGTAATCGGTGTAGTCGTTGAGCAGGTTGTTAGTAGCGTGGGCCAGGATTAACCCCAACGTAACCAGCACCCACAGGCCGAGGTCGAATTTGCCGTTTTGAAACGCCAGAATTCCGGCCAGCGCCCCGGAGAGGAAAGTCATTACCAACACCGCCGCCCGGGTGGAAATCAACCATTTGCTGACGAGATCCAGCCGCTGCCACTCGTCTTTGCTGACGTGCGGAATGATCCGTAGGGCCTTACCCCACATGCCGATGTTCATAGTTTTCTCCTCTCTTGGATGGATCGCTGCAGGGCTAAACCCTGCAGCGATCCATCCAATTTAGATGTTGCGTGGAGCGCTACCCGAAGGTGGCGCATTTTCTATATTTTGGGAAATTGTGGGGGTTGCAACCCCACAATTTCCCAAAATATACTTTTCTTCCCGGCGAAGCCGGAAGCGCTTTAAATCATTTCGGCCAGGGCGCGGCAGACCTGATCGACCTGGCCTTCGGTCATCACGCCAGAGAAGGGCAGGGCCAGGCCGCGCCGGCCCAGGTCTTCGGTGATGGGAAAATCGCCCTCGCGGTAGCCGAAACGTTCGACCATATAGGGCTGTAGATGGATCGGGATGAAATAGGGCCGGGCGGGAACCCCGGCCTCGTGCAGGCGGCGGGCCACCCGGTCGCGGTCGGGGCCGGAGGCGAAGCGCACCACGTAGACGAACCAGCTCATGCGGGTGGTAGCCCGGATCACCTGGGGCGCTTCGATGGCTGGGATTTCAGCCAGGCGCTCGGCGTACCAATCAGCCACCTGCTGGCGGCGGTCGAGCAGTTCATTCAGACGGGTCATCTGCACCCGGCCGAGGGCGGCGCTCATCTCGTCCAGGCGGTAGTTGTAGCCCAGGTAGGTGTGTTGGAGCCAGGTATCGCCGGGGGCGCGGCCCTGGTTGCGCAGGGCGCGCATCAGGGCCG
>CAYQDU010000212.1:0-7284 GCA_964416275.1 uncultured Anaerolinea sp. | reverse complement strand
GACCGGACAGGTCAACGACCGGCTGTGGATCGACCGGCAAACCGGGGTGGCCCTGCGCCAGGTCAACTTCGGCAAAAGCGCCGCCGACCGACCGCTGAGCGAAGTGCGCTTCACCTACATCGAATATGAGCTCGCCATTCCGCCGGAAACCTTCGCCCTGGATCAGCCTACCCCGCCCCCGGTTGGTACGCGGCCCTTGAACCCCGGCGATGGGCCCTTCGTCACTGTGCTGAAAAATGACAGCGGGATCGTCAACCTGCGCGGCGGGCCGGGGACGAGCTTCCCGGTGGCTGCCCAGCTCCTGGCGGGGCAGACGGCTAAAGCCACCGGCAAAAGCCCCGACGGGGAATGGTGGCAGGTGGCGTACAACGGCCAGACCTTGTGGGTTTACGCGCCCCTGGTAGAACTCAGCGGCGATCCGGCCAGCGTGCCGGTGGCGCCGTAGCTGCCCTCGCCCCCCGTCCCCCTCCCCCCGGTGGGGGGAGGGGCCGGGGGCGAGGGGCTGCGCCCGCCAGGCAGAGAACCGTCACCCCCACTAGCATGGGAAGCGACTGGCCGGGCATGGAAATCTGGAAGAAGGGATAGCCCCAGGCCCGGTAGGCCGCCAGGGCCAGCAGGCAGATCAACAGAACCGGCCAACCGCGCCGGTTCCATCCCCGCCTGCGGCGCAGGCCCAACAGCGCATTCGCCGCCAGGTACAGCCCGGCCCCGGTTAGCGCCCCGGCCAGCCCGGCGATGACCTGGCTGGCGACCCGGATGGTCTGGCCGACGGTAAGGTTGCCGCGCCCCAGCCATGCCGTCCAGGCGGCCAGGGCCGCCGCGAAGAACTCTTGCCCGGCAGTGGTGTTGGTCAGGATCACAATGCCCACGCCCTCGGCCGGGAAAGCGGCGAACTCTGACATACCTCCCAGATTGCCCCCCATATGACTGACGGCAAACTGCCCGCCGGAGGCGGTTTCGGTGAAATATCCCAACCCATAGCCCTGAGCGTAGATGAAGCGGTCATAGCTGCGCAGGCGGGCCTGGGGGGTGAGCATCTGGGCAAGCGTCTCCGAGCGCAGCACGCCCCGGCCGGGCGGCTGGCCCTGCAGGCCAGGCATGGCGGCCGCCACAAAAGTCGCCAGCTCTCCTGCGGTCATATACAACCCGGCCGGGGCCTTTTCGACGAACCAATAGGCGGGCAGGCGGCGGCCCCATTCGTCATATCCGGCGCTCAACGGGCGTTGGCGAGCCAGCGCGTCGTCGAATGTGGCGCGCGGCAGGCCCAGCGGATCCAGCACTTCCTGCTGCATGTAAGTTATGAACGGCCGCCCGCTGACCTCCTCCACCAGCAGCTGCAGCAGCAGATAGCCGCCATCCGAGTACATGAAGCTGCCAGGCGAGCGCTGGACAAAAACGCCGCCGTCCTGCCCGGAGAGCGATTGCTCTAGCGTGAGCAGGTGGGCGGCGTCGGGATAGCCTTTGTATTCCGTCGGGCTGATCCCGGCGGTATGGCTGAGCAGGCGGCGCACCGTCACCGCCTGGGGGTCGAACGAGCCAACCGGAAGCTGCCAGCGGGTCAGGTAGCGACCGACCGGCGCATCCAGGTCAAGCTTGCCCGCTTCGACCAGCTTCATCACCCCCCAGGCTGTGACCGGCTTGGAGATCGAGGCCACGCCAAACACCGTTTCCGGGGTTACGGGCCGGGCGGCTTCCTGGTCGGCCCAGCCGTAGCCGCGTATCCAGGCCACCTGCCCGGCTTGTACCAGGGCAATCGCCGCGCCCGGCGCGCCGGAATGGGCCAGCCAGCCGGGGGCGCGGGCGTCGAAGACCTGGGTCAGGGCGGCCAGGTCTGGGGCGGCCGGAGGAGCCAGCGGGCGGAACGCGCCCGCCCCTACGACCGCCCAAACCAGGGCGCACAGGGCGATCCAGGCCAGGGGTTTAATCGAAATCTTCCCGGGTGCGCTCGATCTCGACCCCCACCGAGCGGGTAAAGCGCACCACCCCCGGCTTCTCTACCCGCACCAGAACTTTCTGCACGCGCCGGTCTTGCAAACACAGGCGGGCCAGGTCGGCGGCCAGGGCTTCCACCGTCTGGCGGGCGACGGTCTCGGCCAGGGCCTGCGCCTGCAGGGCGATGGCGCTGTAGCTCAGGCTGTCATCCAGGTTATCCGACTTTCCGGCGGCGCGCAGATCGACGTACAGGGTCAGGTTGATGCGGATTTCTTGGGGCCGTTCGCGCTCCCAGTCGTAGACGCCGATGACCCCCCGCGCCAGCAGATCCGTAATGAAAATCTTGTCCATCGTAGCCGCCTGTTCAGAATTCAAACTCGTCGGTCACTTCGCGGCAGCAGCGCACGAAATCCAGCACGGTCGGCACGCTGCGCATCAGGGTCGCCATGTTGCCCTGCACGCCAATCTTGCGGGTCAACAGCGCCTGCATGGGGTCGATCTCGCGCTTGAGCAGGCGCACGTAGTTATCGTAAGGAGCCTTGAGGGTAAAGGTGGCGTTGACGTCTTCGTCTGGAGAAAGAAGGCGTACGCCGCGGCACTTGCCATGCCATAAGTCGAGGTAAAAGCAGGTAGTTCCGGCCCTGGCTGCGCCCGGCTCGATGACGAAGATCATATCGCCTTCCCAGTTGCGGGCTACCTGGGCATACTTCTCATCCGTATTCAGTTTGTCATGCAGGGCTTGCAGCCACGCATCAGTTGGAAATTTTGCCATTGCCTCCTCCAATCTGGCTTTTGGGGGCGTCGCCGACGGCGGAAAATATTCGCTGATCTGGGAAAATGCAGGGCTGCACCCCACACTTTCATCAAACCCTACTTTCTTCCCGGCTAAGCCAGAAGGGTATCCCCCCACTTAACCGTGGGGTAGCCTATGGCGCTCTTCAAGCGCCAGAAAAAGAGATACTCCAGGGATTTTATCGCACTTCGGGCGACAAAATCCCTGGCTGAACATCTTTTCAGGCGAGCTTTGCTCGCCAGGCGAAGCTCGCCAGTCACCTCCACCACGGTTGCGTGGGGAGCAATCGCCAGAAGCAGCCCCAAATATAATATGGGTGGGCGGGCTGTGCAATACGGTTGCAGCGCCTGCCCACCCATATTATATTGTCAAAAGCGGATGCGCTGGGTGGGAATCGAACCCACACGCCTTGCGGCACATGGCCCTCAACCATGCCTGTCTGCCAGTTCCAGCACCAGCGCAGAAGCAAAAGGTATTATAATCGGGTCTGCACGCTTGTCAAGCAAGGATAAAATTTGGCTGGGCGTTATGGCAGGCCGACCGGCGGGTGGGGCTGTCATAACGCCCATCTATAACGGGAGAACATTATGCGGATCGTATTGGACGCGATGGGCAGCGACGACTGCCCGGCCCCTGAAGTGGAAGCTGCCATCCAGGCCGCCCGCCAGTTTGGGGATGAAATTCTGCTGGTCGGCCCGGCCGAACGGCTGCAAGCCCAGATCGCCGCCGCCGGCGGCGCGCAAGACAAAATTCGCCTGATCGACGCACCCGACACGATCACGATGGAAGATAAAGGGGTTAAGCTGGCCCTCAAGGCCAAGAAGAAAAACTCCAAGACTTCGATGGCGGTGGGCATGGACCTGGTGTTGAACGGCGAGGCTGACGCGTTTGTGACCGCCGGCAACACTGGCGGGGCCATGGCGACAGCCTACTTTCGCCTGGGGGTGATCGAGGGCGTGGAACGCCCGGCCCTGACCGGGATTTTCCCGGTCAAGGACGGCCAGTGCGTGGTGGCCGATATTGGCGCCAACCCGGAATGCAAGCCAGAGCATCTGCTCCAGTTTGCCGTGATGGGTTCGATCTACGCTCGCCTGGTGCGGCGCATCGAACGGCCGCGGGTGGGGTTATTATCCAATGGCGAAGAAGCTGGCAAGGGCAACGAACTGGTCAAGGGCGCGTTCCCCCTCCTGGAAGCCAGCGGGCTGAACTTCATTGGCAACGTGGAAGGTAAAGAACTGTTCGGCGGCCAGGCGGATGTGGTAGTGACGGATGGCTTTACCGGCAACGTGCTGCTCAAATCGAGCGAGGCGGTAGCCCGGCTGATCACCGACACGCTCAAGACCGAGTTGATGGCAGGGACGCTCACCAAGCTGGGCGCGCTGCTGGCAAAACCGGCCTTCAGCAAGATCAGACAGATGCTCGACCCGGCCGAAGTGGGGGCCGCCCCACTGTTGGGAATCAACGGATTGGTGCTAATCGGCCACGGGCGCTCCGATGCCCGCGCCATCCTCAGCGCCATCCGCACCGCCCGCCAGGCCGTAGCAGCCGACTTGATCCAGGCCATGCGCCAGGCCATTCAGACCAGTTTGGAACAAACGGCACACCTATCAAAAAATGTTGAGGAGATCCATGAGTAAAGAATACCCCCGGCCTCGAGTCGTTATCACCGGTTTGGGAGCCGTCACCCCCTTAGGTTCATCGTTAGATCTGTATTGGGATGGATTGGCAAACGGGCGTTCTGGCGTGCGCCGCATCACTCAATTCGACGCCAGCGAAATGCCCTGCCAGATCGGCGGCGAAATCCCCGATTTCGATGTCGGCCCGTACATGGATCGCAAGGAGGCCCGCCGCACCGCCCGCGTCTGCCAGATTGCCCTGGCGGCCGGGGTGATGGCGATGCAAGACGCTGGCTTCCCGGATAAAGCCCCCGACCCAGACCGCTGCGGCGTGGTCTACGGCTCGGTGGAAGGCGGGGTGGATAAGCTGGTAGAAGGGGTGATGGTGCTGCACAGCCAGGGGCCGGGACGGGTCAACCCGTTCATCTTGCCCAGCTCCATCGCTAACATCCCGGCCTTTATGCTGGCCGAACGCTTCCAATGCCTGGGGCATAACATGACCATCTCGACCGCCTGCGCCACCGGCACCCAGGCCATCGGCGAAGCCACCGAGGCCATCCGCCGCGGCGCGGCCGACATGGTGCTGACCGGCGGGGCCGAGGCCATCATGACCGATTGGGCCATTGCCGGGTTCTGCGCCATGCGGGCCATGCCGGTCAATTATAACGATAACCCCACTGCCGCCAGCCGCCCATTCGACGTGAAGCGCGAGGGCTTCATCTACTCCGAGGGAGCAGCGGTGCTGGTACTGGAAAGCCTGGAACACGCCCAGGCCCGCGGGGCCAAAATTTACGCCGAGGTGATCGGCGCGGCCAGCTCGGCCGACGGCTATCACATCGCTGCGCCCGACCCGTCGGGCCAGGGACCGATCCGCGCCATGCGGGCCGCCCTGAAAAACGCCGGGATCGAACCCGAAGCGGTGGATTACATCAACGCTCACGGCTCATCCACCCCCATCAACGATGTGACCGAGACCAAGGCCATCAAGACCGTGTTTGGCGAGCATGCCTACAAGCTGGCGGTCAGCTCGACCAAGTCGATGATCGGCCACCCGATGGGCGCAGCCGGGGCGGTGGAAGCCCTGGCCTGCCTGCTGGCAATCCACAAGGGCATTCTCCCGCCTACTATCAACCTGGAAGAGCAGGACCCGGAGTGCGACCTGGATTACGTGCCAAACGTGGCCCGCCAGGCGGCGGTAAACGTGACCCTATCCAACTCGTTCGGGCTGGGCGGCCAGAACGCCTGCCTGATTTTGAAGAAGTACGACCCGGCCAGCGCAGGTTAGCATGAATATTACCCGCAACGATTCATTGATTAAGCGCAACACGCTCATCGGGCGGATCACCTCGTTGGCCGGGCTGGCCGTGCTGGTCGGCGGGATGTACGTTTCATTCCAGTATCCCACCTTGGTGAGCATCTCGCTGGTCAGCCTGCTGATGGGGTTTATTCTGTCGCAGGTGGGCATCTTCTACATGAACCGCTGGGGGCGCAGCCCGCGCCCCGACGAGTTGATCGACCAGGCCCTGAAGGGGATGGACAAGCGCTATGCCCTGTATCATTACACTGGCCCGGCCTCGCACCTGCTGGTGGGGCCTTCAGGGGTATGGGTGCTGATGCCCTACTACCAGCGCGGCGCCATCACTTACAACAAGGGGCGCTGGCGGCAGGTGGGCGGCGGGTTAGGCTACGCCTATCTGAAGGTCTTCGCCCAGGAGGGCCTGGGACGGCCTGATCTGGAAGTGAGCGGCGAAGTCAAGAACCTGCAAGACTTCCTGAAGAAAAAGCTGGGCGAGGAAGAAACCCCACCCATCCAGGCCGCCCTGGTGTTCCTGAACCCCAAGGCCGAGATCAAAATCCCCGAAGACGAAACGCCCCCGGCCGAGACGGTGCTGCTCAAAGACCTGAAGGACGTCATTCGCAGGACTGGCAAAAGCGGCGGGCGCAGCCTGTCGCCCGAAAAGGTCAAAGCCATCCAGGACGCCCTGGCGTTTGAATAAATGCGGGCCTCCCGGCTGCACCGGGGAAGCAGTATAGAAGTACAATTGAGGGGCTGCTGGGTGGCTACGCCACACAGCAGCCCCTCAATAAGAGAAAAATTTCACGAGGGGTGTTGAGCGGCTGCGCCGCCCAACACCCCTCGTTGGATTCATTATCCGGCCAGGAATGCGTCGAGAGCGTCTTTGCTGATGCGGTAGGCGTTGCCGATCTTCTTGGCCTTCAGGTCGCCGGCCTGGATGGCGGCAATCACATCTTCTTCCGACACACGCAGGTAGGCCGCGGCTTCGGAGGGGGTCATCACCGAGGGAGTGCTGGCGGCGGCGGCGCCGCCGGCCGGGGCGGCCGCGCCCTGGTTGCCGGTCATCCCGGCCAGCGCGCCGCTCAATACGTTGCCAATGCCCATTCCGGCCCCGATCCCGGCGGTCAGCCCGGCCCCGCCGGCGGGGTTCTGAGCCGCGTCGCGCATGGCGTCGGCGGCCTGGAGCTGGGTGTAGGTCTGCATATCGAGCATGCCCATGGCCCGCAGCTCCTCGGCCGACTTACTAGACGGCTTGAGGTTCTCGATGTAGAAGACTTTGAGGGTCAGTCCCAGGGCGGCAAAGTCGTCCTGCGACTTGGCCCGCACCCCGGCGCTCAGCTCTTCGGTCAGGCCGATCAATTCCGGCACACTATGCTTGGCGGCCGTCTCGCCCAACAGGTCTTGCAACTTGGAGAGCAGGATCGAGCGCAGGCGGGCTTCGATGTCGCTGGTGCGGAACACGCCCTGCTGGCCCACCAGTTGGGTCACCAACTGCTGCGGGTCCTTCACCTGGAAGCCGTAGGTGCCGAAGCCCTGGAGCAAGGCCACGCCCAGGCCCATGTTGGGGTTACGCACGATGATCGGCTGCGGGGTGCCCCATTTGCGGTCGGCGAACTCGCGCATCGAGACGAAGTAGACCTCGGCCG
>CAYQDU010000211.1:0-7295 GCA_964416275.1 uncultured Anaerolinea sp. | reverse complement strand
AAAATTTCTATGTTTGGGGGTTTGCGGGTGGCTACGCCACCCGCAAACCCCCAAATATAGGTCGATAACGCTCTTCGAGCGCCTTGCCTGCTCCACGGTTTAATGGAGTGCTACCCTGTTGGGCGGCCGCGCCGTCCAACAGCCAAAAATTTAAGGTTGGTAAACCGTAAAGTCGTCAAAGCGCAGATCGACGCCGGGGGCGTCATACGTCCCGGCAATCAAGCCCACATCGCCGCTGGTAAACTGCTTATCCTGCACGCTGCCCAGCTTGACTCCGTTGACGTACAGAGTCAGGGTGTCGCCCACACAGTCGGCTCGAATGTGGTTGAGGGCCGAACCCTGATGGATGGCATCGGTAGGCTGCAATGCGTCCATCCCAATCAGGCGATAATTGTTTCCGTCAATCACGCCGATGCCGTAATATCCATCGCTGCTGACCACCAGGGTGTAGAAGCTGGTGGGGCTGGCGGCCCGGCAGATAACCCCAAAGCGGTTGTTGCGGTCGCCGCCCATCTTGTACGCGTCCACCTCGATGCGCACGTCGGCCAGGTCGCGCCCGGCCAGGCTCCAGATGTCGATGTTCGGCTCATTGACGAACAGGCGATACATGCCGTCGGCGTAATTGCTCTCACCCTTGGGGGCCGTCACCCGGTTCCACCCGCTCTTGACGTTGGAGAAATCATCCTTGAAGATCACCCGGTCGCCGGGGATGGGCGTACCCGCCACGGCCCGGCAGGCCAGGGACGCGAGCGCCAGGGCCAGGGCAGCCATTAACAGCCAGGATGATTTCACAGCGCGCCTCCCATGCGAGCAATCTGGCTCCACAAAACCCTGGAGCAGGGATGGCGCCCTTCAAGCGCCAAAGAACGAGAGGTTCGGGAATTTTTATTGCACTCCGGGCGCTAAAAACTCCCGACAAATTTATTCTGGCTCTTCCGCCGAAAGCGGGATTGAATTTATATTTAGGGGTGTGGGTGACTGCGTCACCCACCCTCCCAATATAGAAATTTCCCCGGCGAAGCCGGAAGAACCATCTCTTCTTGAAGGCGCTTGAAGAGCGCCATGCTCGCCCTATGGTTTCGTGGAGCGCTTACCCATGCGAGCAGTATCGAGATTTTACCATCTTATCAGCGCAGGTAATCTTCGATCCAGCGGCGGGCCTGAGCGCCCACCGGCCCGGCCGGGTCGAGGGTTTGGGCCTGCAGCAGGGCCTGGCGGGCGGCGGTCCAATCGCCCAGCAGGCTGTACACCTGGCCGCGACGCAGATAGGCCGGGGCATAGGCCGGGTCAAGCTGTAAAGTCTGTTCCACAAACCGGCCGGCCGAGTGCAGGTCTCCCAGGCGCAGCAGCGTTTGGGCCATTACATCCAAAATAGCCGGGTCAGTGGGGTAGTCAACGGCCAACTGGCGGGCGGCGGGCAGGGCCTGCCCCGCCACCTGAAAGTTATATTGGAGCATAAACTCGATCCAATAGCGCCGATAGGCCGGATCGCCCTGGGCCATGTCGGCCGCCAGGCGGTAGGTAGAGTCAGCGGCCAACAGATCGCCAGCCGCGGCCTGGGCGCTGGCCTTCTGCACCCACAGGGCGGGATTATGCGGATCGTTGGCAATAGCCTGATCGAGGAGGGCGGGGGCCAGATCGCTGCGGCCCTGGCGGCTCCAGAATAGGGCCAGGAAGGTATGCCCGGCCAGGGAATGCGGGTCCAGGGCCAGGGCGGTTTCCAGGTCGCGCCGGGCGGCGGGCGCATCGACCGGGGCGGGCAGGGTCAGCAGCGTACCCACGCCAGGGTGCTGGCGGGCCTCGCCGCGGTAGGCCCAGGCTTCGGCATAATCGGGGCGCATGTCTACCACAATGGTAAAAGCGTGGTATGCCAGGCCCCACTCCTCCAGCCCGGCCAGAAAGCGCCCGGCCGCCAGGCGGGTATAGGCCGGGTCATCGGCCCGGCGAGCGCTGATGAGCGCCCGGCGCAGGTTGGCGGCGGCAGGCTGATAGACCGGGTTCAGAGCGGCTGCCCGGTCGAGCGGGCCTTGGGCCTGCTCTGGCTGGATAGCGGCCAGCAGCAGGCCCAGGCGAAAATAGGGGTGCGGGTCTTGCGGCTGGAGATCGGCCAGAGCCTGCAGATCGGCCGCCGCGCCCGAAAAATTACCCAGCGCCAGGCGGGCGGCTGTGGTGCGCTCCAAAATGGGCGGATGCAGGCCGTAGAAGGCCAACCCCACCTGCCAGGCGCGCAGGGCGGCCGCCGGGTCGCCGGCCTGGGTGTAGGCGTCGCCCAAGTCGAGCCAGCCGGCCAGCGACAGCCCGCCAGGATAGGCCGGGGAGGTCTGCGCCTGGGCCGCTCCCCGTTCCAGGTAGCTGATGGCGGCGGCCGAATCGCCGCCGTGCAGGGCGGCTTGCCCGGCCTGCTCCCACAGGTCGATCCGCTCTGGCGTGCGCCCGGCAACCTGGGCGATCAGTTCCGCCGCCTGGCCCGGCTGGCCGGAATCCAACAGATACCCGGCCTGGCGCAGGGCCTGGACTTCGGCCTGCGGGCGCGGCGCCAGGCCCAAAAAGGCAATCAATACCGCTGCCAGCAAAATCGGCAGCCACGGATTAGCAGAATCAACCCGGCGCACAAAACTATTATAATTTCTGATTTCGGATTTATGATTTATGATTTACGGCTCTTCCGGCGGTCCCCCATTAAACCGCGGAGCGGGCATGGCGCTCTTCAAGCGCCTTCAAAAAAGATGCTGCATGGATTGTGCCGCCCAAAGCACAATCCATGCAGCATCTTTCGGCGAAGCTCGCCAGTCACCTCTACCACTGCTACGTGGGGGTTACCCTTCCGGCTTCGCTGGGAAAGAAGTATTATTTGGTGGTTGTCGTGTGGCTGCGCCACACAACGACCACCAGCTTCGACGGAAGAGAAGGAGGAATTCATGGATTTCACCTGGACGGACGAGCAGCGCATGGCGCAGCAGATGGTGCGCGACTTCGCGCAGCGCGAGGTAGCCCCAATCATCAAAGAATATGACCGGCGGCAGGAGATGGCCGATTTCATCCTGCCGCGCCTGGGACAGTTGGGTATCCTGGGCCTGTGCATCCCAACGCGCTACGGGGGGCAGGGGATGGATTACCTGACCCTGGGCCTGGCCTGCGAGGAGCTGGAAGCGGTCGATTCGACTCTGCGGGTCATCCTATCCGTCCACCTGGGGTTGAACAGCCTGGGCTTGCTGCAATGGGCCACCGAGGCGCAAAAGCAGCGCTTTCTGACCCCCCAGGCCAAAGGCGAACGGGTGGGCTGCTTTGGGCTGACCGAATCGGGGGCCGGGTCGGACGCGGCCTCGATCCGCAGCCACGCCCGCCGGGAGGGCGACGAGTACGTATTGAACGGCGAAAAGATGTGGATCTCGCTGGCAAGCAAGGCCCACCACTGCCTGTGGATCGCCCGCACCGATCCCAACGCGCCCGACCCGCACGATGGGCTGAGCGCCTTCCTGGTAGAGCTGGATCGACCCGGCGTGAGCCGGGGCGACCTGCATGGCAAGTTGGGCATGCGAGCCGGGTCTACCGGCTGGATCGCCCTGCAAGACGTGCGTTTGCCGGCCTTCAACCGCATCGGCGAGGAGGGCGAGGGCTTCAAGATCGCTATGGCATGCCTGGATAATGGACGTTACACAGTGGCTGCCGGGGCGGCCGGGCTGATCCGGGCCTGCCTGGAGGCCAGCCTGCGCTATGCCCAGGAACGCCAGGCCTTCGGGCGCGAAATCGCTAAGTTTCAGTTAATCCAACAAAAAATCGCCTATATGGTACAATCCTATGACGCAGCGCGTCTAATGGTCTGGCGGGCCGGTTGGATGAAGAACCAGGGGCTGCGCAACACACGCGAAACCTCCCTCGCCAAATGGTACGCCACCGAGGCCTCGTTCCAGGCTGCATCGGAGGCGATCCAAATCCACGGCGCCTATGGCTACAGCGACGAATACGACGTAGAACGGTATCTGCGAAATGCCAGGGGTGCGATGATCTATGAAGGCAGCAGCGAGATTCATCAATTGATCCAGGCCGGGTATGCCCTGGGCTACCGGGAAGATGCCCCTCTGCGCTGCGAGCTGCCCGCTTACGACCCGCTCGCCTGGCAAAGCTGATCGTTATGGCCCTTCCGGCTTCGCCGGGAAAGAAATACCAGTTGGAGGTTGCTGCGCGGCTACGCCGCGCAGCAACCTCCAACTATAGAACAATTCCCGCTGAAGGCGGGATAGGGTCTGTAGCTTGGGGAAGTTGTGGGCTACGGCCCCACAACTTCCCCAAGCTATAAAACTCCCGGCAAAGCCGGAAGGGCAACTGGAACAGGGCAGCCCTCCCGCCGGGAAGCGACGAGCGACCATTCACATGGAAGGAGGACAACTTGAACATTGTGGTGTGCATCAAACAGGTGCCCGACAGCGCCGCCCAAATGACGGCCAGCGGCGGGCAGGTAAGCTGGGGCGACGCGCCCCTGGTGCTGAATCCGTGGGATGAATATGCCATCGAAGCCGCTCTGCTGACCGCTGAGGCTTCCGATGGCGATGTGACGGCGATCAGTGTGGGCGGTGAGGAAGCCAAAGAAGCCCTAAAGACAGCCCTGGCGATGGGCTGCAGCCAGGCCATCTTGATCTCGGACCCGGCTCTGAAAGCCGCGGATAGCCAGGCTACCGCCCAGGTGTTAGCCGCCGCCATCCAAAAGATCGGTGGGATCGAAGCGGCTGTGTTCGGCAAGCAGGCGATTGACGGAGATATGGGCGTCACCGCCGCCCAGACCGCCCGCTATCTTAAATGGCCGGTTCTGAGCCAGGTGGCCTCCATCCAGCTTCAGGACGGGCAGGTGCGCGTCGAGCGGGTAATCGAGGAAGGCCGCCAGAGCGTAGAGGCCCGTCCGCCGGTGGTGGTGAGCGTTTCCAAAGACATCGGCGAGCCGCGCTATCCGTCCTTCATGGGCATCCGCAAGGCCTCTAAGGCCCAAATCCCGGTCTGGACGCTGGCCGACCTGGGGATGAGCGCTCCAGGCCCCCATGTCCACTGGCCCGAAGTGATGGCCCCCCCGGCGCGCGAAGTCAAGACCGAGATGATTACCGGCAGCAGCCCGCAGGAGATTGCTGAAAAGCTGGCCGATAAGATCCTTGAGGAAAAGGTGCTGTGATGAACGGGAAAGTCCTCGTAACCATCGACCAATTCAAAGGCCAGGCCCTGCCCGCTTCGTGGGAGGTTATCAGCGCCGCCTATACCCTGGCCGCCAAGTTGGGCGGCGACGTGATCGCCCTGGCCCTCGGCAGCGGCTCAGAGCAGGCCGCCAAAGAAGCCTTTCTCTACGGCCCCGCACAGGTCTTCTACTGCGACGACCCCAGTTTGAACGACTATCGCGCCGAAGCCTATAACGCCGTGGTGGTGAAAGTAGCCCAGGAACAGGCCGTTGACGTGCTGCTGTTCCCCACCACCAGCCGCGGCCGCGAACTGGCCGCCATGAGCGCGGTTGACCTGGGCAGCGGAGTCATGCCCGACGTGACCGCCGTAGACGTGGAAGCCGGCAAGGTAGTGGTCACTCGCCCGGTCTATTCGGGTAAGCTGCTGGCAAAAGCCGTGTGCGATCAGACCCCCGCGGTCATCACCACCCGCGGCCGGGCCTTCAAGAAACCCCAGGGCGATTCGAGCCGCTCGGGGACGCCCACACGCGTGGCAGCCGTGCTGGCCGAAGAGAACATCCTGACCAAAGTGACCGGCTACACCGCAGCCGAAGCCGGGGTGAGCCTGGGCGACGCCAACGTGATCGTCTCGGGTGGGCGAGGGGTGTCGAACAACCCCGCCCTGACCCCGCCGGCCGGGATGGATGAAAAAGAAGCCGAGATCTGGCGCGCCCAGCAGGGCTTCAAGCTGGTAGGCGACCTGGCAAGCGCCCTCAACGGCGCGGTGGGCGCCAGCCGGGCGGCAGTAGACGCCGGTTACATCCCCTATTCGCACCAGGTAGGCCAGACCGGCAAGGTGGTGGCCCCCAACCTGTACATCGCCTGCGGCATTTCCGGCGCCATCCAGCATCAGGCCGGGATGCGCTCCAGCAAGGTGATCGTGGCGATCAACAAAGACGCCGAAGCGCCGATCTTCAAGCTGGCCCGTTACGGTGTAGCGGGCGACCTGTACGCTATTCTGCCCGCTCTGACCGCAGCCCTGCGCCAGCGCCTGGGCAAGTAATCGATTATGGTTCTTCCGGCCCGGCCGGAAAAATTTCTATGTTTAGGGTTTGCGGGTGGCGTAGCCACCCGCAAACCCTAAACATAGGTCAGGCGGAAGAGTCTCTATATTTTGGAGTGACCGGGCGGGTTTGCCGTCCGATCACTCCAAAAGGCGGGATTTCTCTACAGGTGCGAGGTGTGGCGCCCCCCATTAAACCGTAGAGATGGCCTGGCGTTCTTCGGGCGATAAAATCCACGATTAACCCTCTTTCGGCGAAGCTCGCCAGTCACATCCACCCCGGCTGAGTGATGGGCTACCGGAGGTGTTGTGCGGCGCAGCCGGGAGAACTTCAATTCACACCGGGAGGCATATTTTTGTCATGACAAAAATATGCCTCTTTTGATGATGGAATATGAGGCTTTAGTGACATTTGCCACTATGTGGAATACCCGCTTATCGGTTAAATTTTTAGCAAGGAAAGTCGCGCCCGTGGTAGATAAGAGGATTTCTTTGAGTGATTTAGATTTATTCCAGGGCTTCGATGCCAGCGAGATCGAGGCGCTGATGAACCTGTTTGAGTGGAACTACGCCCCAGAAGGAGCGCTCCTGTTCGAACAGGGCGAGCGCGCCCAATATATTTATCTGTTAATTAACGGTGAAGTTATGGTGCGCTACAAGCCCGAGGACGGCCCGGCTCTGACCGTGGCGCGCCTGCGCCAGGAGGGGGTGGTGGGCTGGTCGGCGGTGGTGGGCAGCCCAACCTATACATCTTCGGTCGTGTGTGAGACGGATTGCGTGATGCTCAAAGCCCGCAATGAAGCCCTGCGGGATTATCTGGAGCATAACCCGGCAGGCGGGGCGCGTTTACTGGATCGGCTGGCTGGCATGATTGCCGAGCGCATGCGCAACAGCCACAGCCAGGTAATGGCCCTGATCGAGCAGGGCCTGCGAGTTCGCGTCCCCAGGTCGCCGGTTCCAGGGTAAAATACATCCATCTCATCCCATCCCCTGGAGGTAGGTCATGAGCGATTCCAACCTGAACGGTCAATACAGCGACGAAGTGCGGATCAAAGCCCTGGTCGAAAAGATCAACGCCTACATTGAGCATTATC
>CAYQDU010000210.1:0-7300 GCA_964416275.1 uncultured Anaerolinea sp. | reverse complement strand
GGCCACCGCCGCCCCAGAAGCCGCCGCTGTCGCCCACTAAGCCCCCCGAGCGGCCCCACAAGCCGCCGCAGTCGCCCCAGAAGCCGCCATCGCCCCAGAAGCCGCCGCTGTCACCCCAGAAGCCGCCGCTGTCACCCCAGAGGCCGCCGCTGTCACCCCAGAAGCCGCCGCTGTCGCCCCAGAAGCCGCCATCGCCCCAGAAACCGCCGCTGGAAGGTTGGGCGCTGCCATCCCACACACCGGCGCCGCCTGCCCAGGTTCCGTTATCGCCAAACAGGCGATACACACCGTTTGCATCGCGGTAGGTGAAGCCCAGGTAGTGCTTCTGGTGGGCCAGATCGGCGATGATGTTCATATCGGCGTTGGCCGATACAGACGGCAGGTTGGCAAATACGGCCAGGGGTGCAAATACACGCCCTGAACCCTGCTGCCAGACGCTGTAGCCGGCCTGGTGGGTTTCCGGGTTGAACTGCGGCAGGGCAGTCTCGCGCAGGCGGGCCTTAACCATGTTGGGGGTCAGGGCCGGGTTGCGAGAGATCATCAGGGCCGCAACACCCGATACAACCGCCGTTGATTGAGACGTACCGGCCAGCTTGAAGTAGTTCTGATCTAAAGTCCCTTGCGGGTAGGTGCGGGCCAGGTAAGAGTCTTTGCTCATCAACGAGACGATGTGGGCGCCTGGAGCAACGAGGTCGGGTTTGACGAAGCCATCGTAGGTTGGCCCGGCCGAAGAGAAGGTTGGGATGTAGTCGTCGCTCCAGTCGTCTGGCGTGTAAGCATCGGTGAATGCGCCCACCGTGATCACATAAGGGTTGTTGCCTGGCACGCCAATTGCCAGCGGACTGGGGCCATTGTTCCCCGCCGCAGCTACTACTACGATGCCAGCTTTCCAGGCGACCATCAGCGCTTTGTTAACTGGATCCATCCAGTAGGGTGTTCTGGCCGGGGCCGACATCGAGAAGTTGATTACACGGGTGTGATAGAAATCCTTGGTTAGGATCACCCAGGCAATGCCCTTGATCACATTTTCATAGGTGGCAGCGCCGGTTTCGTCTGCCACTCGCGCGACGACCAGATTGACATCCGGCGCCACGCCGTTCCATTCGCCATCTGCGCCTTTATCGCTGTTGGCGATGACCCCGGCGACATGCGTGCCATGGCCGTTGGGATCGACCAGGTTGCCGTTGCCGCGGTGATTGATGAAGTCTTTCCAACCTAGA
Organism: uncultured Anaerolinea sp.; assembly: GCA_964416275.1. GTDB lineage: Bacteria > Chloroflexota > Anaerolineae > Anaerolineales > UBA4823 > RBG-16-57-11. Next base: position 6,080 of record CAYQDU010000210.1, on the reverse strand, counting down.
ATGCGGTTGCCTCGCCCGGAGGTGGGTTTGATCAGGCCATTGAGCTTGGCGATGCCCGAGTCAATCACGGCTACGGTGACGTTCTTGCCGGTCACGCCTGCGGCCCAGACCGCCTCCGCCCCGACAACGTCGCCATAATCGCTGGCCGGCGTCACTTTGTCGCTGCCGCCCTTTGCGGGGACGGCGTTGACCTGCATGGTTTCGTTGGCTGTGAGGATGATGCCGGGTTCTTTTGCCAGCGCCGCAGCCCCCTCCGCTGTCAGCAGCGCTCCAGCGCCGTCAATGATGTCCAGCCGAGAAGTCACTTGCCCACCATACTTCTCGATGAGTTGAACCACCTGATCGGCGGACGTCCCCTGGACAATATAGGATTGGGTTGGGGCAGCCGCAGCCTGGGTAGCCGGCAAAACTGGGCCGGCCAGCAAGACTGCAACCATGACCAACGCAACCAGTCCAATCAGGACGCGTCTCAATTGGTTTTGGGTTTGAGTTTTCATAGGAACCTCCGCTTGCGCTCAAACAATTTCTAACCTGAAGATTGAGACCGAGGCTTTAAAACGAACTGCGGACCTGTGGGATCCAGATCCGCCTCTCTTGACTACCTGGAGGCCTGTGGGTGAAAATCGATGAAGCCTCGTCAGTAAGTCAGCTTCGGCAGCCTGGCAGTCATAACCCGGTTGGGTGTTAGACCCATAGCTTTGCGCCACCGGCTTTCACCGGATTTGCCTTTTCGGTCTGACATAAGTATAGCGTAAATTCTGCGTAAAGTCAATAGTTTACACATTAATGAATGTAGATGCAATAAATAATGCAGAACGCGGGCGGAGAATCACAATGGGTAAGACGGCCGTTCGCTCTGCGGGCTTCAACACCCCAATTGGCGTGACATTGTTCCCTGATTCTGGGGGATGAAAATCAGGTCAGTTGATGAATTAGTGGTAAACTATACGTTTAGTGTTTTCTGTCCAGACACATTTCTATCCCATCCTGTTCAGGAGATAAATTATGGCGAAAAAATGGGTGTATTTGTTCAATGAGGTTGCGGAGGCCGAGAAGGCCGCCGGCAACGGTTGGGAAGGCGTGCGCGCCCTGCTCGGCGGCAAGGGCGCCGGCCTGGCCGACATGACCCGGGCTGGCGTACCGGTTCCCCCCGGTTTCACCGTCACCACGGAAGCCTGCAATGCTTACCTGGCCGAGGGCGGCAAGTTCCCCCAAGGCATGTGGGACCAGGAACTGGCCGCTCTCAAGCAGGTCGAAGCGCAGACCGGCAAGAAGTTTGGCGACCCAGCTAACCCGCTGCTGGTTTCCTGCCGCTCGGGAGCCAAGTTCTCGATGCCGGGGATGATGGACACCGTGCTGAATATCGGCATGAACGATGCCACCGCCGAAGGCCAGATTAAGAAGGGCGGCGACCCGCGCTTTGTGTACGACTCCTATCGCCGCCTGGTTGAGATGTTCGGTTCGGTGGTGCTGGGCATCGCCGACGAGGCCTTCGAAGAACCCCTGGCCGAATACAAGGCCAAGAAGGGCTACAAAGTAGACACGGAAATGAAGGCTGAAGACTGGAAAGAAATGACCCAGATCTTCAAACAGGTTGTCAAGCGTGAAAAAGGCTTCGACTTCCCGCAGGACCCCACCGAACAGCTCCGCCTGGCGACTGAAGCAGTCTTTGGAAGCTGGAACGGTAAGCGCGCGGTCGATTACCGCAACGCGGCCGGCATTGCCCACGACCTGGGCACCGCGGTCAACATCGTGACCATGGTCTTCGGCAACATGGGCAACACCTCCGGCACAGGCGTGGCTTTCACCCGCGACCCATCCACCGGCGAGAAGAAGATGTACGGCGATTACCTGCTCAACGCCCAGGGCGAAGACGTGGTGGCTGGCATCCGCAACACCGAGAAGATCGAAAACCTCAAGAACGTGCTGCCCCAGGCCTACAACGAGTTCATGGACATCACCAAAAAACTCGAAGACCACTACCGGGATATGCAGGATGTGGAATTTACCATCGAGAACGGCAAGCTGTGGATGCTCCAGACTCGCTCTGGCAAGCGCACCGCCAAGGCGGCCGTCAAGTTAGCGGTAGACATGGCGAACGAAGGCCTGATCTCGAAGGAAGAGGCTGTGCTGCGCGTGACCCCGGAAAACGTGGACACCCTGCTGCACCCGCAGTTCGACGCCAAGGCCATGGACGATGCCAAAAAGGGCGGCAAGCAGTATGCTTCGGGCGTGAACGCCTCGCCCGGCGCGGCTGTCGGCCAGGTCTACTTCGACGCCGACACGGCCGAGAAGATGGCGAAGGAAAGCAAGCAGGCCGTCATCATGGTGCGCCCGTTCACCAAGCCGGATGACGTGCATGGCATGCTGGCCGCCAAGGGCATCCTCACCAGCGAAGGCGGCGCCACCTCGCACGCCGCGGTGGTCGCTCGCCAGTTCGGCGTTCCGTGCGTCGTCGGCGCTACTATGGTCAAGATCGACCTGGAAAAGCGCCAGATGGTCGCCAATGATGTGGTGATCAAGGAAGGCGAGTGGATTTCGGTAGACGGCACCACGGGCAAAGTGTTTGTGGGGCAGATCCCTACCGTGGCCCCCAAGCTGGAAGAGCAGACCGACCTGTTGACCCTGCTGAGCTGGGCGGATGAGATTTGCGCCACCCCCGGCATCCGCCAGGCCCCCGAAGGCTGGCCGACCCGCGGTCTGCAGGTGTGGGCCAACGCCGATTACCCGGCCGACGCTCGCCGGGCTCGCTCCTACGGGGCGGTTGGCATCGGCCTGTGCCGCACCGAGCATATGTTCTTCGAGACCCAGCGCCTGCCCATCGTGCAGCGCATGATCCTCTCGGAGACCCAGGAAGGCCAGAAGGCTGCCCTGGACGAACTGCTGCCGTATCAGCGTTCGGATTTCGAGGGCCTGTTCGAGGCTATGAATGGCTACCCGGTCATCATCCGCCTGATCGACCCGCCGCTGCATGAGTTCATGCCCGACGAAGAAAAGCTGCTCGAAGAAGTGATTGAGATGCGCGTCAAGGGCCAGACCGCCGGCCTGGAAGCCAAGGAAAAACTGCTGGGCTCCATCCGCGCCATGCATGAAAGCAACCCGATGATGGGGCTGCGCGGGGTGCGCCTGAGCATCTATATGCCCTTGATCGTCGAGATGCAGGTGCGGGCGATCTTCGAAGCTGCCGCTAACCAGACCCTCAAGGGCGTGGTGGTCAAGCCCGAAGTCATGATCCCGCTGACCGGCACGGTTAAGGAACTCGAATGGATCCAGCCGCGCCTGATCCGCATTGCCAAGGCCGTGATGGAAGAGAAGGGCATCAACTTCGACTACAAGTTCGGCACGATGATCGAGATCCCGCGCGCCTGTGTGACCGCGGCCGAGATCGCCGCAGTAGCCGAGTTCTTCTCCTTCGGCACCAACGACCTGACCCAGATGACCTTTGGCTACAGCCGGGATGACGCCGAACGCAACTTCCTGATCAAGTACGTGGAAGAAGGCATCCTGCCCAAGAACCCCTTCCAGACCCTGGATCGGGATGGCGTGGGCCGCCTGATGCGCACCGCTGTTACCGATGGCCGCAAATCTCGCATCAACCTCGAGGTTGGCATCTGCGGCGAGCATGGCGGCGACCCGGCCTCCATCGAATTCTGCCACATGGTGGGCAACAACTACGTATCCTGCTCTCCGTTCCGGGTTCCCATTGCCCGCCTGGCTGCGGCCCACGCCGCCCTCAAGCACCGCGAAGGGGCCAACGTGGTGGAAGACAAGTAACAGTTTTCTGCGTGAATAAAAAAACCGCCGGCCTGGGCCGGCGGTTTTTTATTCACGTTGGGCTACCCTTCGCCCAGTCGTTCGATCCTCTTGCGCGCCAGGGCTGGCGGCAAGATGGCGGCGATCAGGCTCAGGCCGCTGCCCATCGCCAGGCCAGCCGCCTGCCCCAGAATGACCGGTAGATCGAAGATGCGGAACAGCACCGGGGGAGCCAGGAACAGGCCCAGAACGATGGGCATAAAAATCATGGTGATGAATGCGCCAAGGCAACTGCTGGCGGTCTTCTGCATCTGGCGCGGGTCTTCCCAGGTCAGGTTGGCTCCAACAATGCCAAAGGCCAGGTTCAGCCCGGTGCAGCCGGCCACGGCCAGGGCCGTAGCCAGTAAGGCATACAGCCCGGCCTGCAGCCCACCGCCGCCTAACAGCCAGACCCCGCCCAGGTAGAGCAGGCTCAGCCCGGCCGCAGGCAGATAGGCCACTAGATATTTTGCCAGGATCAGCTGCCCGACGCTGAGCGGGGCTGTCTTGAGCAGCCAATAGCTGCGCCCTTCCTGAGAGAAACCCATCCCCGCCAGGCGGCTCAACAGCATCCAGCCCACGAACAGGGCCAGGGCCACCCCGCCGTAGATGCGCGCATCCTGCAAGATGAGGTTTGCCCAGGGGGGCAGATCGGGATCGAAGGGTGTTTTGGATTGATCCCGGAGGAGCATAAAGGCATAGATGATCCCGAAGATCATCGGGGTGACCAACTGGGATAGATTTTTCAGATCGCGGCGCAGCACCAGCCAGTCTTTGCCGATCAGCGCCCGTATGGGCGCTGGAATCAGCCCCACCAGGCGCAGCCCCGGAGCAGCCAATGTCCGGCGGATGGCAGCCGCCGTGCTGGGGGAGCCGGCGGTGCGGGCAGGCGGGCGAACCTTGCGTTTGCGGCCCTGGTTTTGCAGGCTGGCCCAACCGGAGTAATACAGGCGCTCGGCGGTTGCCAGCGAAACGAAGAAGATCCCTCCGCTCAACACCAGGATCAATCCGCTCAGCCCCAGGCCGGCCAGCCAGCGGCCTTCGCCAATGGCGGTCAGCCCACGCCCGGCCCAGGCAAACGGCGACCAGGGCGTATCAACGCGTTGCAGCAGGCTCATGGCCTGCATGGCCTGGTTGCGGGATACGTCGCTATACTGGGCCAGGTTGCCAGTCTGCGAGCAGAGCAGCGAGAAGATGGCCCCCACAAAGCCGATCACCTCGGCCACCCGGCGGGCGGGGAAGACCCGTACTACGGCCATCACCAGCAGGGCCGATAACCCGGCTGCAGCCAGCGCAAGGGCCGACATCATCACCAGGGCCAGCGGATAGAACAGGGGCGTATACCCGTAGGCCGCCCCCAGGCCATACAGCATCGGCAGCGAGAACAGGCACAGCAGGGTAAAGTTCGGCAAAACAGCTTGCAGCAGCTTGGCGATAAATACCGCCCGGATGGGAACGGGCGTCGCCAGCAAAAAATCCATATCGCCCGAGAGATACAGGGCTTGCAGCAAAACCCCAAACGAGGTCAGGAAGATACCCAGGAAGGCCCCGCTCATCATCAAGACCGGCACCGCTTCCAGCAGGCGGTTGAAATCGCCGGCCGCCTGGGCCAGCTCGGGGCGCTGCATAAAACGTAGAATTTGCCAGCTCACGAAAGCCAGGAAACCCATAAAGGCCAGCACCACCAGGCCCGTAAAAATCAGCCAGATCTTGCGCCGCCGCCGCGCCCGGCGAAAACCGCGGGTTACGATCAACAGGCGCAAATACAGCAGCTTGCCCACCGCGCTCCACAGGCCCTGAACCGGCTGCACCGGAGCAAAAGGGTTCACTTTAAGACCTCAGTGATCTCGGCATACTCGGCGCCGCCCGTCAGCCCCAGGAAGATGTCTTCCAGGCTGGTGGCCCCGGCCCCGGTAGTCCCGCCGGGCAGGCTGCGCAGTTCGTCCATCGTGCCGATAGCAATCACCTGGCCCTGGTGGATGATGCCGATCCGGTCGCACATGCGCTCGGCGATCTCGAGGATGTGGGTGGAGAGGAAAATGGCCGCGCCGCGCTCGGCCATCTGGCGCAGAATGTCTTTAATCAGGCGGGCAGACTTGGGGTCCAGGCCCACGGTCGGCTCGTCTAGCACCAGCACGTGCGGGTCATGCACCAGGGCGGCCGCCAGGGCGGTCTTTTGCTGCATGCCGTGGCTGTATGAGTCGATGGTGTCGTCGCCGGCCTGGGTCAGGTCGAACAGGCGCAGCAGTTCATCGATGCGCCGCTCCACCCGGCTGGATTCCAGGCCG
>CAYQDU010000209.1:0-7308 GCA_964416275.1 uncultured Anaerolinea sp. | reverse complement strand
CGTGTCCCAGAAATCGCGCCCGCCAAACAGGCCCTGGATGGCCGGGTCGGCCAGCAGGGCGATGGCAGCGTGCAGCTGGTCCTGGATCTGCTGGGCGGCCGGCAAGGCATTGCCGTACTGGCGCGGGCCCAGGTTGTTCAACAGCTCGGTTGCCGCCCAACGCAGCATGGCTTCGGTGTAGCCGGCCGCCTGCCCAAAGCGGTAGTCCTGCTCCACGTGCTGGATCGCCAGGCACAGCCCGGCCAGGCGGCGCATAAAGTCGTGGTTCACCGCATTGCCCGCTTCGGCCGTGGCTTCCGGCCCGCTGCCAAACAGGCGGGCAAACAAGCGGTTGCGCGCCCCCCGGTCGTACCAGCTGCGGCGGCGCCGGTAGAAATCCTCCAGCCGCCCGGCGGCGGGCGTGGCGCTGGCTCCTGCGCGCAGGTTGTGGCGCTCGTCCGAGAGCAGCTCTGCCACCGGGATCAGCCCGGCCTGCTCCAGCTCGGCCTGCAGGTACAGGGCGGCCAGCGTGCGCAGCGCGCTGGCCCCAATCGCAAACTCCGCCCCATTCGGGCCCAGTGGTGGGAGGTTGATCCCCAGCGGGTCTTCGGCGGCCATGGCAGCCAGGGCGGGTGGGGCCTGGTATAGCGCCGCGTCTGCTAGCTTGAAGGCATCCTGGCCCAGGTGGTCGGCCAACATCAAGGGCATGGGCTACCCGCCTCCCTGGCCTGCCGGGGAAGGGGCGGCCGGGGCTGCCTGGCGCCCGGCGGGTGTCTTAGCGCGGATCTGGTTGACCTGCAGCGCATCGGCCATCTTCTCCAGCGGCACCACATCGCTGCGGAACTTCACATCCACCTTGCCGGCCAGCTTGGCGTGCAGGTCCACTTTGGATTCCGAGTCCTCCGACTGGGTGGTGGTCACGTTGTAATTGACCTGGGTATCCTCCTGGGTTTCGTCACTGCCGCTCAGCCAGCCCCAGAAACCACCCCCGCTGGAGCGGCTGGTCTGTTGGGCGTAATCGAAGGTAGAGGCCTGCTGGAATTTGCGGCCCACCCGGTCACGCGTCTTGACCTCGAACAGCACGCTGGCGCTGATCGAGCCGTCGGTGACGATCAGGCGATTGATGCCCATCAAGACCAGCGTGGCCAGCAGCTGCTGGCGGTCCATTGCCATGCGGCGTCGCGCCGCCGGCACCAGCTGCTGCTCCACGGTATCCTCGTCCAACCCGGTGAGCGGTTCTTTCAAACCCAGGTCGGTGTGGAAGCTGGGCAGGTTATCTTCGTCGTGGCCCTCGCGCGGCTTGAGCACAGGTTTATCGCCGTCGGTGCTTACTTCCAGGTGCTCGGGGTAGCGGTTGGCCAGGTAGTCGCGGGCGTTGTTTTCGGTGATGTTGTCTTTCATGTACTGGTCCACCGACTTGGCCACGCTGCTGACCAGCTCCATATACGCCTGCATCTGCTTGATCGACGAGGTGACGATGGCGTTAAAGACCCCATCGATCAGCCCGGCCACAAACTTGGGGAAATCGACCTTGTTGACCATGTTGACGAACTGCGTGGCGCCGGCTTCTGCCGCCACCGCACCGCTTGCACCCAGCCGCCCACTGGCCGTTTCCCCGGCCGGGTCTTGCGGCTCTTCATCCGCCAGGATCGCAGAGGTCGGCACCGTCATCCCTTGCGGCCCGCCGGCGATATAGGCGGCCACCTTGACCATATCATGGGCCAGGCGCTCCTGGTCGGGCCGGGCCAGGGAGCGGAAGGATGGCGTGCTCAAGAGCATATCGCGCACCCGAGTGCGGACGATCGGAAAAATCTGCGAATCCTTGATTGCGTCGCTCATAGCCATCTCCTGGCGTAAACGCTAACGGGCAGGCGCCGTGGCGCCAGACGGAGCCGGCGCACCCGCCGCGGCCTCTGGGCCGCCCGGCTGCCCGGCCGGGGTGCCGGTCGATGCTTTCTGGCGGATCTCGTTCATCTGCAGCATATCGGCCATGCGCTCCAACGGGAAGACATCGCTGCGGAAGCGCAGGTCTACCTTCCCGGTCAGTTTGGCGTGGGTCTCCACCTTGGCGTTCGAATCTTCCGATTGGGTGGTGGAGACTTTGAAGTTGGCTGTGTCGGCCCGCGAGTAGGTGTAGTTGCCGCTGTACCAGTTGCCGCGCCAGCTGTCGCCCGAGGAACGCATGGCGTAGGCGCCTTCCTGTCCCTCGCCGGTGCGGGTGTAGGTGCGGTTACGCTCGTAATCGGAGGCACGGTTATAGTGCCGGCTGACGTCATCCTTGGTGTCCAGTTGGAACAGCACGCTGGCGCTGATCGAGCCGTCGGTGACAATCAGGCGGTTGATACCCATCAGCACCATCGTGGCCAGCAGCTGCTGGCGGTCCATCGCCATGCGCTTGCGCGCCGCCGGCACCAGCTGCTGCTCCACGGTATCCTCGTCCAGCCCGGTCACCGGGCTGGATAGGCCCAGGTCTTTGAAGAAGTCGGGCAGGTTGTCTTCGTCGTGGCCTTCTTTGGGCTTCAACTGGGGCTGCTCGCCTTCGGTGTCCACTTCCAGGTAGTCGGGATAACGGCCGGCCAGGTAGTCACGGGCGTTGTTTTCGGTGACGTTATCTTTCATATACTCTTCGACCGACTTGACCACGTTCTTCACCAGGTCGGCGTAGGCTTCCATCTGTTTGATCGACGAGGTGACGATGGCGTTGAACACCCCATCGATCAGCCCTGCCACAAACTTTGGGAAATCCACGGTCTGGACCAGCTCTTGATAGCTGGCAGTGCCCGCCTCGGCCGCCACAGCCCCACCTGCTGCGTCCATCCGGCCGCCGGCCGTCTCCCCGGCCGGGTCGTCGGCGCTGGCCCGGCTGAGCGGGCGCCTGGCAAGCGGAATCGAATCGCCGGTTTCACCGCCGGTAATGTAGGTGGCGACCAGCACCATGTCGTGGGCCAGCTCGCGCTGTTTCTCCTTGGGCAGGCTGCGGAAGGCCTGCGACTGCGAAAGCAGGTGGCGCACTTTCTCCCGCGCAACCGGGAAGGCCAGCGATTCTGTCAGCGATTGCATGGCACACCTTCCTTAGCGTCTGAAGCCGGTACCGGAGGCGGGCGGCAGCGGTACGAGCGCGGGTGGGGCCGTTTGCTCCACAAATGGCCCCGTTTCCTCCACCGGCAGCCCGGTGATGGCCGCCGGACGGATGTACAGCGCCACGCGGGCGGGCATATCTGGCATCACCCGGATGGACAGCACCGACACGCTGCCCGGGCTGTCATAGTGCTCGGGGGTCATGGCGGTCAGCCAGCGGTCGAGGGCGCGCAAGCTCTTGGGGCGCTCGGCCAGCTGCAGGTGCAGCAGTGAGACCAACTGCGGTGGGGTATCGGCCAGGGCGTCCAGGTTGATATCCAGGCGCAGCTCCACCCCGTCGCGGGCGGGGCGCAGGGTGAGCGTGGCGGTGCCGGGTGGCAGGGTGAAGCGCGCCCCCAACAGGAAGGCGCAGGTGCTCATCAGGCTGGCGTGCTGCCCACCCAGTCCCACCAGGTCCATCATCGGTTTGAGCGACTGGAGCGCCAGCGGGTAGTCCATCTCGAAGGTCACCTGCTGGCTGCCGGCGCTGCGCCCACAGCGAATCGTGCTGAAGGCCGGGCGCAGGCCGGGCAGCGCTTCCATCACCGCTTTGGCGATGTTGTACAGGGGGGCCGGCAGGGCGTCCATCAGGCTCGGCCCCCACTCATAGGTGACCAGCGATTCCATCAGCCCATCCCGGTCGAAACCGGCGCCCAGGCGGGCGCCCCAGGTGAGCACCCGCCGGTTGCCGCCCCGGACCGGCTCGGTGCGCCCGTCCAGCCAGTAGAGCGCATCCGGTCCAAAATAATCATGGACCAGCCGGCGCATTACATGGGTGGAGCGCTCCAGCCGGTCCGAGGCCGGCGCCTGGGGGCTGACGGGATTGAAGACAAAGGCCAGGTTATCGGCGGATGTTTCGGCAAAGTTCGGAGCGAAGACGTCCGGTTGGGTGCGGTATACCTGCGCACCGGCCGGCAGCGCAAGCGATTCGTCCAGCACCTGGCTGACGCTCTGCTCCCGGACCGGGTCGGCCGTGTTAAGCCGGAGCGAGGCCCGGCTGAGCAGCTCCTTCGCCTGGATTGCGGCGGGTCGCTGTGTCATAGGTCACCTCCTGTGGCCGGCGCGCTCATACGCCGATCTTCATCCCATCGTTGGATGGGATCAGTTTCTGCAGCTCCTCCATCGTGGGGGCACGCCCCTGGGAGACGATCTGGCGGATCTGGTCGATGCCGCTGTTGCGGCTGGTATCGCCCATCACCGGCATGCTGGGGGCCGAGATGCTCTCGGCGGGTTCGGAATTGCTGGTCACGTCCTGGTCCTTGATGCCGCTGACCGCCAGGATGAGCTGGGTGGCGCGCATCAGCTCCCGCATTTCTGGCTCGCTGAAATCCGAGTTTTTGCTGACTTTCTTAGCGCGGGCTCCGGTGAGGACGGTGGTTTCAGGGAACAACGGCAAGGCCGATGCGCCGCTCCAGATGGGGGCCTTGTTGGCAATGAATGTGAAGATGATATTGCCCTGCTCGGCAATGGTGCGGTACTTGACGATGTTGGGCACGGGGCCAAAGTCGCGGGCGTAGTACTCGATCACCTGCCAGGCCGTGGTGGCGCCGCAGGTCTTCTGGATGAAGGGTGAGTTGAGGAGGTTGAATGCCCGCGTCAGTTGCTCGCCCAGGTTGCGGGCGGCATAGAAGGTATAGCCCCAGCCATACAGTGAGATGTTGTTGGCCAGGTCGCGGATGGCGCTGCGCACGTTTTCGCCGGTCTGGTTGAGGGCACGCTCGCGGGCCACACCGCGGAACAGGTCGTCGATGCGCTGCTGGCGGTCGTATTCCGCCAGGCTGGACAGGGCCCGCATCCACAGCCGGTCGAACTCGGTGTTGGGCTGCACTTCGCTGGAGATTTCACCGCCGCGCACGCCGAACAGCCGGCTGTAATGCATATAGCGATGGGCCTGGTTCATGAACTCGGGCCGAACGATCGAGAAGTTATACTGTTCGTTGAGCAAGTCACCACCTTTGTCGTTCCCCAGGGCCAGCAGGCCATTGGTAAACAGCTCCACCAGCCGGTCGACCACGGCGAAGATCTTGGTCTGCTCCAACTGGTAGAACATGAACCACTTCCCCACTGCCAGGACATTGTTCTTTTGGATCTCCTGGGAGGCGCCGGTGGCGCCGCTCAGCGGGGGGATCTCGATCGTCCCAAGGGGCGCCTGGGCCGAAACGTAAGTGTCGTCGCCCAGGCGGATCTGGGTGTTGTAGTTGGGGTGGCCGTAGGGCACGTCGTCGTTGTGGGCGATGACATAGCGCGCCACCGCTGCGATTTCCTGGTAGAAGATGGTCCTGGCCGCTCCCCCGGCCCCCAGGCTGTCTGCAATCGCCTGGTACACCTGCCGGATGGGGGTCAGCGCGTCACCTTCCTTGTAGTTATACTGCCTGACCTTGCCCAGGAACTCGAAGTACGCCTTCTGCACCGCCTGGCCAAAGCCGTAGTCGTTGGGGTCAGTCTGGTCATCCAGCAGCAGCAGGCCCCTGACCGCAACCTGGGCTAAATCGTTGGCGTCAGCGGGTGCGCCCAGGTTCACCAGCTCATTCTTTACCGCCTCGTCGAAAGCGGCCTCGTCGAAGTCGACTGGGATCCGTGAGCCATCATAATCATAGGTGATAGCCATGTCTTCCTCCTAACAATCTCAGTATTCCTGCGTGGTTGTTCAGTAACCCCGGCCTGTACGCGGCCGGCGGGGCCATTTGGGTAAGGGTAGGTTCAGGGTCCATCTGCCTCCTTTGGCTGTCCCGGTGGAGCGCGCATGTGGGTGCTGTCCAGCGCCCGGTCGAGGGCGCGCAGCGCCGCGGCGGCATCCAGCAGACCATAACCGGTTTCGGAACTGTAGCCGCCCGGGCCGAGCGGAGCGGCGCTCTCCACCAGCAGCCGGCGCACTTCATCGCCATTGAGCCGGCGGCCGGCCCGGCGCGCCCGGCTGACCAGCAGCGCTGCTACCCCACTGACGAACGGGGCCGCGTGCGAGGTGCCGCTGCTGACCCGGTAGCCGCGGATACCGATGCTGACAATATCCTCGCCCGGGGCGCAGATCGCCAGGTGCGGGCCATAGGTGCTGAAGTGCGAGCGGTGACCGGCCCGGTCCACTGAGCCGACCGCGATCACTTCGGGCAGCGCGGCAGGGTAGTAGCGCTCCAGCTTGCCCGAGTTGCCGGCGGCGGAGATCAGCACGCAGCCGTAGTTATGCGCATAGCGGATAATGCTGGCATGTGGGCGCGGCGCCCCGGGGTCCAGGTCGGCTTCGGCCGTACCAAAGCTCATGTTGATCACCGCCGCCCCCAGGTCCACGGCCACTTTGAGCCCGGCGTCGATGTTGGGCAGCGCCCCCAGACCCATCAGCTTGCGCCGGCCCTGGCTCACAGCCGCGGCCAGCACGCGCAGCGGCAGGATCAGCGCTTGCCCGGCCACGCCGCGGGGCAGGTGGTAGCCGCGGGCCCCGATCACCCCGGCCACGTGCGAGCCATGGCCCACCCGGTCGATGCAGTTGAAATCGGGGCCGCGGCTGTCGCCGACCAGCATGATGTCGGCCGCTACCCGGCCCATGCCCAGGTCGACGGTGCTGTAGCCGGCCTTGCAGCAGGTCTGCACCTCGGGGTGGCCAAGCGATACGCCCGTATCCACCACGGCCACGGTCACGCCTTCGTCGCCTGGCTCCATCTCCAGCGCCTGGGCGGCGTGGATGCGCTCGTGCGGCTCGCGCGCCAGGCCCGGCCCACCGCGCCCGGCCGCCATGGGGACCGCCCACGGCGCGGCGTACTCCAGCGGCGCGCTGGCCAGCGTCTCCACCGCTACCGCCTCCACGGCCTCCAGCTCGCGCAGGGCCTGGATGGCGTCCAGGGTGCGCTCGATGTCGGCCAGCTCGATCTGGTAGGTGCGCGATAGGCCCAGGTTCTCTTCCAGGTCGTCGAACCCCACCCCGTGCTCGCCTACCCGCCCCAGCGACTGGCGGGCGTGGAACACGCTATCAGCGCGGAAGGCCCCTCCATAGCGCGTGAGCACCCGGTCCACTCGCCCACCGTCCAGGCGGTTGGCCCGGCGGCAGGCGCCCATCAGGCAGTCGAGATAGTTGGGCACATGTGCCAGGTGCCCGCCGGGGATCAGGGTAACGATGATATGTCCAAAACGCTGCATATCCGGCTCCACTTCCTGGCTGGGTCAACCGGTGGGCGGGCGGCGCGGCGCCCAGGGATCGGGGGCTGCCCGATCTTGGGGCGCTGC
>CAYQDU010000208.1:3814-7329 GCA_964416275.1 uncultured Anaerolinea sp. | reverse complement strand
GACTGAAACCGTCCAGGTCGAGATGAACGAGTCTTAATACCCTTACGGGCATTAGAGGGATTCGAACGTTTTCCATGCGTCCGAGAGTTCGTAACACCATTCTGATTGTCTTAATACCCTTACGGGCATTAGAGGGATTCGAACATCAGATCGGTGTAAAAGGTTCTTACCCTGCAAACTTCTATGTCTTAATACCCTTACGGGCATTGGAGGGATTCGAACCTGCCCGACGCATCGCGCACAGGCCCCGGCCCCCGTGCTGGGTCTTAATACCCTTACGGGCATTGGAGGGATTCGAACTGATCCGAATTGGGATCAGAAAAAGTATGAAGCTCAGGTCTTAATACCCTTACGGGCATTGGAGGGATTCGAACTTATCCATCAAGCCGCCAGGGATTCCGTAAATCGAGAGTCTTAATACCCTTACGGGCATTGGAGGGATTCGAACCTGGGCAGAAGCCTGCGCAAAGTTCGCACGGTATTGACGTCTTAATACCCTTACGGGCATTGGAGGGATTCGAACTCATCCTGGTGAAGCCCTAACAACCGTTTGAATTAATCAAGTCTTAATACCCTTACGGGCATTGGAGGGATTCGAACTTTCTGCAACGGGACGATACACACACGGTGACCAGCTTGAGTCTTAATACCCTTACGGGCATTGGAGGGATTCGAACGTCAACAAACCACGAAAGTGGATTATGCTGCTAAAAGGTCTTAATACCCTTACGGGCATTGGAGGGATTCGAACGGTATGGCCGTCTATATTGGACGCATGTCGCCGATAAGTCTTAATACCCTTACGGGCATTGGAGGGATTCGAACAAGATCATGGCTACTCCGACCAACCTGGCTCAAGTCTTAATACCCTTACGGGCATTGGAGGGATTCGAACGGTGCTGGCGGCCCTACTGTGCTCGCCCGCAAACGGTCTTAATACCCTTACGGGCATTGGAGGGATTCGAACATGGAAGTCAAACCCGTGGAAAACCAACCCGCAGATGAGTCTTAATACCCTTACGGGCATTGGAGGGATTCGAACCCTGTCTTTTTTTGCTCGCCTGAACGCTCTGGTTCCCATTATATCACGTTCCAGCGCCCGCTTGTACCGGCCTTGCGAACGATCCGTGTTGAAACGATATTTTTCGTCAAAACCGCGTTTTTTTGATCGTTCCAACACTGGCCCAACGCGGCCGTAGGCCCTGGTTCGCGCCCGTTTGGCCTGGTTCGCGGTTTGCGAAGGGTATTTGCCCGGGATCGCGCCGGTCATCTCATTCATCCAGCGCCAACCCGCCCGCCCCGCCGGCCGGGCGGGTGCGTTCGAGCAGCAGGTACACGCCCAGCAGAGCGGCGTAGACCGCCAGCAGGTAGACCGGGATGATCTCCAGCGAAATCTGGCGGGCCAGCACGCCCATCGTGCTGGGGATGATGGCCGCCCCCAGGCCGGTGGCGGCCATCTGCATGCCGATGGTGTTGGCGGCGTAGTGATCGCCCACCCGGCGGCTGGTGCCAGACATCATGGCCGGGAAGATGGGGGCGATGGAGAAGCCGATCAGGGCCACGGCCAGCAGGTTGGCCGCCGGCGCCGGGTTCCAGGCCAGCAGCAGCGACCCCAGGATGGCCCCGCCCAGCCCGCCGATCACCAGCGAGTTGAAGCCGGTGCGGCGGGCGAACAGCCCGGCCAGCATCCGCCCGACCGTGAAGGTGGCCCAATAGCTGCCGGCCAGGAACCCGGCCAGGGTCACGTCGACCTGGCGCGACTCGGTCAGCAGGGTATACGTCCAGGTGCCGAGGGCCGATTCGGCCCCCACGTACAGCAGGAACAGCAGGGCGCTCAGCCACACCCGCGGCCGGCGCAGGGTTTCGCCCATCGGGGTCTGGTAATCCGTCAGGCGCTTGGGCGGCGGGCCGGCCTGGGCGGCGGGCTGAGGGCGCGTCCAGGCCGCCAGGGTGAGGCTGAAGCCCACCGCCAGGGCAATCTGGAACCCGCCCACCGCCCGGTAGCCAAAGCGCCAGGTGTCGAGCAGGCGCAGGCCTGCGGTCATGATGATCGGGCCGAGGGTCACGCCGATGCCCCAACTGGCGTGCAGCCACTGCATCCGGCCCACGCTGAAATGGGCGGCCACGTAGGTGTTCAGCCCGGCGTCGATGGCGCCGGCGCCCAACCCGGCCAGCGCCCCCAGGGCCACCAGCAGCCCCCAGGCGGGGACGAAGGTGTAGCCGATCAGGGCCACGCCGGTGAGGGCGCAGCTCCCGGCCAGGACGCGGCCCACGCCCAGGCGGGCAATCAGCGGGCCGCTGAGAAAGCTGGAGGTGGTGTACCCGGCCACCGAGGCCACCAGCCACAGGCCGATGGCGTCGAGCGGCAGGCCGAAATCGGCCCGGATCGACGGCCAGCCCACCCCCTGCAGGCCGTCGGGCAGGCCCAGGGCGATAAAGGCTACGTAGGCCAGCAGGATCAGGCCCAGGCGCGGATAGCGGCGAAGTTTGCTCCACAGATTCATAAAACTGTCCCTTTGGTTGAAGGCGAGGGGGTCGAGTGCGAGCTTCGCCCGCCCCAGCCCCCTCGCGGGGATCAGGGCTCGGGCAGGTTGGGAAGCTGCCAGTTGATTTCAGCCTGGCCGGCGGCGCGCAGGGCGGCGTTGGCCTGCGAGAACGGGCGGCTGCCGAAGAAGCCCCCGGCGGCCGAATAGGGCGAAGGATGGGCGGCCTCCAACACCGTGTGCCGGGCGCGGTCTACCAGCTCGGCCTTGCGGCGGGCGTAGGCCCCCCACAGCAGGAACACCACCCGGTTGGGCAGGCGGTTCACCGCCCGGATAACCGCGTCGGTGAACGTCTCCCAGCCATGCCCGGCGTGCGAATTGGCCTGCCCGGCCCGCACCGTCAGCACCGCGTTGAGCAGCAGCACCCCCTGCCTGGCCCACGGCACCAGGCAGCCATGATCGGGCGGGACGGCCCCCACGTCTGCCTTCAATTCCTTGAAGATATTTTGCAGCGAGGGCGGGGGCGGCACGCCCGGCCGGACAGAGAAGCTGCACCCGTGGGCCTGGCGCGGGCCGTGGTAGGGGTCTTGCCCCAAGAGCAAGACCCGCACCGCCGGGTAGGCGGTATAGTCGAGGGCCGAAAAGACTTCGGCCTCTTTGGGGTAGACGGTGTACTGCTGGCGCTCGCGGGCCAGAAAGGCCTCCAGCGCCTGGAAATAGGGCTTTTGGGTCTCTTCGGTTAAAACCGCCTGCCAGCCCTGGGGAATAGTCAGCGGCATGGATAGCTCCGGGAAGATTTTGCGCCGGGGCCCGCGAGGGCAAAAAAGCCCGACCGCTGCGCCTGGCGAGAGATATTTTACCCCTTACTGGAAAATTTCTCACAATTCGCCCCTCACCCCAACCCCTCTCCCCGCTGGGGAGAGGGGCTTTTTGCCGCCGGATCGATAAAACCAGCAGGACACTGAGCGCCTGCTGGAAACCCCTCTCCCCGCTGGGGAGAGGGGCTTTTTGCCGCCGGATCGATAAAACCAG
>CAYQDU010000208.1:0-3714 GCA_964416275.1 uncultured Anaerolinea sp. | reverse complement strand
CTGAGCGCCTGCTGGAAACCCCTCTCCCCGCTGGGGAGAGGGGCTTTTTGCCGCCCCAATCAGCCAATGGGCGAGCCATCTAGCTGATCTTGTCCTATGGGCCAGCGCCTTCCACCAGCGCAAGGCGCTCCAAATCCTGGCCCGCCGGGTGCGCGACGAGTTCGGCGGCGAGCTGCCCTGCGATCCTGAAATCATGCAGACATTCGCGGGGGTGGGGCTGAAGTGCGCCAA
This sequence comes from uncultured Anaerolinea sp., assembly GCA_964416275.1. Taxonomy (GTDB): domain Bacteria; phylum Chloroflexota; class Anaerolineae; order Anaerolineales; family UBA4823; genus RBG-16-57-11. The sequence goes on along the minus strand of CAYQDU010000208.1, from coordinate 3,483 downwards.
CCTGGCGGCCGGCGTGGCCTGCGGCTATCCGCGGGTCAGCGCGGATGTGCATGTAGACCGCATCGCCAACCGCTGGGGCTATGTGCAGACCCGCAGCCCCGAGCAGACCAGCCGGGCGCTGGAGGCCAAACTGCCCCCAGCCTATTGGATCGAGATCAACCGGCTGCTGGCGCCGTTCGGCAAGCACATTTGCACCCGGGCGCGGCCGCGCTGTTCGACCTGCCCGCTGCTGGCGATGTGCCGGCAGGCGGGCGTGACCCGCCCGGCTTAGATGCCAGGCCGGGCCAGCAAAGGCCCTTCCGGCTTCGCCGGGAAAATTTCTATATGGGGGGTGCGGGCGACATAGTCGCCCGCACCCCCCCATTAAACCGTGGAAACAGAAGGGCCTTTAAAATTCAACCTACTTGCTGCGGCTGCGGGTGGCGACGTCGAAGATCACCGCCAGGGCCAGCACCAGGCCGCGCACCACGTACTGCCAGGAGATGTCGATGCTCATCAGGTTCATGCCGCTGGTCAGCGACATCATCACCAGCGCGCCCACCAGCGAGCCGACCACCTTGCCCACCCCGCCGGCGGCCGAAACGCCGCCCACGTAGGCCGCGGCGATGGCGTCTAGCTCGAACAGCGAGCCGGCGGTTGTGGTGGCCGATTGCAGCCGGGAGGCGAACAGGATGCCCGACAGGGCCGAGAGCATGCCCATCGAGCCGAACACGGTGAAGATGATTTTCTTCACGTTGATGCCGCTCAGCTCGGCCGCCTCGGGGTTGCCGCCCACGGCGTAGATGTGGCGGCCCAGGATGGTCTTGGTGGTCACGTAGTAGTACACGCCCACCACCAGCAGCACCACCACCAGCGTCCACGATAGGCCGCGGTAGCCAGCCAGCACCCAGGTAATATAGCCGATCAGGATCGAAATGAACGTCATCTTGATGATGAACATATCCCGCGGCAGCACCTCGAAGTTGTAGGCCAGCTTCTTCTTGCGGGTGTTGATCTCGCTGAGGATGTAGCCGATGATGGCGACAACCCCCAGCAGCAGGGTAATCTTGTGATAGTTATCCAGGAAGCCAAAATCGGGCAGGTCGGGGATGAAGCCGTTGCCGATGGCGTTGAAGGCCGCGTTGGGGATGATGATCGTGCCGGTGCCCATCGTAACCAGCAGGATGGCGCCGCGGTAGATCAGCCAGCCGGCCAGGGAAGCCACGAAGGACGGGATGCCCAACTGCGCCACCGGGTAGGCCGTAATCAGCCCGGCGATCACGCCCAGGCCCAACACCAGGGGAATCACGATCCACACCGGCAGGTGCCAGAACACCATCGCAATCGCCGCCACGGCCCCCAGGAAACCGGCCAGGAAGCCCACCGACAGGTCGATGTGGCGGATCACGATCACCAGGGTCATGCCCACGGCCAGCACGGCGATGTAGCCGGTCTGGTTGAGCAGGTTGCTGATGTTGCGCGAGGAGATGAACACGCCCTTGGTGGTGAAGGTGAAGATTGCGATGATGATGAACAGGGCGATGTACATGCCATATTCACGGATGTTCTCGCTCAGCACCTTCTTGGCGCTTTCGGCAAAGCCCGCTTTGGCCCCGCCCGGAATGCTGACCTGGCCGGAGGAGCCAGGAATTTCGGTATTGTTAACAGTCGCCATAGTCGACCTCCTCAATTGGTCGCCAGATGCATGATCCGCTCTTGGGTGGCTTCTTCAATCGGCAGCTCGCCGGTGACTCGCCCGGATGAGACGATGTAGACCCGGTCGCTCATCCCCAGCACTTCGGGCAGCTCAGACGAGATCATGATGATGCTCATGCCCTGCTGCACCAGGCGGTTCATAATGGTATAGATTTCATATTTTGCGCCCACGTCGATGCCGCGGGTCGGCTCGTCCAGGATCAGCACGCTGGGCTTGACAAACAGCCATTTGCCCAACGAGACTTTCTGCTGGTTGCCGCCGCTCAGGTTGCCCACTTTCTGCTCGACGGTGGGGGTTTTGATGTTGAGCGAAGTTTTGTATTCGTTGCCCACCTTGACCTCGGCGTTGTTGTCGACTACGCCGCGGCTGGCAATCTCGGCCAGGTTCGCCAGGGTGATGTTCTGTTTTACATCCTGGATCAGGATCAGCCCGTCGCCCTTGCGGTCTTCGGTCACGTAGGCTACGCCGGCTTCGATGGCGTCTTGCGGGTGGGTAAACGATTTTCGGACGCCCTGGAGCAGCAGATCGCCGCTCACCCGGTAATGATCGGGGTTGCCGAAGATGCTCAGGGCCAGCTCGGTGCGCCCGGAGCCCATCAGCCCGGCCAGGCCCACGATCTCGCCCTGGCGCACATTGATGTTCACATCTTTCAGGATGCTGCGGCCCAGGTTGGGGTCGTAGGCGCACCAGTCTTTCACTTCCAGAACCACGTCGCCAAATTGTTTGTGCTCGCGGGCCGGGTAGACGTTGTCGATCGAGCGGCCCACCATGTGCTTAATCAGCACGCTTTCGGGGATGGCCCCTTCGTGGGCGTCGAGGGTGACGATGGTCTGCCCATCGCGCAGCACGGTAATCTTATCGGCAATATCCAGCACTTCTTTCAATTTGTGGGAGATCAAGACGCACGTCACGCCCTGGCGCTTCAGATCGCGCAGCAGGTCGAGCAGGTTCTTGCTGTCGTCTTCGTTGAGGGCCGAGGTCGGCTCGTCCAGGATCAGCAGCTTCACATCGCGGCTGAGGGCTTTGGCAATTTCGACCAACTGCTGTTTGCCCACCCCCAGGTCGCGCACTTTGGCGGCCGGGTTGACATTCAAGCGCACTTTCTTCAGCATCTCGCCGGCTTGTTTGATCGTCTCATTCCAATCGACGACCAGCCCGTTCTGGCTGATTTCGTGGCCGAGAAAGATATTCTCGTAGACCGTCATTTCAGGAACCAGGGCCAGCTCTTGATAGATGATGGCGATGCCCGCCTTTTCGCTATCGCTGATATGGTGGAACTTCTGCGGCGCGCCACCGAAGAGGATTTCGCCGGTGTAGCTCCCATAGGGATAAACGCCGCTCAACACCTTCATCAGCGTGGATTTACCCGCCCCGTTCTCGCCCACCAGGCAGTGAATCTCGCCCTCCGAAACCTGGAAGCTGACGTTGTTCAGCGCCTTCACCCCAGGAAATTCTTTGGTGATATTCTTCATCTCTAAGATCGGTGGTTTCATGGCAGCTCCATCCAAATAAGACACGCACCCAATTACAGGAGAGGCGCTCTGTGGGCTGGCTTGCGGGCGGCCGCGCCGCCCGCAAGCCAGCCACAGAGCTTTCCGGCTCGGCCGGAAGAACTGTAAGACCGGGGTCGGGATGAATTTCATCCCGACCCCGGCGGTTTACCGATTACGGTTTACGGCAGGCCGGTGAAGTCCGAGGCCTGGTAGTAGCCCGAGTCGATCAGGGCGGCTTTGACATTGGCGGCGTCGACCGTCACCACCGGCGACTGAATGGCCGGGACGTCGATC
>CAYQDU010000207.1:0-7331 GCA_964416275.1 uncultured Anaerolinea sp. | reverse complement strand
GTCGGAAACGGGCCGTGGTTCCGTCCAGGCTATCCCCGTACCAGTTGATGAGCAGACCCAGGCTGGCTAACCACAAGAAGGCAATGCTGAAATTGGTCAGGTAATAGCTCAGGGCTACAATCAGCGCGCCCAGCACGCCCACCCCGGTCAGCACGTCGGGCGTGACCCACAGGGGCAGGCGGGCGGCCATCCACTGGAGAAAGCGTCGCTCGGCTGGCCCGGTGAAGGTATTGATAATGCGAGTATGGGATTTAATGTCGGCCATAAAGCTCCTCAAGAGGGTGAAACTTCGGGCCAAACGGGACGGGTGACGGCCCACTGCCGGGGCGCCTGGCTGATCAAAGCAGCCGCCGTCTCCAGTACTCGCTCGGCATTGCATTCGATTTCCTGATCCCGGTCAGAATAGGGGCGCAGGAACAATTCTTCCGAAAGATACAAGCGGTAACGATCATCCGGGCCGCGCACCGGGGCCATTACAATGATGGGAACCCGCGCCCTGAGCGCCAGGGTGATGTGATGGGTAGGCAGGTGGGCCGGGCGGCCAAAAAATTTCAGGCAATGTTTCAGGTCGGGCATGGGGCGGTCGATGCCGGTCAGCATAAACTCGCCGGCCTCCAGGCGTTGAATGGCGCGACGCAGGTTCGCCAGGCTGGGCGGCAGAATCTCCATCCCCGCCTGCCGCCGGAAGCTGTGCTGCCACTCCACCGCCGGGCTGGCCTGGGGCAGCGACAGCACCCCCGCCCGCAGGCCGCGCTGGGCAGTCGCCTGGGCCACAATATCGAAACCCGACAGATGCACCCCGGCGAGAATCATCCCCTGGTGGGCCTCCTGGCTACGGGCTATCAGCGCCTCCATCTCAGGCGAAAAGACGACCAGGGATTGTAGCTGCGCAGGAGATGAACAGGTGTGAAATAATTCGTAAAAGCTGCGGGCAATCGATTGCCAGCACTCCAGAGCCGTCCGGTCAAGTTCAGCCGGGGTCAGCGCCTCCCGGTGAATGACCCATTGATTGGAACGCACGGCTTGAACCGCCTGAGTTTCTCGACTGGCTGCAATTCTGGCGGCGACAAACTGGGTAAGACGAAGACCTAAACCCGGAGGGATGGCCCGGCATAGTCCAAGGACTGCGCTTCCCATCCGGCGGCTGTTCAATAGCCTCTGCATGTCCATAGGCTGATTGTACCATGCTATGAAACACGCCGGCATTGCTCCCTCGGCCGCGAGAGGGCGATCCTCGCGGGGCTGGCAGGAAATGAAACCAGGGTATTTTGTCGTCCCAGGGACGACAAAATACCCTGGTTTTGGCTTGCTTTAGACCCGCTGAGCGGGAAAAGACTCTAGCGGCCCTCTTTGGTGCAGTGAACGCGGATGAACGGCGTGCTTGCCAGGGCGTCGTCGTACTTCACGCATGAAACGGCGTCAGTCCAGGTGTTCTTGACGCACACCGACATCTGGGCGTAGCGCGGCATGTAGCGCGGCACTTTGAACCAACCGCCCCAATCGCCCTCTTTGTTGGTGGTGAAGTTGCCAATCCGGTAAGAGACGCCCGTGTTGCGAGCGAACAGGCGCACATAATAGGGAGTGCGCGGGGCAAAATTCTCAACCGAAACCAACAGGCTGTTCATCTGAGAGACGACCTGCAGGCTGGGAGTGGTTTTGCCCTGCTTACCGTTGGTATTTCCATTGGTATTATTGTTAACAGTCGTGCCGATGCCGTCCGGCTTGACCCCGCCGGGGATACACAACGACTGCCCTACTGCCAGTGCATAGGGCGGCTGAATGTTGTTGGCTTTGGCAATATCCAACCAATCGACCTGGTAGAGATTCGCCACATACATCAACGTATCGCCAGTCGCTACCGTATGCTTAAACTTGCAGGTCACCGCCGAAGCCTGGGTCTGCGGCAGGGCGCTCATCAGCAAAGATACCATCAGCATCAGGCTGAGCATGACTGCCAGCGAGCGCAAGCGGCCTTGCTTTTGATCACTCTCCATGCTATTCGACTCCTTTTCTGTTTAGTTGCAACTATCAGCCAGTAAGTATAGCACTTTTTTCACAAGTTTCAGCTTAAAAAATCGGCGGCTCTTCCGGCTTTGCCGGGAAAGAAGTTATATTCAGGGTTGCCGCGTGGCTACGCCACGCGGCAACCCTGAATATAGAAAACTCCCCGCCTTTGGCGGAAGAGCCAAACTTTTCTTTTTAGACAGCCCTTGCCGGTTACCCCTCTTATTTGATCTTTCCATCCTTAACATCAACCCGACCGGTAGGGGCGGGTGAAACGCCCCTACCGCTGCCGCGGCGGCGCGAATCGATGGTAGGACATTTCGCGTGGCCCACGCCAGTGCGAGCAGTTTTTCAGGCAAGCTTCGCTCGCCAGCCATCCCACCACGGTTGGGTTAGGAGCCGCTCAACCGGCCAGTTGGCGGAAAAAATGAATATTTTCCCCACCAACTGGCTCTAATTGTTTAGAATAGGATCCTATGGATTTACCTCAGACATTTAGCCCCTCCGACCCCGACAAAGCTGACCGGCCCGGCCCGGCCGGGCCGGTCAGCAAAGCCAGAGCGCCAACCGAAGCCCAGGCTGAGGCGGCGGCGTTTGTCAGCGCCTATCTGCCGCAGGTCTACCGGCTGGCGCTGTCCATCCTGGATGACCCGGCCGAAGCCGACGAAGCCACCCAGGAGGCCTTCATTGCCGCCTTCAACGCCCGCGACGGCTACCGCGGCGAAGCGTCTGAAAAGACCTGGCTGTTCAGCATTGCCATCAATGCCTGCCGCCGGCGGCTGCGTAAGCGCAAAGCGCGCGAGGGGCTGGTGCAGACCTTACAATCCGTCTTCCGGGTTACGGGGGCCGGCCCCACCCACCCGGAAGATACCCTGATCCAGCGCGAGGCCCGCTCTGCCCTGTGGCAGGCCGTGGAGGCGCTGGGCGAGAAACATCGCCTGCCGATCGTGTTGTATTACGATCACAACCTATCGGTAGCCGAGATCGCCCAGGCCCTCGACCTGCCCTCCGGCACGGTGCTTTCCCGCCTGCATACGGCGCGCGAGCGGCTGCGAGCTGCTCTGCAAAACGAGCCAGACCTGTGGCAAGAGGCGCAAGAAGATGAAACCGATTGATCACCGCACCGCCCAACGTTGGGTCAACGCCCGCATGGACGGAGCGCTAGACCTGGAAAGCCTGCAACAGTTGGAAGACCACCTGCAGACCTGCCCGGAATGCCAGCGGTACGCCCGGCAGATGCTCCAGTTGGACGCGGCCCTGTACCGCCAGTTTACCGCCCAACCGCAGCCCGCCCGCTTGCCCACCGTCAGCCTGCCGCCTCGCGCCGCCGCACTCAAACCTGTTCAAACGAGGGCCAACATGACTACCTTCCGACTGGCCGGCGCGCTGCGCTCGGCCGCTTATATCGCCGCCCTGGTTGTAATGGTGGGCGGCCTGGCATTCCTGTTCTCGAACCTGATTCCTCGCCAGACGGCCAGCAGCCCGCAGCCCGGCCAGGGCTACCCGGCCGGCGCCACCCGCGCCGCCTATCCAGCTGCGTACCCGGCGGCTTACCCCGGCGCGACCAACGCCTACCCTTACCCGGCCTCGCCGTCGGAAAATCCCTATCCGAGCGCAGCCGCTTATCCACAGGGCGAAGCCTACCCAGCCGCTGAAGCGCCCACCCAGGCGGTGATCCCCACCCCGGCCCCTGATGCGCTGACCGAACCGGCCGAGATCGCCCGCCGGTTGGACGAGCTGGCCCAAAAGAACCTGGCCTGGCAGCAGACCGCCGGTTGGGTGTACTCGCTCAAATCCAGCCTGGATCTGCCCGACACCCAGGCCAGCACGACCGTCGAAAGCTGGACCCGCCTGCCTACCCTGCCCGGTGAATGCACCCAGGCGCTTATCTACGTGCGCGACCAGCCCGGCGGAGCCTTCCTGTACCAGATGTTCGTCCAGACCAGCGACGGCCTGCACGCCGACCTGCTGGCCCGCCGCCAGACCGGGGCCGAACCAGATCAATACCAGCCCGGCAGCCCGGATTGCGCCCTGACCGCCGCCAATACCGACGCCGGAACGCTGGCCCGCCGCCTGCGGGAAGACCCCAGCGCTCAGGGCAAACATCCCAACCAGGTGCGCATGGTTCACGCCTGGGAAAGCTCGGTGAACGAGCGCCCGGTATGGACGGTGCAAATTGTCTTTGTGGCCCCGCAATCTGCCCCGCCGGTGCAGATCGAAACCTATCAGTTCGACCTGCAGACCGGCCGCCTGGCGCAAGAGTTCCAACGCTCCGAATGGGAGGCCGGCAAACTCATGGGCCAGTGGGCAAGTGGATACGCGTATCAGGTTTATAGCGCGCTGCCGCCCGAAGCAGCCCAGGAATTCGAGGCCGCGGCCCAAGAGCTGCACCGTTCGCCCATCGTTCCGCCCACGCCCGACCTGACCCGCCAGGCCCCAGATGTACTCACGCCGCTCACCTACACCCAGGCCGCCCCATTGACGGATGCGAGCCAGATCATGGGCATCTTACAGGCCCTGCGCCAGCGCCAGATCGAATGGCTGGCTCAGCCCGGATGGTATCTGACCACCATGACCCCCGGCTACGAGGACATGGATCGGGCGATCCTGTTCCACACCCTGGACGCCAGCGGCGCCTGCGAGCAGTTAGCCTACTTCACCCGCGCAGATCGCCTGCTGGCCCAGGAAATCTGGCTCTCCGATGGGAGTTGGGGGTTGATCGGAACGGTGGCCGAGGGCAAGTTCACGGAAGGCAACGCCGGCGGCGACCCCTGCCGACCAGACAAGTTTGAGGCTTTGGCCCCGTTGAATGGCGTGATTGAATCGCTGACCACCCTGTCCACGCCCGGCGCGCAAGCAGCCGCCCGGTTATGGGTGCAAGATGTGGCCGGAAGCCCGGCAATTGTTCTGCACATCGAGAACACCTTTATCCCTCCCTATCCATCGACGATGGATCCCGATACCAAAGCCCTGGAACCGCTGACGCGCCAGTTGGAATGGGATTACTTCGACCTGGAACACGGCGGGTGGCTGGGTATGAACACCCAGGCGTTTCTGGAAAACGGCAAGGTCATCGGCCAGGATAAGCCTGTCGAGGCGGCTCTTCTGCGCCGCTACCAATCCTTCCAACAGCTTCCGCCCGATCTGGCGAACCTGTTCCAGCAAACCCTGGCGGCCCTGCAAGCCTACCTGGGCCACAAACCTTAACCTACGCAACCTCCTTCCTCCATTTGGGTGAGGCAGCCGGCCACTCCGCCGGCTGCCTCTAATTTAACCGTTCTATGTTTCGGCTCTCCCGGCATCGCCGGGGAAGAGGTTATATGTTGGGAACTGTGCGCCTACGCTAAAAGAGCTGTTCAGTGGATTTTGTCGCACTTCGTGCGACAAAATCCACAATTGCCCCTCTTTCCAGGCCAGCGTAGCTCGCCAGTCAGGCCCGCCACAGTTGCAGGGGCTACCACGCCGCACAGTTTCCCCCCAAAAATAGAAGAACTCTCACCTCCGGCGGGAGAGCCTCCTCTTTCTGAAGCGGGTGCAGTACAGGTGCGCCGCCCACCCGTCATACCCCACGCTTACCAGGGGTGGGGGCGACTGCCGCGCGAATTCCCCAAAATAGAAAAGTTTATGGCAGAAGAGCCGATTATAATAAATCGAAAATGGAGGCAGCTATGGAACGTCGCACCCGCATCGTCGCTACGCTTGGCCCCGCCAGCCAGGACGCGGCGACTATCCAGAAACTTTTGCAGGCCGGGATGGACGTGGCCCGCCTGAACTTCTCACACGGCACACACGAAAACCACGCCCAGGTCTACCAAAGCCTGCGCTCGGCCGCCGAAGGGCTGGGCCGCCCAATTGCCATTCTGCAAGACCTGCAAGGCCCCAAAATCCGCACCGGCGAACTACAGGACGGGCAGGCAATGCTCGTCGCCGGGCAAAAGCTGACCCTCACCAGCCAGGAAATGCTGGGCAATGAGCATCTGGTCAGCGTGGATTATCCCGACCTCGCCGAAAGCGTCCAGCCGGGCAGCCGCATCTTGCTGGATGACGGCAACCTGGAACTGGTTGTCACCGGGGTGCAGAGCGAGCGGGTCGAAACCCAGGTGGTGCTGGGCGGGCCGCTCAAACCGCACAAGGGGGTCAACCTGCCGGGAGCCAAGATCAATTTGCCCGGCCTGACTGAAAAAGACCTGGAAGACCTGGGCTTTGGATTAGCGCTGGGCGTAGATGCGATCGCGGTTTCGTTCGTGCGCTCGGTGCAAGACATCGAGCAACTGCGGGCCGAGATCAACCATCGCTCACCCGAACGCCATCCGGCCATCATCGCCAAGCTGGAACGGCCCGAGGCGCTGAACAACCTGGAAGCTATCATCCAGGCGGCGGATGGGGTGATGGTGGCGCGCGGCGACCTGGGGGTAGAGATGTCGCCCGAAATCGTGCCAATTGCCCAGAAGCAGATCATCGAGGCGGCCAACCGCCAGGCCAAGATCGTCATCACCGCCACCCAAATGCTCGAATCGATGATCCAGAAACCCCGCCCCACCCGCGCCGAGGCCTCGGATGTGGCAAATGCCATCTTCGACGGCACCGACGCGGTGATGCTCTCGGGCGAGACGGCCGCCGGCAGCTATCCCGTCCAGGCGGTGCTGATGATGGACAAGATCGTACGCCAGGCCGAAGCCAACCTGGAACACTGGGGGCGCTGGCGCGGCCAGATGGACCCCGGCGCGTGCGACGACGACACGTTCTATATCACCGGGGCCGCCTACGAACTGGCGAAAGACCGCAACGTGGCCGCCCTGGCGGTCTTCACCCAGAGCGGACGCTCGGCCCGCCTGATGTGCAAGCACCGTCCCAACGTGCCGATCCTGGCATTCACCCCCAACCCCGATGTCTATCATCGCATGAACCTGTATTGGGGCGTGCACCCCTACATCGTGCCGCACGCGTCGACCATCGAGGAGATGACCGCCGCGGTAGACCGCACCATTCTGACGACCCACTCTGTCCAACCCGGCCAGCAGGTGGTGCTGACCTGCGGCTATCCGCTGAACTCCTTTACCCCCGGTCGCCCGGCCAACCTGGCCCTGCTGCACACCGTGGGCGAGCAATAGACCATCAAGGGATCAAAAAATCGGGTTGGAGTTTCTCCGACCCGATTTTTTGATCCCTTGACAATATCCACACATTTCTCGTATAATACATTTAGTTCGAACTAAACGTATTATACGAGGTACAATATGGCAGCTTTAACCGACGCCCGGCAGCACGCCTTTGAGGGAGAAAAGTTGCCGGGCAGTCCTGCTGGTGGTCACGGCCACCTGCTCCAC
>CAYQDU010000206.1:0-7357 GCA_964416275.1 uncultured Anaerolinea sp. | reverse complement strand
ATGTGGATCGGCACGTTATCGAAGGCGGTCTTCATCACGCCGCCGGCCCACCCGGCCTGGTAGGCCTGGGTCATCTGTTCCAGCCCATCGGTGGACGGAGAAGCCGAGATGAGATAGGGCGAGCGGATCTTGCGCCCGAAGAACTCGGTTTCCAACGAGACCGGCACCGGGTTGTAGCCGGGCAGGGCGTAGTATGACTTGATCGGGTTGGCAATGGCCGGTTTGGGCTGCCGTTTGAGATACGCGTCGATTTCCAGGGCGGTGTTCTTGCCGGACGCGGTGGCCTGGACGACGGTCTTGGGGCCAGTCAGCATGTCGCCGGCGTAGAAGATTCCGTCCACCTGCTCGCGCGGCAGAGCAGCCCGCATGCCGATGGCGATAATGACGGCGCTGAAATCGGAGCGCACGCCCTGGGCGCCGGGTTCGTCGCGCATGGCGGCCACGCTGAAGGGTACGCCTTCCGGCAGCGTCACCTTCATGGTCTCAATGCCGGTCACTTTCTCGCCGGCCGCCTGGATCTTGCTCAGGCGGATACGCCCGTTCACCTCGATGTTGTACTCCAGCAGTTCTTTGCGTTCCTTGCCGGTCAGGGGCATCTCGGCCAGGGTTTCCAGCATGAACATCTCGACCCGCCTGGCGCCGCGCTGTTTGGCCGTCACGGCGCAGTCCAGGGCGGTAGCTCCGCCGCCGATGACGGCTACGTTGCCGTCGAAGGTGTAGGCGGCCGGGTTCGAGAGCAGGTCGACCATCTTGATCGCCAGGCTCTCGTTCTCCACACCTAACTGGATCGGCTTCCACAGGCCGGCCGCCACGCACACCGCATCGTAGCCCTGTTGGAGCAGGGTCTTGGGATCGCCGATCTCCGCCCCGGTCTGGGCGTTGATGTTGCCCAACGACAGCAGGAACTGGATGTCGGTTTCGATGACTTTGCGTTCCAGGCGGTGTTCGGGAATCAGGTTCATTGCCCCGCCCAGGCGGTCGCTCTCTTCATAAATATCTACGCGGTAGCCCATCTGTCCCAGGGCGGCGGCTGCGCCCAACCCGGCCGGGCCGCTGCCTACCACGGCCACCTTTTTTCCATTTGGCGCGGGGTGAGAGAAGCCCTGCAGGCAGCCCAGTTCTTTGGCCGTCTCGACCAGGGTGGCCTGGACGAGAGGAATGTTGATCGGACCGTCGAATTTCTTGCGGGTGCAGGCCGCCATGCACAGCGTGTCGGGGCAGACCATGCCGCACACCCCACCCAGCGGGTTGGCGTGCATGATCTCGGCCGCCGCACGCTGGTAGTCGGATGGGCTGCCAACCCGGGCCGCCATGATGAAATCAGCCGGCGAGCAGTTGACAGGGCAGGCTTCGCGGCACGGCTTTTCCTCGCAATACTCGCAGCGCCACAGCTCGGTTTGGAGCTGCGCCTTGCTCATGATTAATGGATTGGTCTTTTCATTCTTCATGGGATACCTCTTTTTAGTTTGTCTGACAATTTGGGCGTAATGCGATTGTAACAGAAATTCATTAAAAGTCGCGCGCTGATCTACAGGGGAATTTTGTCGCCGCAGGTGAGCGGCTTAGAAGATGCTCTTTTGCTGATACCGCTTTTTATGGAGGGATTGCATGCAGATGGCTACGCCATCTGCATGCAATCCCTCAAATAGGGGTCTTAACTACGGGGTCGTCAGGCTCGAGAATAGCAGCGCCAACGGGTCCAGCGCGGCTTGATCGGGGGCGACCAGCCACAGGGTTTCGCTGCCTTTGGTGTACAGGCAGGCCGCCCGGCCGTTGCTCTCCCAGCAGGTCCCGGATGGTCGGCTGATTTGCGCCCCGCGATACATCTGGCTCAGGTAATCCTGCGACGCCTGGGCGAACTCCCTGGCGTCGTTGGGGCTGTCCCAAACCCAATGAGCCGTCAGCGCAAGCTGGTCGGTCTGGCTGTTGTACATGACCTGCACCTGATCGCCGCCCCACCCGGCGGCGGCCCGTTTGGCGATCTCCTCGCTGCGCCGGGCGGGATGGTCGGCGCTATAGGCCAGCATCAGGTAGGTCTGCCATTCGCCCAGCACATCGTTCGTGACGCGCCGCCACGGAGCGCCCAGGGCCAGCTCCACAGACGGGTCTTGCAGCGTCTGCGGAGCCTCTCCGGCCAGATATTTTTCGGGGTGCAAAATCTGCTCGGTAGAAACGGGCGGGTTGGCGTAAATCTGGTTCACCCTGGCCCAGTTGCCGTCGTCGTACATTTTCTTGACGAATTCCATCCCTTGCTGATAGGGGAAGCCCATGGCCTGTTCGACGTAATCCGGCGGGAATTGTTCAGGCAGCCCCTGGAAAGGAGGCTGATAGTTCAGGATGTCGCGGTAATCTTCGGGCGTGCCGTATTGCACCAGCCATTGGTACATCGTCAGGGTGGCATCGCCTTCGATCAGGGCTTTGACCGCCTCGCAGCGGTCGGTATTGCTGCCGCATTGGGCTGCCTTCTGCAGCAGCCCCAGGTCGAACTGCTGATCGACCAGGGCGTGGTTGAACTCGTGCGAGTAGGTGATATGCTCCATCCCGCCGAAGCGCAGCCCCAACACGTAGATCTCTTTGGTCTCCGGGCGGTAGAACCCGCCAATGCCGTCTACCAGGCCGTTCATGGCGTAGCGCACCAGGTCGTAGGTGGGTTTAATCAGGTTTAGAGCCACCAGAACGCGGGCTTCGTCTTTGAGCTGTTCGACGCCATCCCCGGCTTCCAGCTCGCGCTTGAGCATCAGCTCGACCACCGAGGCCGAAACCACGTAACGCGGCGGCTGACTCTGGATCGGCAGGCCGCGCAAATCGGCCACCTCCTGCTCGATGCGGGCCATCAGGGCGGCCGAGGTGGGCGGTGGGGCCGGGAAGGTAGGGGTCAGGCTGGGGGCCGGGGTGGGGGTGACGGTGGATGTGGCGGTAGGCGTAGGCGAGACGGTAGGCATCCAGGTAGGGGGCAGGATGAAGGCCGTTTGGGTGGGGGCAGGGGCGGCGCTGGGCTGGGCCGGGGCCGGGGCCGGGGCCTGGGGCTGGGCCGCAACCAGGCCGCCGCTCAACAGGCCGCCGACCACCTGATATAGCCCCAGCCCGCCCGCCACGCACACCAGCAGGGCGATCATGACGCCGCAGGTGACCAGCAGCCCGGTCTTGGGCTTGCTGGCCGATGGATACGCTTTCCGGGCCGGCTTCTGCACCGGGTGGGCGGGCGAGGCTTCTGGCTTGCCTTCCGCCGTCTGCGTCGGCGGGATAGCCGCCTCGGCCAGGGCGGCCTCTACCGGCGGACTGGGCGGCTCTGGCTGGCGGGCGGCGGCCCGCTCGGCGGCGGGAAACAGGGGCAGCGCGGGCGGCGTCCAGGCCGGCGGAGCGGCGGGCTTGGACGCCGCAGGCGGAGCGGCCGGGGGCGCCTCGTTCAACGCCTCGAGCTGACGGCGGGCCTCCTCGTTGGCGGGGTTCAGGCGCAGCGCCCGGCGCAGGCAGTCGGCCCGCTGGCGCGGGTCGTCTACTGTGCGGCTCAACATCAGCCAGGCCAGCTCCGAATCGGGCTGGCGGCGCACCAGGCTCATCAAGACCATCCGGGCGGCTTCTTTTTGGCCGGCGCGCAGGTAAGCGTTAGCCTGTTGGATTTCAGGCGGCATTTGGATGCTCATCAAGTTTTAATTATACATGATCCTCCTTGAGTTTCTATCCTTTAAATGCTAAACTTAGCGTAATCGTTGTGCAGCGATAGCTTCCATCTCTGCCGGGAAAAGTTGTACGGGAGGTTGTTGCGTGGCGTAGCCACGCGGTGCTGCCCCATTAAACCGTGGAGCAGGCATGGCGCTCTTCGATGGCCTTCAAAGAGATGTTGTCGTGGATTTTGTCGTACGAAGTGCGACAAAATCCACGATTAATCCTCTTCCCAGGCGAGCGAAACTCGCCAGGCAAAGCTTGCCAGCCGCCCCAACCCAGTTTCATAGGGCGCTGCCGCCATGCCAAAACTTCCAGGATCCAAGAATTCCCGCTTTTGGCGGAAGAGCCATTGCGTTGGGGATTTTGGGGTTGGCGCAGCCGACCTCCGAACCCCCAATCCATACCCCATTGGAGGCTGCCTGTGGATGAATTTCTGACCGCGCTGAATCGCATTTTCCCGTCCGCCCGGCTGCTGACCCGCCCGGCTCAACTGGCCCCCTACGAATCGGATGCGGTGACAGCCTACCGGGTGCGCCCGCGAGCGGTGGTGATCCCGGAGACCCAGGCCGAAGTCATTCAGGCCGTGCGGCTGTGCTATCAGCATCGCGTCCCGTTCCTGGCGCGTGGCAGCGGCACCGGACTGTCAGGCGGGGCGCTGCCCATCGCTGATGGGCTGGTGATTGCCATGAACCGCCTCAACCGCATCCTGCGCCTGGACCTGGCTGAGCGCATCGCGGTGGTCGAGCCGGGGGTAGTGAACCTGGAGGTGAGCAAGGCCGCCGCGCCCTACGGCCTGTATTACGCTCCCGACCCGGCCAGCCAGACCATCTGCACCATCGGCGGCAACCTGGCCTTCAACGCCGGGGGCGCACACTGCCTCAAGTATGGCATGACCAGCAATCACGTCCTGTCGATCAAGGCTGTTCTGCCGGATGGCGAGGTGGTCACCTTGGGCGGCGAGAGCCTGGAAGATGACGGGCTGGCCCTGGCCGGGTTGTACGTGGGTTCGGAAGGACTGTTCGGAGTGGCCCTGGAAGTTACCCTGCGCCTGATGCCGCGGCCCGAAGCCTATCGTACCGTGTTGGCGGCCTATGCCAGCCCGGAAGCGGCCGGGCAGGCGGTGTCGGACGTGGTCGCCTCGGGCTTGCTGCCCGGCGCGTTGGAATTTATGGATCGTCTGTCGATTGAGGCGGTCGAAGCAGCGGTGCATCCCAACTACCCGGAGGGCGCGGCTGCCATCCTGATCGTTGAGCTGGAGGGCGACGCGCCGCAGGTGGAGGCCGAACTGAGCCTGCTGCTGCCCATTCTGGAGGCCACCCATCCTGACGCGATCCGGGTGGCCCAGGATGAAGACGAGCGGCAGCGCATCTGGAAAGGCCGCAAGAGCGCCTTCTCGGCCGCCGGACGGCTCAGCCCCGATTATCTGGTGCAGGATGGGGTGGTGCCGCGCAGCCGGCTGGCCTCGGCGCTGGCCGAGATCGGCCGCTTGAGCGCCGAGGCCGGAATGCGGGTCGCCAATGTGTTCCATGCCGGGGACGGCAACCTGCACCCGCTGATCCTGTATGATGGCCGGAAACCGGGCGACTACGAGCGGGCTGAGGCCCTGGCCGGCAAGATCATCCGCATCTGCATCCAGCAGGGCGGCTCGATCACCGGCGAGCATGGCGTTGGCATCGAGAAGCGGGCCTATCTGCCGGAGATGTTCAACGAAGACGACATCGACGCCATGCAGCGCCTGCGCCTGGCAATGGACCCGCTAGAACTATCTAACCGGGGCAAGATGTTCCCCGACGGCACATCTCCCAGCCTGCGTTTTAGCGGCCCTCATCCCCTGGAGCGAGCCGGAATCATCTCGCGTGAATAAAAAATGGAGCTTTCATGGAAGCCGGACTGACGGCCTATCAACCCCAGACGATTGAGGATGTGCGCCATTTTGTGCGCCAGGCGGTGTGCGTGCAGCCGCGCGGCGGGGGCAGCAAGACGGCCCTCTCGCGGCCGCGCTTTGGCTGGGAGGTCATCGACCTGAGCGGTCTGAGCGGCCTGCTGGAATACCAGCCAGACGAATTCACCTTTACCGCCCTGGCCGGGACGCCCGTGGCGGCGGTCGACCGCGCCCTGGCGGAACACGGCCAATACCTGCCCTTCGACCCGCTGCTGGCCGGGCGGGGAGCTACCCTGGGCGGGGTGGTGGCGGCTAATACTCCCGGCCCGGGTCGTTATCACTATGGCGGGGTGCGCGATTTTCTGATTGGGGTGCGCCTGGTGACGGGCCAGGGCCAGCTGGCGCGCGGCGGGGGAAAAGTGGTCAAGAATGCGGCCGGGTTCGACCTGCCTAAGCTGGTAGTGGGCAGCCTGGGGGCGCTGGGCATCCTGGTCGAGCTGAGCTTCAAGGTCTTCCCCCGCCCGCTGGCTTATGCCACCTGGCAGGCCGATTACCCCGACCTGCCCGCCGCCCTGGCGGCCATGCAGCGGGCCGCCTCGGCCCGCCTGGACCTGGACTCCCTCGACCTGGAACCGTCTGCCGGCGGCTACCGCTTGTGGGCGCGCCTGGGCGGGCTGCCAGCCGCCCTGCCCATCCGCCTGGCGCGCCTGGCTGCCGCGGTGGGCGACGGACAGGCTTTGCCAGAGGATGAAGAAGCTCTCTTCTGGGAACAGACCCGCAATCTGGCCTGGGTCCCGCCCGGCTGGCTGCTGGCCAAGACCGCCCTCACTCTGGGGCGCATCCCGGCCCTGGAAACTGCTTTGCAAGACGCCGGGCCGGTTTTGCGGCGCTATGCCGCCGGCGGACAAATGGCCTGGCTGGCCGTTGAAGGCTCGCCGCAGGTTTTAGACGCCCGGCTGCGGGCGGCCGGGCTGACTGGCCTGGTCTTGCTGGGTGAAACCGATATGCCGCGCCTGGGTCAACCTGGCGAACGGGCTTTTTATGCGCGCGTCAAACAGGCGCTTGACCCGGCCCATCACCTGGCGGAGGTCTGAATGCAGCACACCATCCCACTCAAACGCCTGCAAAAGGCGGTTGGCCCGCAGATCACGGAAATGGTCCGGGCTATCGAGACCTGCGTGCACTGTGGCTACTGCCTGGCCGCCTGTCCCACCTACAGCGTGATGGGCGAGGAGATGGACTCGCCGCGCGGCCGGATTATCCTGATGAAATCGGCGCTGGAAGGAGACGTGAGCCTGGCGGAAGCCATGCCTTACCTGGATCGCTGCCTGGGCTGCCTGGGATGTGTGACGGCCTGCCCCTCTGGGGTGCGGTATGGCGAGTTGATTACGCCCTTCCGGGCCTATGCCCGTACCCGCGTGCAGCGCCGCCCCATGGCCCGCCTGCAGCGCCGCCTGACGATTGAAACCCTGCCTTATGTGGGCCGCTTTCGGGCGGCGGCGGCCCTGGGCCGCCTGGCCCGCCCGCTGCAAGGCGCCCTACCCAAAGAACTGAGCGCCATGCTGGCCCTGCTGCCCGAGCGGATGCCCCCGGCCAAACCCCTGCCTGCTTTGGTTCCGGCCGAAGGGCCGCGCCGGGCGCGGGTGGCTTTGCTGGCTGGCTGCGTCCAGCAGGCCCTGGCTCCAGAGATCAACTGGGCCACGCTGCGGGTGCTGGCGAAGAATGGGGTGGAGGTGATCATCCCAGAAGAGCAGGGCTGCTGCGGGGCGCTGCTGACACATACCGGCGACCGTGCCCAGGCTCGCAACC
>CAYQDU010000205.1:0-7362 GCA_964416275.1 uncultured Anaerolinea sp. | reverse complement strand
CTAGTGCATTCGATTAGCAATTTGCATTTTGGCCCAGAAGTAGGGGTTGGCAAGCTCAAACAAGATACACCGGTTGTTGCTGCCTGGTTCGCTGAAGTCGAAAATATGGCCAAGGATTTACGCAAAATAGTGGGGATCTCCTATCCACCTGCGAATGTTTTCTTAGCCGATGCGCGCGAGATTGGGCAAATATTAGGCCCCTGCTCGGTAGATGCAGTAATCACCTCGCCGCCTTACCCGAACGAAAAAGATTATACGAGAACCACCCGGTTGGAATCCGTACTTTTAGGTTTTATCCAGAACAAAGAAGATTTGCGGGCCTTGAAGAAGAATTTGGTTCGCTCGAATACGCGCGGCGTCTATAAGGATGATGATGACGATAAATTCGTCGCCAGACATAAGGAAATTCAAGAAATCGCAGATGCAATCGAACAGAGACGCATTGTGTTGAAAAAAATCTCTGGTTTTGAAAGGCTATATGCTCGGGTGACAAAACTTTATTTTGGCGGCATGGCAAAGCATCTGCTAGCACTGCAGCCGATCCTCCGTCCCGGAGCGCAACTGGCGTATGTGGTTGGCGACCAGGCCTCTTACCTGCGTGTGATGATCCGCACTGGTCAGTTGTTGGCTGAAATCGCTGAGTCGGTCGGATATGAAGTGGTGCGAATAGACTTGTTTCGAAAACGGTTTGCCACACCACGCGACAAGAGCTTCGAGAGGAAGTGGTTGTACTATGCTGGAAAGGGAAAGCTAAATGTCCACAGCCAAAAGAAACCCGAACCGATATAACCAATTGATCGAGTCTCTCTTTTTCCGTCATTACCATGATAGTGATATTGAAGTGGCGTTTACGCGAGATGAGTTCATCAAACTGGCCGAAGAATTAGGTATCAAACGCCCTGATAACTTAGGTGATATTCCATATTCTTTCCGATACCGAACGGAACTTCCTTCTGCTATTATAGAAAAAGCGCCGCCAGGAAAATATTGGGTTATCCGATCAGATGGTCGCTCAAAATATCGTTTCACGTTGGTCAATATTCCCAGGATTCTACCGTCAGAAAATTTGCTAGAGATCAAGATTCTGGATTCTACGCCGGGGGTAATTCAGCGATATTCGTTCAATGCTGAGCAAGCCCTGTTGGCAAAGTTGCGTTACAACCGTCTGATCGATCTATTTACCGGATTGACCTGTTACTCATTGCAAAACCACTTGAGAACGACGGTTAAGAATGTGGGACAGGTGGAAACCGATGAAATTTATATCGGCCAAGACAAACGAGGAGTGCATTACGTTCTTCCGATACAGGCAAAGGGTGGCGCCGATCAGATTGGCGCTGTGCAAATCGAACAAGACATAGCTCTGTGCGCGCAGAAATTTCCAATGCTAATTTGTAGGTCTATTGCTTCTCAATTTATCGATAGGGATTTAATCGCTTTATTTGAGTTCGAGCTTTCTCCCGATGGGATTAAGATAGCTGAGGAAAAACATTACCGGTTGGTCTTACCTGATCAGTTATCTCCAGATGAATTGGAGTCTTATCGAAGGCGGGCTACCGCATAGAGATCAGGATTAACCCCATTTGTTCATGGTTCACCTGAAAATGAAATTTCACTGGTTCCTTCTGCTTCCGATCTGTCTGCTCTCCGGGCTGCTGGCTGGCTGCAACCTGTCGGCCACAGAAGCCGAAAATACCGTCCCGGCCCCGCAGGCCCTGTTTACCTCAGCCGCCCAGACGGCCGAGGCCATGCACTTGCAGCGCTTTGGGCTGACCCCCTCCCCGCCCGCGCCGGAGGTGATGATCGCCACCGCCGCGGCGGTCACTCCCACGCCCACCGAACCCGCTCCCGTGATCACCGCCACCCTGCCCGGCGGGCCTGCCACCGCTCCGGCGGTGGCAGGCGTCACGCCCGGCGGCGACAAGGCCGAGTACGTAGCCGATGTCACCATCCCCGATGGAACAGTCTTTGCCCCTGGTGAGAGCTTCCAAAAGACCTGGCGCATCGCCAACACCGGCATCACCACCTGGACTACCGCCTACGAACTGGTCTTCATCGACGGCGACCTGCTGGGCGCGCCGGCCTCGGTTCCACTGCCGCAAGAAGTCAAGCCGGGCGAGCGCGTCGAGATCACGGTAGACATGATCGCCCCCGAAGCGGCGCGCAGTTACGTCAGCTATTGGAAGCTGCGCACCCCGCAGGGCCAGGTGTTTGGCTTTGGCGCCGCCGGCACAGAGGCCATCTGGGCCAAGATTATCGTCGGCGCCGACAGCGCCAGCGGCGGCCCCGACGCGACCCAGGCCCCATCCAGCAACGAAACCGTCGCCGGCCTGACCCTGAGCGTGGATGCCCCTGAATTCAGCGGGGCCTGCCCGCACAGCTTTCTGTTCACCGCCCAAATTACGCTCAACAAGGCCGCCGCCATTGCCTACGCCCTGGAAGCCGGCGGTAGCAGCGGCGAGGTGCGCACTCCGCCGCCTGGGGCGCGCAACCTTTCGGCCGGCACGCACACCCTGGTGTTCGAGCTGACCGTGCCATCCGACGGGGCTGGTTGGGCGCGTCTGCGCCTGACTCAACCGGGTACGCTGATCTCGAACCAGGTCAACTTCAAACTGACCTGCGAATGATGCTTTCAGAACTGCGCTTAGCCGCCCTGCGTCAGGCCATCGAAGCCGAGGCGCGCCGCCTGGGCTTCGATCTATTCGGCGTGACCACCCCCGACCCACCCCCTCACGGTCCGACCTTTGAAAAATGGCTGGAGGCCGGGCGGCACGGCGCGATGGATTACCTGGCCAGCGAGCGCTCGCGCCAGCGCCGCCTCGACCCACGCCAGATCATGCCCGAATGCCGCTCGATCATCGTCCTGGGGATGCGCTACGCCGCCCCTCATCCCAACCCCTCCCCCCGGATGGGGGGAGGGGTTGGGGGTGAGGGGCATGGACGCGTGGCGGCCTACGCCTGGGGCGACGACTATCACGCCGTGCTGCCCGCACGGCTGGCAGCTCTGGCGGCTTTTGTCGAGGGCCAGGCCGGGCGGCCGGTCTTGAACCGCGGCTACACCGACACTGGCCCCCTGCTGGAACGCGACCTGGCCCAGCGGGCCGGGCTGGGCTGGATCGGCAAGAACACCTGTCTGATTACCCCCCACGGCGGCTCGTACTACCTGCTGGCCGAACTGCTGCTGGCCCTCGACCTGCCGCTTGACTCGCCTTTTACCGCCGACCGCTGCGGAACCTGCACCCGCTGCATCGAGGCCTGCCCCACCGCCTGCATCTTGCCCGACCGCACCCTCGACGCCCGGCGCTGCATCTCTTACCTGACAATCGAGCTAAAAGGCCCCATTCCGCCCGATCTGCGCCCACAGGTCGGCGAGTGGGTCTTCGGCTGCGACGTGTGCCAGCAGGTTTGCCCCTGGAACCAACGCTTTTCCGCCCCCTATGCGCCGCTCGATCCGGCCTTCCAGCCCCGCCCAACCGTGCCACGCCCCAACCTGACGGAAGATTTGCAGCTTACCCCCGAAACCTTCAACCGCAAATTCAAGGGCAGCCCGCTGAAGCGCGCCAAACGACGCGGCTATCTGCGCAATCTGGCGGTGGCCCTGGGGAACCGGGGCGACCCGGCTGACGTCCCAGCATTAACCCAGGCGCTCTACGACGCCGAACCGCTGGTGCGCGCTCACGCCGCCTGGGCCTTGCGGCGCATCGGCGACTCGGCCGCCTGCCAGGCATTGGCGCAGGCGGCGCCGCAAGAATGGGACCCGGAGTAATCTAGATACACGGATCGGGAAATCGAGCTTTGAGGAGGGTGGACGGCGTGACCGCCCACCTTCCTCAAAGCCTGGTTGCGAACGCAAACGGACTCGCTATGCGCATGAAACGTTCTCATCGAATGGGGTGTTTGATCCTGCCCGCTGGGCTGCTGGCATTGAGCCTGTGCGGGCTGCTCGTCTATTTTCTGCCGCCGGTGCACAGCCGCCTGGGCTGGCGGGTCGAAAACGCCATTGGCGCAGTGCAGCGCTGGCTCAACCCGCCTGAAGAGCTAGTCTTTGTGCCGCAGGGCGGCGGGCCTGGCGCGGCCCAAACCCAGGCTCAGGCCACCCTGGCAGGACTGCTGTCTACGCCTGTGGGCGGCGCGCCCGCGCCAACGCTGCCCGCTCCCACCCAAGGCGCGCCGGCCTTGCCTGCCTCCGCCGCCGCCCCTCAGCCCACACCCCCAGCACCCCCAACTCCCACCCCGGCCCCCACGCCCCTCCCGGCCCAGGTCTACTTGCCGGGGGTGATCCACGAATATCAGCAATTCAACAACTGCGGCCCCACCAACCTGGCGATGGCGCTCTCCTTCTGGGGTTGGCAGGGCGATCAGCGCGCCACCCGCGCCTTCCTGCGCCCCAACCTGGAAGTGGACGATAAGAACGTCAATCCAGCCGAGATGGTGGCTTTCGTCCAGCAGACCACCCAACTTCAGGCCCTCAGCCGGGTGGGCGGCGACCCCGACCTGCTGCGCCGCCTGATTGCGGCCGGCTTCCCGGTCATCGTCGAGGCCGGGCATCACCCGCCTAAAGATTGGTGGATGGGCCACTACCTGGTGGTGAACGGTTACGATGACGCCCAGGCCCGCTGGACAATGCAAGACTCGCTCTTGAACCCCGACCTGCCCGTAGCGTATGAAGATTTTGGGCCGCGCTGGTGGCGCGATTTCAACTACGTTTACGTGCTGATCTACCCGGCCGAACGCCAGGCCGAAGTCCTGCGCCTGCTGGGCCAGCGGGCCGACGAGGCCGCCAGCTATCGCCTGGCCGAGCAGCGCGCCCTGGAAGACATCCAATCTGTCCAGGGGCGCGATCTGTTCTTCGCCTGGTTCAACCTGGGTTCCAGCCGGGTGGGGCTGAAGGATTATCCCAGCGCGGCCCAGGCTTATGACCAGGCCTTTGCCCTGTACCAGCAGCTTTCCGAAGATATGCGCCCCTATCGCCTGATGTGGTACCAGGCCGGCCCCTACGAGGCCTACTACAACACCGGGCGCTATCAGGATGTGATCGCTCTGGCAAACACCACCTTCACCTGGGTGGGTAAGCCGGTGTTGGAGGAGAGCTATTACTGGCGCGGCCGGGCCTACGCCGCCCTGGGACAGACCTCGGCCGCGGCCCGCGACCTGCAAAAAGCGGCCGGCCTGAACCCTAACTATGCCGCCCCGCTCCAGGCTTTACAAGAACTGGGGCTGGCCGCGCCTTAGGAAGCGCGGGCTTTCCCGCCTTCAGTGGAAGAGCCAAAGCCGATCTCTATGGGGGCGGATGGGGTATCGCCCACCCCCCCATAGAGATCGGCCGCGCCGCTGATTGTCTTCATCCAAAGATACAGTACAATAAGACCCATGTTATCGCGCATCGAGAAACGAATTTTCGCCCTCCTGGCCGCGCCGCTGACGTGCCTGTGCCTGGTTGGGATCTATTTTTTGCCGCCGGTGTATGAGCGGGTGAACTGGCGGGTGGAGGAATACTGGCTGCGGGCGCAGTACTGGCTGAACCCGCCCGACGAAGCAGTGTTCGTACCGCAGCAGGCCGCGCCCCCCGGCGCGCCGCTGGTCACGGTGGTCGGAGCCGCCGCCACAGGCACACCCACGCCCACGTTCACCGCTCTGCCGGCTACTGCCGCGCCGGCCACCATCCCAGCCACCGCCGCGCCATCGCTCACCCCCATTCCCACCCCCCTGCCGCCGCAGGTGAGCCTGCAAGGCGTGCGCTATGAAGACCAGCACGGGCGCTGGAACTACTGCGCCCCAGCCAACCTGTCGATGGCGCTTTCCTATTGGGGCTGGCTCAACGGGCGGGATGTCGTCGGGCCAATCCTCAAGCCCTACGAAAAAGACAAGAACGTGATGCCCTACGAGATGGTCGATTATGTCGCCAACCAGACCCAATTGAGGGTGATCCACCGGGTGGGCGGCGACCTGCCCACCTTGCAGCGCTTCATCGCGGCCGGGTTCCCCGTGCTGGTCGAAAAGGGCGTTTTTCTGAACGACATCAGCGGTGTGCTGAGCTGGATGGGCCACTACCAGGTGATCACCGGCTACGACGAGGCCGCCCAAACCTTCACCGCCCAGGATTCGTACGTCAAGGCCAACCTGCCCGTCCCCTACGCCGAGATGCTCACCGGCTGGCGGGCTTTCAACTACACGTATCTGGTGATCTACCCGCCGGAGAAAGAGCCGGAGGTGATGGCGATCCTGGGGCCAGACGCCGACCCGACGGCCAACTTCCAGCGCGCCGCCCAAACCGCCCTGGACGAGACCACCCGCCTGCAAGGCCAGGATTTATACTTCGCCTGGTTCAACCGCGGCTCTAGCCTGGTTTCGCTGCAACAATACGATGAAGCCGCCGCCGCCTACGACCAGGCTTTCCAAATCTACCCATCCCTGTCGAAGGCCGAGCGGCCCTGGCGCATGCTGTGGTATCAGACCGGACCGTACTTCGCCTATTACCACACGGCCCGCTATCAAGACCTGCTCGACCTGGCGAACCAGACCCTTGCCACCATGCAGGGCGAGAAGAACCTGGAAGAAAGCTACTACTGGCGGGCGATGGCCGAAGCCGCCCTGGGCGATAAAGCCGCCGCGGTGGACGATCTGATGCTGGCGCTCAAGTATCACGCCGGTTTCGGCCCGGCTCTGCTGGAATTGCAAAGCCTGAACGGACAATAGCTATGAACCGCAACCTGCAATATTTTCTGATCGCGCTGGCTGCGCTGGTGATGCTGGGCGGGCTGCTGGCGCTCGTCTCGTCTGAGAGCGTTTCCTGGGGCCTGGAAAGCCTGCAAGCGCGGGTGCAATATGCGCTCAACCCGCCCCAGGCGGCCGTATTCGTCCCCCAACGCACCGCCCCAGCGGCGGTTATCGCCGGAGATGCGATCACAGCCACCACCACCCTGGCCCCCACGCCCACCATCGCCCTGACCACCGCCACCGCCTCGGCCGCGCCCACCGGCACCCCCACCCCCACCCTGGCGCCGACTCCGCTGCCCGGGCAGGCCCAATTGAGCGGCATCACTCACATGTACCAGACGGCCAACAACTGCGCCCCCGCCAACCTGGCGATGGCCCTCACCTACTGGGGCTGGAAGGGCGATCAGCGCGTCACCGCCGCCGTGCTGAAACCCAACAAGCAAGACCGCAACGTAATGCCCTACGAGATGGAAAGCTACGTCGAAAACGAGACCAACCTGGAGGCGGTGACGCGGGTGGGCGGCGACCTGACCACCCTCAAAGCCTTCGTGGCCTCCGGCTACCCGGTGATTGTCGAACGCGGTTATGAGGGGGCCAATTTCGACGGGTGGATGGGCCATTACCAGGTGGTGAGCGGCTTCGACG
>CAYQDU010000204.1:0-7372 GCA_964416275.1 uncultured Anaerolinea sp. | reverse complement strand
CTTCTTCGATGTCGGCTTCGATGTAGCGCGTGTTCTGCTGGGCGCGCATCTTGTAGTCCGAGAAGAAGTCGCGCAGGGCCACGGCGTAGGGCAGGTCGTACCACAGCTTGGGGGCCGGGGGCGCATCAGGCGGGACGGTCGAGAGGCCGATCAATTCCTGGGGCATGCCCGAGGCTACCGAGTAGGCGCAGTTGATCCCGTGCTGCACCATCAATTCGGGCATTACCAGCCAGCCGGCCTTGGCGGTGGCGTTGGCGTTGTGGGCCCCGTCGATCTGGAAGATGCCGGCGTTTGCCATCACCTGCTTCGCCTCGGCGGCGTCGACAAACGAACGGTACATGTTCACGTTGCGGTACAGCACGTTGTACTGCGGGTCCTGGTGGGCGCCGTTGATGCCTTCCTCGGCAAACAGTACGGCCACTTCCGGCCCGGCCACGCCCGAAACGTAGCTGTGGAAGTTGATCGGCCGGCCCACTTCCTGCTCGATCAGGTCGCAGGCCTTGCGGCTGGCGCGGATCTGCTTGCGGGTGATGGGTACGCCGCCGGTGCCTTCGGGCGTGCCTTCCATCAGGCCGTCGATGTGGCTCTGGCCGGTGGTGCGGATCACCATCAGGTGGTCGGCCCCGTGCCAGGCGGCCATCCGCATCCGGCGGATGTCATCCTCGAAGCGCCCGGAGGCGATTTCGGTGGTCACCACGCAGCTCGGCTGCGGGTCGATCTGCTCGAAGTATTTGGAGGCCGGCAGCCCCAGGCTGTTCTTGAGCGGCAGCGACATATCCCGGTAGTGGAACGGGCCCATGTCGATGCCTTCCGGGGGCGTGGTGCGCCAGGTCCAACCCTTGCGGGTGGGGCGGTAGGCATCCAGGTTTTGCAGGATGGCTTCGATGTCCAGCTTCTGATGAGGGTCAAGTTGGTCGGTCATAGGGTACCTTTCGCTCCCCTCGTCCCCCGGCCCCTTCCCCCGCGAGGAGGGAAGGGGTGGCTCGGCCCCTCTCTCCTGTGGGGGAGAAGGGTTGGGGTAAGGGGGATGGCATTTATCCAAACAGCCCCTCGAATACGCTGGGGTCTTCCAAAATCATGGCCGCCGCCCGGCGCACGTCCACGCCGTGTTTCTGCGAGAGCTTGAGCAGCACCTGCCCGGCGCCTTTGCCCAGCAGCCCGGCTTCGTAGATGCGGTCTACCACGCCGTGCGAACTGAGGCTGTCGATGCCCATCCGCAGCAGCACCGAGCGCTCGATGGACGGCGACGTGTGGGTCTGGGCCAGTTGGATGATCGGTTCGACCACCTGGCCGCACAGCTCCCAAAAACGAGCCTTCAACTGCTCGTCGGTCATTTGTTTCAGTTCGGCCTGGCGCTGTTCGAAGCGCGCCAGCCGTTCGGCTTGGTTATCCATCAGGCCAATCCTCCTGCGTGCTGCTTTACCCAGGCCACGTCTGCTTTCACATCGGCGGCCAGGAAAGCGTAATCTTTCTCGCTCCACTGTTCCACCGGCAGGGCCTTGGCCGCATTCTTCAAATACGACAGGCGCAGCCGGTCCATATCCTGCACTTTGCCCCAAACCTGATCGAGCCGTTCGGGGATGACGATGGTCTTGCCGGGGATGTTCTCCTGCGGGTCGCCGCGGCGCACTTCGATGCCGTTCTGGCGGGCGAAGGAGAGCTGGCTGTTGTGATGCTTGCCGGCCCCGGTGTACTCGGTCTCCTGCACCACCACGATCTGGTCGCGGTCCATCTGGCGGGCCAGGGTCACGGCGGCGGTCAGGCTGGTGTTGCCGGCCGGGCCGCGCTCGATGCCTTCCAGCTTGGTGAGCAGCTCGGTCACGTAGAAGACCTCGCCCTGGGTCACCAGTTGATATTCGTCCATATAGCGCAGCGAGCGGGCGGCGTTGCGCGGTACGTCGGTGCGGTCGGGCCAGGTGGCGAACGGCACGCCGAAGCCGGTGTGGCCGGTGGTGAAGGATTTACGGTTGAAGTCGTGGTCGGAGGCCATGTGCAGGCCGCTCAGATCGACCGAGCAGGCCACCACGCGGGTCTGGTCGCAGCCGGCGGCCAGCAGGCCGCGGGCTGTGCCGGTCAGGTTGCCGCCCCCGGCGTGGGTGATGACCACCGCTTCGGGGGCTTTGCCGTAGCGGGCGCGGGTCTGGGCGGCGATCTCGACCCCCAGGGTTTCGATGCCGCGAATGCCAAACGGGGTGTACAGGCTGGCGTTGAAGAAGCCGGTTTCTTCCAGGGTGCGCAGCTGCATGTAGAACAGTTCCGGCCCCACGCTGAGCTTCAGCACTTCGGCCCCGTAAGCTTCGCAGGCCCGGCCTTTTTCGACGATCTCCGGCTGGCCCACGCCCCGGCTGTCGTACACTTCCTGCACGATGATGCACTTCAGGCCGCGTTGGGCGGCCTGCGAGGCCACCGCCGCGCCGTAGTTGCCGCTGGTGGCGGCGATGATGCCCTGGTAGCCCTTGCGAGCGGCTTCGTAGGCGCTGATCGACGCCCGGCGGGCCTTGAAGCTGCCGGAAGCGTTGGCGGCCTCGTCTTTGAGCAGGATGGCAGCGCCCTTGCCCGGCCCGGCGATGCGCCGCACGGCTTCGGTCAGGTTGCGCAGCTCGAACAGGGGCGTATCGCCCACTTTGGTCTCGCGCTGGATGCGGGCAATGTCGTCCAGGCTGTAGCCGGTTTCGGCCATCATGCGTTCGTAATCGAAGGCGATGGGGCTGTCGATGTAAGCCTCGAAGTCGATCCCCAGGGAAGCCTTCATAATTTCGTTTTTGCGGGCCATCACGGCCGCGTAGGACATGTCGCGGGCGCTCATCGTTCGTACTCCGTTCCAATCGTCAGCAGTTCCGGCACGGTCTGGCCGAAGCTGTGGCTGTAGCTGGGGTTGACCGTGCGCAGCGTTCCGCTCAGCTCGCGGCCGATGATGGTGCGGATGCGGGCTTCCTGGCCCAGCTCGGCGTCGGCCTGTAAAAAGCCCGACACCCGCAGCAGATAGGGCGTCTGGCGGGTGTCTTCGGGCAGGGTGGGGGCGCGCTGTTCCGGCGTCAAGACCACCTGTTCGATCTCGACCCAGGTTCCTTTAACAATTTTACTCATCGTATCAACTCCTGAGTTTGGCTCTTCTGGCTTCGCCGGGAAAGAGGCTGTATTTTTGGGGAAATGTGCGGCGTAGCCGCACATTTCCCCAAAATATAGTACCTATACCCGGCGCGAATAGGCGCTTTCGCCCATCAGGGCGGCGGGAACGGGCAGGTCGATCATGCGCTTGAGGCCGGGGGTGGCGGCCACCACGTGCGGGATCATGTTGACCGCCACGCCCATCGTCGCCACGCCGCCGGCAATTTCGGGCTTGATCGCCATGTGGATTTCAGGCTTGCCGTAGATGTTGATGTAATCGCCCGTGTCCTGGTTTTCCAGGTGGGGGTGAATCTGCTGCGGATGCACCAGGCGGATCACCTCGGTATCGCCCCGGTAGCCCACGCCGATGTGGGCGCAGCCGGCCACCATGCCCGGCTCGACCACCACGTGCGGGGTCTGGCGGTGAACTTTGCTGATGATCGGCTCGCGGCTCTGCTCGATGCGATCCACGCCCAGGCCCAGGGCCTCGCTGATCATGTGGATCGATTCGGGGAAGCCCACGTGGCCCACGATGGAGCCATCGGCTACGCCGGCCCGGAAGGCTTCGGGGGTGGTCCCCACGCCCTGCGATTTCATCACGGTGGGGCCGTAGGGGCTGAGGTCGTTGACGCGGGAGGCCTCGATGCGCTCGACGCGCTGGCTGCCGCCGGTCAGGGCTACTACCAGCAGGTCGAGGACGAAGCCGGGGTTGACCCCGGTGCCAAGCACCGACACGCCGTGCTGTTTGGCCAGGGCGTCGATCTCGTGGGCCAGTTCGGGGTTCTGGGCTTCAGGGTCGGCCATTTCTTCGGCGATGGTGACGCAGTTGATCCCAGCGCTGAGGATCTTGCGCAGGTCGGGCATCTGGTCTTTGGTCCAGGAGGTGGTCGCCAGCACAACGCAGTCGACGTTTTCTTTTTTCAGCACGTCTTCGGGTCGGTTGGCCACCGTCACGCCCAGCTTCTGGCCCACGCCCAGCACCTCGCTCAGGTCTTTGCCGGCGAAATCGGGCCGGCCATCGACGGCGGCCACGATCTTCAGGCCGGGCTTGTCGAGCATGAGCTTTGCCATCCCGCCGCCCATCGCGCCGAGACCCCACTGAAGAACACGAATCGGTTGCATAAAAGTCTCCTTTCGTCAACCCTTCTGACCACCTATCCACCCGGATGGCGGGAACCCTGGTTTTACAAAAAAATGGGATGTGTTGCCGGAGGCGCGCTGGCCGATTGCGAGGCAGAGCGGCATGGCCTGGCAGCGCGCCGGGTTTTATTGTACCCGATTTTCGAGGCCTGAACCGGGCGCGGGAAATACGTCAGCCAGAGTCAGTATGAAAATCATGAGCGCTTCCAGAGTATAATTGAAAAACTCGCGGCGTCGCTGCGCCCGCTATAAAATATGATCCACTTACATACCCTGGTGTGGCTGTTCCCGATTGCTTTCATGCTTCACGACTTCGAGGAGATCATCTTCTGGGAGGCGTGGCTGCGTAAAAACGGGGCCGAGGTGACGCGCCGCCTCCCGGCCATTCTGAAGAAGCCGGTGGGCAAGGTGGTGGAAAAGACCACCGCCCAGGCCGCCTTTTCCGTCGGCCTGATCTTCGGTCTGACGGTCTTGACGGCCTTTTGGGCGGTGGAATATCAACAGTACGGCCCGTTCCTGATGGCGAGCGGGCTGTTTTTCATCCACGGCTTTGTTCACCTAGGGCAGGCGTTGATCCTGCGGCGCTATGTCCCGGCGGTGATCACCTCGGCCCTGGTCATCATCCCCTACGGGCTGGCGCTCTACCCCCGGCTGATGGCCGAGGGCATCGTCGGGTGGGGCGGGCTGCTGGCAAGCGCCCTGCTGGGCCTGGCGGCGCTGATCCCGTTCATCCTGGCCCTGCACGCGGCCGGCGATTACCTGTACGAAAAGGCCGCCCGCTGGCTGATTCGGTGATCCCGCTCAGGCCCCCAGCCGATCTGCATTCAGGCGCATCTCATTGAGCGGGCTTTTCTCCGCGCCCTGTGCGAGGGAAAGGCAGCTCCTCACTCAACGGGGTGGGTGTGACTGACAGGCTTCGCTCGCCTGGGAAAATGGGGTTCTTCCGGCTTGGCCGGAAAAATTTCCATAGATAAGTCAGCCCCCGCCTTCGGTGGAAAAGCCACGCAACATCGTTTATTTGAATGCGCTCAAAGAGCGCCCTGCCTGCTCCACGGTCTGATGGGGGCGCCCGGCAAAATAGGTATAATGAAAAACATCGCCAGATGAGGAGGTTCGATTGAACAACCCGCGCTTCAAACGCTGGATGTACCGGGGCGGGCGGCCCAATTGGTTGGGGCGGGCTTTGAACCGGGGCTTTGCCATCCTGCATTCGCTGGGCATTGCCCCCAACTACATGGTCACGCTGGAGGTGGTGGGGCGGCGCTCCGGGCGGGTGATTTCCTTTCCGCTGGCGATGGCGCTGGTGGATGGCGAGCGCTACCTGGTCTCGATGTTGGGCAGCCAGGCCAACTGGGTGCAGAATGTGAAGGCGGCTGGAGGCCAGGCCACCCTGCGCCACGGACGGGTAGAGCAGGTGCAGTTGGAAGACGTGCCGGTGAACCAGCGCGCCCCGATCTTGAAGGCCTATCTGCGCCGCGCCCCCGGGGCGCGCCCGCACATCCCGGTGGACCAAGACGCGCCCCTGGCAGCCTTCGAAGCCATCGCCGCCCAGACGCCCGTCTTCCGGGTGCGGCCGCGCCCCTGACCCGCCGCGGGCTGCATTCTCTGCCCTTGTCAACCGGCATATTTGTAAGGCGTACTAGAAGACTATTGACCTTCCCCCCCGCATACAGCAAAATTGTGAATAAGAATACAATTGACTTCCCAACGGTAGCCGGCGCCTTGCCGCCTCCATAACCCTGGCTCAGCCCTTATCACTGCGCTCCACCTGCGAGCCGCACCGCAACCGTTCCACCGCCCCCCACACCACCGAAGAAGTTGATCCGTTACCTGGCGCACAGGAAGCGTTGTATTCTCGCGCCCCAAAACCGGGAGCGCCATCCGCCCGTGGGCCTGCCCGGCCCCGGTTCATCTTTATCGAGCTACTCACAGAAAGGTGTTTGTATGTCTTACCAATCTCCATCCATCCAATCGGGCCTGAAATACTGGGTCTTTGGCCTGCTGATCTTCAGCCTGCTGCTGCCGGGAATGGCATACCGCCGGGCCGGGCTGGAGCTGGCCGCCAGCCAGCCGGCCTTCCCCGGCGCGGAAGGCTACGGCGCCCAAACCATCGGCGGGCGAGGGGGCAAGGTTTACCGGGTGAGCAATCTGAACGATTCGGGCGCCGGCAGCCTGCGCGAGTGCATCAACGCCAGCGGCCCGCGCACCTGCGTTTTCACCGTTGGCGGCCTGCTGACGGTCAGTTCGCCCCTATCGATCAACAACCCCTATATCACCATCGCCGGGCAGACCGCCCCCGGCGGCGGGATCACGATCAAGACCGCTTCCGGCGGCGACGTGATGCCCATCAAAACCCACGACGTGATCCTGCGCTACCTCTCTCTGCGCCCGGGGCCGGGCGGCGAGAACCACGGCAGCCAGATCGCCGCCAGCGGCAAGCCCCTGTATAACATTATCATCGACCACGCCACCTATAGCTGGGGGGTCGATTCCAACCTCGAAACCTGGTACCGGGTCTACGACACCACCATCCAGTGGACGATCATCTCCGAAGGGCTGGATTGCAGCACTCACTCGAAGGGCTGCCACAGCAAGGGCCTGATGATCGGCGGGTACGCCGGCAGCCAGAGCAAAGACTCCATCGGCTCGGAGAATATCACCCTGCACCATAACCTGATGGCCCACAACGCCGACCGCAACCCCCTGATGCAGCTGTGCGGCGCGGCCCAGGTCATCAACAACATCACCTACAACCCGAAATACACCTTTTCGCACCAGCAAAATAACTGCGCCGTGGCGGCTGATAACTACATCAACTGGATCGGCAACTATCACAAGAAAGGGCCAGACAGCACCTCCAGCTCCGATTTGAAGGTCATCCCGGCCGACAGCGGCGAGTTTTCCGGCGGGGCCAGGGTGTATGTCAGCGGCAATATTGGCCCCAGCCGGGCCAGGGACGGCCTGCCCGACATCAACTGGGTCGATTCGGGCAGCCGCAAGTTCGTGGTTTCTACCCCCGCCCAGGGGCCGCAGGTGACCACCACCGATGCCAACACGGCCTACAACGCGGTCCTGGAAGGGGCCGGCAACAGCCTGGGGCTGACCTGCGACGGAAGCTGGTATA
>CAYQDU010000203.1:0-7426 GCA_964416275.1 uncultured Anaerolinea sp. | reverse complement strand
GGGGTGAGGGGCGTTCTTCCCCTCTCCCCCTCGGGAGAGGGGCCAGGGGTGAGGGAAGCAGATAAAAGGCATGTGAATTTCTCGCCCCGCGCTGCCGGGCTGTGCTATAATGCTTCCCATGGTACGCGAAACCTCCGAAACTGCCCCCCAAAACGACCGCATGGCCTATATCCAGCGCTTCGAGAACGCCCGCGCCGAGCTGCGCCAGATGGTGCAGCAGGCCCAGGACAACCCCCTGATCTACGAACCCTGGCGGATGAAAGAAGTGTTGGATCATATTACTGGCTGGGACGATGCGATCATCGCCGCCATCCAGAGTATGTGCGCCGGCTGCCCGCCATCTACCCCGGCGGCGCGCGGGGCCGATGTATACAACCGCGAAACCGTCACCTCGCGCGAGGCCCTGCCTTACGCCGTCAGCCAGAAAGAATGGGAGGCTTCCCGCGCCCGCCTGCTTGACCTGCTGCATTCGCTCAGCGATGAGCAGATCCACAGCCAGATCATCCTGCCCTGGGGCGGCCAGGCAGCCCTGGAAAGCCTGATCGACACCTTCTCGGAACACGAAGAAACCCACGCCAGGGAAATTCGGGCCATCCTTCAGGCCGGCTCACCTACCCCGGCATAATTCTGCAGAGAGTCACCGAACGCCATATCCCCCAGCCTTTACCGACCGGTGGGCAGCCAAACTGCCCACCGGTCGGCTGTTTGTGCGCCTAACAGTTTCGCAAGCCAATCCGTTTTTCATTCTTCTGTCGATTTCAGCCGGGCAGAACAGGCTATAATTAAGCAAATACTCATCAAAAGCACGCATCCTATTTCATTTCCATTCAATTGATTCAGGGGCGGCCATTTGGCTACACAGGAGGGCATTATGTGGCGCGACATTCAGCGGTTGTATCGACTGCTATCCTATCTCATCATCTTTGCTATGATCTTCCAACCCGTCGGCGTGGCGCTTGCCGCTACTACGCCGGCGCGGCAGGCCCCGCAAGGGCCGGCCGATTTTCCCGACCCCGGCCGCCAGCCGGCCGCTCCGGCCAGCCACAGCGCCTACCTGCCGCTGGTACGCGACCACTATCGCCCACCCGCCCCGATTGAAGCCGTGATCCAGCCCGGCGTGGGCGGGGTGATCGGCTCGCCGGACGGCAGCCTGCACATTACCTTCGCTCCGCAGGCTGTGACCGAAACCATCACCGCCCGCCTGGAATGGATCAGCGCGCCCAGCCTGCCGCCGGACAACCTGGCTGTAGGCGGCCCGGCCTTCCGGGTCAGCGCCGTCACCGCCGCCGGACGCCTGGTCGAACAGTTCCCGCCCCTCACCCAGATCACCCCGGCTACCGAGACCACCCCGGCGATTGCCAACCTGACCCCGCGGGTGACGATTGAATACCGCTACGCCGCAGCCGATGTCTGGGGGCTGGACCTGCGCGAATATTTCTTGTATACACACGCCAGCGGCGGCGCCATCTGGCAGCGTGTCCCCTCGGCCGCCGATCAACCTGCCGGAACCCTCAACGCCGAAATCGACCGGCTGGGTGAATTCACGCCCATGGCCCCGCTCTCGTCCGGCGGGTTGATGGCCCTCAGCCGCCTGGCGGCCGGCGAAACCCGCCTGGCTCTCGACCCCGACGACAACCTGGGCAGCGGCCACTGGCCCAGCGGCGCCCTGTGGGAAGGCCCCCAGGCTTACGCCCTGGCCCAGGCCATCCAATCGCGTTTGCAGCAGAACGACTGCCACCTGGGCGTGCTGATTACACGTGACGCCGGGCAGCAGAATGGGTTCGTCAGCCGCAGTCTGCGCGCCCAGCAGGCCCGCAACTTCGAGGCCAACCTGTTCGTTACCCTGGCCTTCAACGCCCTGACCGGCTACCCGTGGGGCTTTGAAGGCGATGGCGGCGTGCGGGCCTGGGCCCGCTCTGGGCACGGCCAGGACGACGTCCTTGCGAACCAGTTCTTCGCCAATATCCAGTCCTACACCGGCCGGCCGCACACCCAGGGCGTGAACCACCCGTCCCTGTACGGCGAATTCAACGATCCCAGCCAGCTTCCGGCGTCCATTGATTACGCCCACATCGAAACCCTGTTCCTGGATCACAATTACGACTCGCAAGTCATCATCAACAACTTCAGCCTGATTGTCGATGCGGCCTACGCCGCCCTGGCCCCCCGCCTGGGCGAGCTGGGCGTGACCTGCGGCCAGTCGAACCAGCCGCCCCAGGCCCCGCCCCTGCCCTCGCCCGAGGTCTTGCAGCGCCTGCGCGACCTGGGCTACCAGAACTACCTGCGCTATGGAGCCGACCCGGTGAGCTTCTCGACCGGCAACCATGTGGTGCAGGTTCCGCTGTTCCGCCTGCCCGGCCGGGGCGGCCTGGACGTTGCCATGGCTCTGACCTATAACAGCCAGGACGGGCGCAGCGACCTGTTCGGCGCGAGCTGGAATTCGTCCTACAGCGTCTATGCGCAGCGCTACAGCGATGATTCGGTGGGCGTGACCCTGGCCGACGGCCACATGATCCACTTCCCCTGGAACGGCAGCCAGTATACCCCCGGCGCGGGCGTTTTCGAGCGCCTGGAAAAGACCGGCGACGGCTGGAAGCTGACCCTCGCCAACCAGACCGCCTATATCTTCCAGGAGACGGTGGGCGGTTTTGGCATCCTGACCCGCGTCCAGGATTTGAGCGGCAACGCCCTGACCTTTGCCTACGACCTGAGCGGCCAGGAAGCCTGGAAAGACGGCAACCCCGTGCCGCGCCCGCCCCTGACCGAACTGCGCGACACAGCCAACCGGGCTATCACCTTCGAGCATGACGCCAACAGCCGCATCACCGCCATCCACCTGTTCGACGGGCGCAGCTATGGCTTCGCCTACGATGGGGCCGGCAACCTGACCGGCATCACCGACCCGGCCGGCAAGACCCGCGCCTACGCCTACGACAGCCGCCACCGCCTGACCAAAGAATGGGACCCGGCCGGCATTCTGTTCCTGCAAAACACCTACGACGACCGCAACCGGGTTGTCGGCCAGATCGACGCCAGCGGCAGCACCAACCAACTGGCCTACGACCCGCAGCAGCGCACCACCACCTACACCGATAACCAGGGCAAGACCCAGGTCTACCAGTGGGACGAGCTGAACCGGGTGACCGGCGAGACCGACGGCCTGGACCAGACCGCCCACACGGAGTACGACGCCAACTATAACCCGCTGAAAACCACCGACGCCCGCGGCTTCGCTACCGCCTACGTCTACGACGAACGCGGCAACCTGCTCCAGCGAACCGACCCGGTGGACGGAACCAGCAACTACATCACCGACCTCAGCGTCTGGACCTACAACGAGCGCAACCAGCCCACCTCCTACACCAACGCCCTGGGGTACACCTGGACCTACACCTACGACGACCAGGGCAACCTGATCGAAACCCTGGCCCCCAACGGGACCCGCACCCGCGCCACCTACAACGCCTGGGGCGCCCCCCTGACCCGCACCGACGAGCTGGGCCGCGTTACCGCCTACACCTACGACGAGGCCGGCAACCTGACCCAGACCCGCGACGCCCTGGGCGGCCTGTCTACCTGGACGTATGACGCCGCCGGGCGGCAGACCAGCTACACCGACGCCAACGGCCACACCGTGCGCTTCGCCTACGACGCCAACGACAACCTGACCGCCATCACCGACCCGCGCGGGGCCGTCTCGACCTTTGAGTACGACGCCAACAACCTGCTGGTGCGCTCGGTCGACCGGCGCGGCGGCGAAACCCGCTATGAATACGACGAAAACCTCAAGCTGACCGGCGAGCGCGACGCAGCCGGGAACTGGACCCGCTATACCTACGACGCCAACTACAACCGGGAAACGACCACCGACGCCAACAACAACCTCACCCGCTATTGCTACGACGAGAACAACAGCCTGGCCCGCATCCAGCACCCCAACGGCGGCGAAACCGTCTACGCCTACGACGAAAATGGCAACCTGAGCCGCGTCACCGACGCCGAGGGCGGGCAGACCCGCTACATCTATGACAGCATGAACCGCGTCCGCTACCAGACCGACGCGGCCGGCAACACCACCGAATACTGCTACGACGCCGAAGATCAACTGGTGCGCCTGATCGGCCCGCGCCGCGAGGTGTGGAACTACACCTACGACCCGGTAGGCAGCCAGACCGCCGCGATTGACCCCTACGCCGAGATCACCCGCTACGAATACAGCCCCACCGGCAGCCGCGTCGCGGCCATCACCCCGCTGGGCTTCCGCACCGATTACGAATACGACGCCCTCGACCGGCTGACTGTTGTGCGCCAGCCCCTCCTGCCCGGCGGGCAGCGCCCCACCACCATCACCGCCTATGACGCGGTGGGCAACGTGCTGAGCGTGACCAATCCGCTCAGCCATGTCACGGCCTTCGCCTACGATGAGAGCGACCGCCTGGTTCAGATGACCGACGCCCTGGGCGGCCTGACCGCCTATGTCTACGACGCTGAAGATAATCCCGTCCGGGTCACCAACCCGCGCGGGTTCAGCGTCGAGACCAGCTACAACCCGGTCAACCGCCCGCTGGAGGTCAAAGACGCCCAGGGCGGGGTGACGAAGCTGACCTACGACCCGGTCTACAACCTGATCGCCCGCGCCGACCCGCTGGGCCGCGCCACCCGCTTCGAGTACGACGCCCTCAACCAGGTGACCCGCGCCACCGACCCGCTGGGCGGCGTGACCCAATACCAGCGCGATCGCCTGGGCCGCCTGACCCGCCAGGTGGACGCCAACGGCAACCCCACCCAATACGCCTACGATGCCCTGGGCCGCCTGACCGGCGTGACCGACGCCCTGGACGGGCAGACCGCCTACACCTACGACCCGGCCGGCAACCTGGCTTCGATCACCGACGCCAATGGCAGCCTGACCGAGTTCGAGTACAGCCTGCTGGACCAGCTCAAGCGCGAAGTCAACCCGCTCAACCACGTCTGGGAATACGCCTACGACCCCGACGGCCGCCTGACCCGCCGCACCGACGCCCTGTTCCGGGCCACCTACTACACCTACGACAGCAACGCCCGCCTGCTGGAAGTGGCCTACGGCGCGCTGGCCGAGCCGCACATGGCCCCGGTCACCTTCGCTTACGACCTGGGCGG
Source organism: uncultured Anaerolinea sp. (assembly GCA_964416275.1). Lineage (GTDB taxonomy): Bacteria > Chloroflexota > Anaerolineae > Anaerolineales > UBA4823 > RBG-16-57-11. Next base: position 2,287 of record CAYQDU010000203.1, on the reverse strand, counting down.
CAACCAGACCCAGATGTGCGACAGCCTGGGCTGCACCGCCAACACCTACGACGCCCTCGACCGGCTGGCCGTGACCAGCGACTGGCTGGGCCGGGTCCTCACCCACACCTACGACGCGGCCGGCAACCTGGCCGGCCTGGCCTACCCCAACGGGAACCAGGTGCAGTACAGCTACACCCCCAACGACTGGCTGGGGGCCGTCACCGACCCGCAGGGCGACGTAGCCACCATCACCCGCAACGCGGCCGGGCAGGCCACCCGCATTCTGCGCCCCAACGTGACCCAGACCGACCTGGATTACGACCCCGCCGGGCGGCTGGTTAAGCTCGACAATCACCAGTCGGTGTCCAACGCCCCGCACAGCGCCTACCAGTACACCCTGGACGCCCTGGGCAACCGCACCCTGGTGGAGGAGACCCGCCTGGCCTTCGACGGTAGCCCCGACCCGGTGACCCTGCTGCACGGCTACACCTACGACGCCCTCAACCGCCTGACCGCCGCCCGCACCACCGCCCCCCAGACCGAGACCGCCTACAGCTTCGACCCGGTGGGCAATCGCCTGGCCCGCAGCGGCACAGAATTGACCGCCGACCCTGGCGCGCCGCAGCTTCCGGTGGCCCCCAACCCGGTGGACAGCGCCTACACCTACAACGCCGCCAACCAACTGCTCAGCGATGGCGCCTCTACCTTCGATTACAACGCCAACGGCGACCGGGTGCAGCAGACCGAGACCCTGACCACTGGCCTGACCCAGAACACCCGCTACGCCTTCGACCGCGAAGACCGCCTGACCGGCGTGACCCAGGCTATCAGCGGCACGACCGGCCTGACCATGACGATGAGCGCCGCTTACGTCTACGACGGCTATGGGCGGCGGGCGATCAAGGAAGTGACCACCTTCCAGCCGCTCACCGTCACGATCACCGGCACGCAGTACCTCACCGCCACCCAGGTCTACACCTACCTGTACAACGGGCTGGACCTGATCGGCGTGCAGATGTCCACCGAGGGCATCAGCGTCACATCTGGCGTCAGCGAGACCTACTTCTACCTGGCCCCCTCGCCCATCAGCGGGCTGTGGCGTCCGTTCGAGATGGAGCGCCTGCCCAACCCGGCGGCCGGCTTTGCCGGCGACCGGCACTGGTACGAGGCCGACGGCCTGGACAGCGTAACCAACCTGACCGACGCGGCCGGTGCGGTGGTCTCGCCCATGCTGTACGACGAGTACGGGCGCATCCTGGCCGGGGACGCCGAACTGCAGGCCCTGACCTTCACCGCCCAGGAGTACGACGCCGAGACCGGGCTGTATTATTTCTATGCGCGCTATTATGACCCGGCGAGGGGGGTGTGGGTGAGTCAGGATAGCTACCGAGGTGAGCCTGCCAATCCACTGACCTTATCACGATATAGTTACGTTATTAATAATCCTATTATCCAGGTAGACCGGGATGGGAAATTCTTATGGGTTGTTGCAATTGCTACAGTTGCTCTTGTAACTGTGCTCTCTACGCAACCTGTATATGCGCCATCGCCCAATGACGACATTGAGGAAATGGCAAAACGGGCTTCAGAAGAGAAGAAGAAACGCGATGCAGCCGCTACAGATCTCTATCTTTCGGTTATATGCGAACCCTACGATTATGCATCTACAGGAGCACGTTGTATTAAGGGAGAATGTACTCCTCTGGATTTACTTGGGTTACTACCATTGGTGCCAGGCGGCGCCGGGAAAGCCAGCAAAGCTTTACGCAATGGAGATGATTTTGTAGACACGTCAAAGGGTCTTTCCCGGTATTCAGACACTGTCTTTGACGTTACTAAGAAAGATGAACTCTTGGATCCAAAAAGCTGGCAAAATGCTGAGGAACTTCTTGAAGATAAGCTCGATGTAGCAAAGAACACTCAGAAATATTTTGTAGAGGGAATGACCAAACCGAGGATTCCAGATTTTATCACTGACACCTATATAGCCGATTCAAAATTTTACAAAAATAGTACACTCTCATCCAATGAACAACTGAGGGATTTTGTCCGTTTGGCTAAGGATGAGAACAAACCTCTTTATATTTACATAACACAGAATGCGCATGTGACGGACGAGGCTCTTGATCTTATTCGAAGTACAGGCGGCGATATTAAGCGAGTTTTCAAGTAGGCATTTCTTTATCGCAAAAATCATATCAAGGAGCAGGAATCGGTTCCTGCTCCTTGATATAGTCAGTTACATTATATAGCTAGTAGTCCGTCAAACCTGAATCCTGGGATACAGGTGAGATAATTTGATGCG
>CAYQDU010000202.1:0-7472 GCA_964416275.1 uncultured Anaerolinea sp. | reverse complement strand
TCAAGGCGATCAATAAAGACCCGGCCGGGCGCTATCCGAGCGGAAAGGCGCTGATGGGAGCTTTGGAGGCAGCTTTGCGCAGCCAACCGGCGATCTCTACCCGGCCAACGCCGCTGCCCCCGCCTCCGCCGCCGGCGGCCCTGGGCGGGGCGGCGCACTCTGCGGGCGGCGGGGCCAGGCCCACTCGTCTGGCAGCCCACCCGGCGCGGGCTGGGGGCGCTCCGGCGCATCCCCACCGCCGCCAGCCGGTTTTGCGCGGCAAAAAGGGCCTGTGGATCGGGGCCGGGGTTGGCCTCCTGGCGATCCTGGCCGGCGCGGCGGCGTTCGCACTGTTGGGCGGGCTGGGCCCATCCGCCGGCCCTACCCCGGCCACCCCGGTTTCACCGGGTGGGACTAACCTGGCCGGCCTGGCGGCCCCAGCCAGCCCGCCTGTCCGTACGTCTGGCCTTCCGCAGACCGAGGCGCCCATAGTCGAGCCGTCTCGGCCTGCGCCGTCTTTGACATCCGCATTCCCGGCCAATCCAGCGGGGACGGCTTCGCTGACCCCCAGCCCGTTGGTCGCTTCGGCCACGCCGCACTATCTCAATGGGCGGCGCTTTACGCTGTTCTATAACGCCAGCAGTTTTTACATGCGCCAGATATCCGGGTTTCGCGGGCAAATCGCCCCGCTGATCTTTGAGCGCCTGAACGCCCAGGGGCCGCCATCGAACCGATTTGATGGCGACCTGTGGGCGCAGTATAACCAGACCACGGTGGCCGGCTGGTGTATGAACATCGAGATTTTGCAGGCCGGAAATTACCTGCGCCCGGCGGAATGTGAGAACCGCTACCTGGCGACCCGCTGGCCCGGCGCAGAGGCCGATTTCATCTTCTGGACGCCCAAAGAGGGCAGCGCCGCTTTTCGGGTGGTGTGGGATGGCGAAGAAGTGGCCCGCTGCCCCATTGCGGATGGGACATGCGAGGTGTATCTGCCATGAACGCGCCCGACGGCCCCGATTGGCCCGCTTCGCTGGTGGGCCGGCAGTTAGGCGATTATCGCCTGGAGGCCCTCCTGGGGGCGGGCGGCAGCGGATGGGTTTACCGCGCTCGCAGCGTGCAGACGGACGATCTGGCCGCGGTTAAGGTGATCTTTCCTACGCTGCAGCCTGACCCGGATACCCTGGCGCGTTTCGAGCGCGAGGTTCAAGCGCTGGCCCGCATCCAGCACCCCCACATCGTACGCCTGTACCAGTTTGGGCTGGCAGGCGAGCAGCGGTATATGGCTGTCCAGTTCATCGACGGGCCAGACCTGGAAAGCCGCCTGTACGCTTTGCGCCAGCAGAACGCATTCCTGGATTACGCTGAGGCGGCCCGCCTGTTGGATGAACTGGCCCAGGCCCTTGATTACATCCACAGCCTGGGCCTGGTCCACCGCGATGTGAAGTCGCGCAACATTTTGCTGGATCGGCAGGGCCGGGCGTATCTGTGCGATTTTGGGCTGGTGCTGCTGCGCCAGTCGGGGACGCGCGGTGAGGCGCTTGGCACGCCGCATTACCTGGCCCCCGAACAGGCTATCTATTCTGCTCACGCCACCCCGCTCAGCGATCTCTATTCCCTGGGGGTCATTGCTTATGAGATGCTGACCGGCCGCCTGCCCTTTGACCACCCCGACCCGCTGGAGGTGGCCCTGCAGCAGATCTCGCTGGAGCCGCCCGCGCCGCGCAGCCTGCGCCCGGCGCTGCCCGTCCGGTTGGAGGGCGTGCTGCTGCGGGCGCTGTGTAAGCAGCCTGCCGGGCGTTACCCCAGTGGGGCGGCCTTTGCCGCCGACGTGCGCCGCGCGCTGGGTCTTAAAGGCTAAAGCCATCGGTGGGTAGAATGGCGGGGCGCAGCCCTGCCATTCTACCCACCGATGGCTTTCTTGAGGGGTCGCGGATGGCGCAGCCATCGGCAACCCCCTCAAGATAATTTTTTCCAGCAAAGCCGGAATTTATCGCTCTTCGGGTTCCTATGGAACCCAGATCAGCCAGATGGCGCTGGCTTCGACCACCTGGGCGTATACGTCGCGGTATTCAATCGTCACTGTCTGCCCGGCCAGGCTGTTCAGCGTGGCGGCCGGAACTTCAACCAGCGCGGGCGCAGGTGTGCGGTTGACGGAGAAGTTATAGGTGAACACGTCTTGCCCGCCGGACATCAGGGCCACCAGGTCATCCACCAACACGGGCTGTAGCAGGCTGGGGTTTGACGAGAGATAGAAGTGGCCGCCGGTGGGCAGATTGGTGGGAATGCGCACCGTCTGGCGGTAGAAGACCTCGCCCCGGCTGGTGACCGGGCGGCGGGTGATGGCCTGGCCGAACTGGAGCGGCAGGGCGTTTTGCTGCGCCAGGATCGGCAGGTAGTTCAGGTAGTAGGGCGCTTTGTCTTTGCCGAACGGCAAGCGCAGCCCCTCGGCTACCCTGGCTCGAATGACCTGCCCGGAGAGGGTGTTGACGAAGTTGGCGTCGGAGCGCACCAGGGCCGGCAGGTAGCCCCACAGGTAGGTGGCGGCCGGCCGCCTGGCGAGCCGGGACGCGGCGCTGGGGTTAGCGAACATCTCGAAGGTGGCGGTGACGGTCTTGCTGGCGCCGGGGCCTAAGTCGCCCACCTGCCAGCGCAGGCGCTGATCCAGAGCGGTCAAGCTGGCCGGGTAATCTACCGGGGTCAGTCCGTCCACCAGGGCAATCGTCACTACCGTGCTGGCGGCTACGTCGGTGCCATCGTTGTAGATGTCGAAGCCGATCACCACCCGGTTGTTTTCGTAGGCGTAAAGCAGGTCTACCGGCTCGTCGGTCAGCAGGCGGGTAATACCCTCGATGGTGTAGCTGGCTTGCAGGGCCGCTCCGCTGGCCTCGACGAAATCCGGCTCGGCCACCGCCGTCCAGCGCAGGCCGAAGTCGTCGGTGAAGTTCAGGGTTGCGCCCTGGTTCACCGGGTAGCGGGTGGCGCGCGTGCCGGTGAAGGCGTTGAACGTCACGGCGTACAGCGGCTCACTGGGATCGATCAGCGGCAGCGTTTGATCGGGCAGGGTGATGGTGATCTGACCGTTATTGAAGCTGAGCGGCAGGGTGACGCCCTGGGTGTGGTAGTATTCGCTCGCCAGGTGGGTGTTCGGGACCACGGCTTCGTCCTGGGCTACCAGGGCGCGCAGTTGGGTCACTTCATCGGCGCCGAGCAGGCGCACTTCCAGCGGGGTGACCGCCGGGTTGAGCGTATCGGTAATGAACAGGTCGTGGGCCAGCCCCAGGTTGTACTCCGGCGCATTGGCGGCGCGCACGCCCAGGCGGGCGGGCGGGGCGGCGAAGCCCGCTGGCAGCCCCTGCCCGCTGACCTGCACCGGGATGTCGATCACCTGCCCCTGCAGGGCCAGGGCGTTCGGGTCGCTGCGCAGCTCGAAGTAGTAGATGCCGTAGGCCGCGTCGGGGATGGTGGTCAGGTTCAGGAAGGGCAGGTCGGGCCACATGGGCGGCGGGACGTTTTGGGTGAACAGGCGGGTGACGGTGATGCCCTCCGGCGGGGCCAGCGAAACCAGCACATCGCTCCAATCCTGGTCGGTGTTGTTATTCAGTTCCACCCGCACCCAGGTGCGGTCGCCCAGGCGCAGCAGGCTGAAGAACAGCTCCCGGCCCTCGCGCCCGCCCACGTAGGTGGTGGCGGCGGCCTGGTCGAAGCCCCAGCTTGCCAGGTAGACGTCTTTCTCGAAGCGGCGCGGGTCGAAGCGGTCGGTCAGCTCCTGGCCGGTGAAGAAGGTGTCGCTGTAGGTGCTGAGGGCGGCCGGCAAGGCCCAGGTGTCGATAGCCGCGTCGCTGCGCACCCCCTGCACGCCCTGGACGTGGGTGTCGTGAATTTCATACTGGGCCGCCCCGGCAAAGCCCTGGCGGTAGACGAAGGTGAAGCCATCGTGCAGCTTGAGCAGTTCTTCCAACTCGCGGGCGGTGGCGTCAACGCGGGCGTGGATGCGGATGGTGTTGACCATCCCGGCGCTGATGTTCTGGCGGAAGGTGATGGTCTCGTAGCCGCCCTCTACCGTTGTGCTGACTAACTGGCTGTAGGGCGATTCGTAGGAGGTGAACCAATCGCCGCTGCGGGGCTGGATGGTGTAGCCCAGGCCGCGGAAGATGCGCCCCTCGATCAGGTTTTGATCGTAACTTACGCCGTAGTCGGCCAGGTTGCGGGTCTTGATATACAGGTCCAGGTCGCCGGTGACGCGGGTGGGCAGGCTGCCGCGCTGCACGTCGTAATCGGTCAGCAGCGTATCGCCCACGCCGTCGGCGTCCGTATCGGCCCAAATGGCGAAGGTCACGTTCAAGCGCTGGTGGCGCTCGCGCAGGTCGCCGCACACGCACTCGGCGTAGTCGAATACGTCGTAGAACCCGGCTCGCAGGCCCAGCTCGTGAGTGCGCGACCATACGTCCTGGTAGGTCAGCCCGCCCAAATCGGGCGGTTGGGGCGGGGCCACAATCACCGGGGTGAGCAGGCCGCGCTCCAGGGTCGGGTCGCCGCCCAGGCCGGTGTAGACCGAGCCGCCCTTGGCGTTGACCACCAGGGTATCGGTCAGCGGGTCGCTGGTGAAGGACACCGCCCGGCCCAGCAGTTCGCGCGATTCGATCCCGTAGCGCACGGCGGGCATCTCGTACCAGAAGCCGGGGAAGTCGCCCAGGTTCCACTCCAGGCGGGCGGCGGGCAGCACCAGCTTATGATCGGCGGTCAGGGTGATGGCGTGGGTGTAGCTGGGCGGGATGGTGATGAAGAAGCCATCCGCTCGCTGCAGGCGCATCCCCAGCGGGTCGATGTGATAGCCGCCGGGGGTGGTCATCGTGACCACGGTGGTCCCGTCCCAGGTATCCAGGTTGAGGGTCTGGGTGGGGCTGGTGAAGCCTTCGGGCAGCAGGTAATCGCCGTTCTTGAACAGGAAGAACTCGTTGCGCATCCAGACCGTCTCACCGGCGTTGCTGGCCAGGGGTTGGCGCTGGTCTTCCAGGCCCACCACCGGCGCAACCAGGGGGATGTAGCGCACCAGCTTGAGGTTGTAACCCCGGCTTTCTTCCTTGTTCTCCAAAAAGACGAACTCGTCCAGAATCACGCCTTCTTTGGGGATGGAATAGAAGCGATCCGGCTCTTTATCGTGCTGGCCGAACAGGCGGGCGGGCATCAGGGCCGAGAGGCTGAAGGGTTGGTGAGCCCAGGTCACGCGGCGCAGGCCGTCGCTGAAGGTCAGCTCGCCCTGGCTGAAGGTGCGCTGGCCGGGGGCCAGGGCGTCGCGCCGGGTGTAGGCGGTGTAATGCAGGCAGGCGGGGTCAGCGCTCAGGTCGCCCAGCTCCCAGGTGAGGCTCGTCCCGGTCGTATCGGTGACCAGGCTGGCGGCGGCAGGCTGCACGCTGGCGGGGTCTACGTCGAAGCCGGCCGCCACCCGTTCGGTGACGATGGCCTGGCTGAAGACCGCCCCAGCCCACAGGTGATCGACGCACAGGCTGGCGCTGATCGGCACGTTGGCTTCATAGGCCGGGATGACGGTCGGGCCGGGGCGCGGGTCGTAGGTCTGGATGGCCCGGCCATACAGTTCGGCTCGCTCGGCCATGCCCCACAGCAGGGCGTTGGTGAAGATGGGCAGTTGGTCGCGGTGCAGGGCGGAGGTGGCATGCCCGGCTGCCAGGATCACCCGTCCCTGGCCGTAAGCCCCGCTTAGGATGGCCGGCTGCGGGCCGTCCAGGGTGTTGGTGTAGGTCGCCACGGCCTCGAAGCCGGGCGGCAGGCTGAGGGCCGGGTCTTGCAGCAGCCACAGCCGGTCGGTCTGCCAGTTGAAGGCCAGCGGATGCAGCGGGGCGTCGATGCGCAGCTGGCCCAGGTCGTCGGGGGCCAGCAGGGGGGTATCGAGATGCACCGTCCCGGCCGGCAGCGCCCCGGCGGCTTCCAGCAGGTAGGCCGCGTTGCCCTGGGCGTAGACAGTTCCGCCGCCCTCGACGTAGGCCCGCAGGGCGGCCTGCCCGGCGCTGCCCAGGGCTTCGGCCGCCGCGGCTTCGTAGCCGCGCTTGATCGCCGGCAGGATCAAGACCCCCTGCGGGGCCAGCCCGGCAAGCTGGGTCTCGGTGACGACGGTGTGGTGCAGGGTTTCCAGGTAGACGTTTTGCAGGGCGGCTTCCAGGTCTTTGTTTTCCCAGGCCACGTCCTGCCCGGCGCTGTCTTGCACGCTGGAGCGGAACAGAGCTACTGGAACCGCCCGCAGGGCATAGGCCTGGGTGGCGGTGTACACCCCGCCGGCCACATCGCCGGCGGCGCTCCAGTCGCCATCTGGGGCGGCAAAGCTGCCGGGCGGCAGGTCGGGGCTGGCGACGATCCAGTGCAGCCGCCGCCCGGCGCCCAGGTGGGCGAACAGGTCGGCCGGCACGGGGGCGGCGCTGATCTGGGCCGGGCGGTTGGCGGGTTGTAAGGCCGCGGCCTGGGCCTGCCCGGCCAGCAGCGCGGCCAGCCCCAGCCCCAGGCCGCACAGGATGGCGGCCAACAGGCGGAGCAGGCGGGTGAGGGAGGAGGAATAAGGCATAGAGGGCTCCTTTGAATTAATCCTATGGTAACGGTTGTAGGGGCGCAGCGACGCCGGGCAAGATCATTCTATGTCAAAAGTCTTCGGCATTGCCATGCGCTATTGATAATATCAGAAAGGTGTTCGACATATTTTTGTGGGGTTCTGTTTTTCAAAGAAAACATCTTGTCCCAAATGATGAAGCATCTTTACTGTCAATTCCTGGACTTCGGGTTTCGCATAGTCAAGTGGAGAAGGCGATGACAGCAGTATGATTGCTTCTGAGTTTATGACTCTTGTGTCATAACTGATGGCCGATAAAAGTTTCTCTTTACCTAACCAATTTACATATATCTTTCCAAAGAAATTCATCCAATAAATACCTGGCAAGCCATCTTCCAGATAAGCGCCGCCTACCTTTATTAATCGCCCATTTACTAAAGTCGGCTCATCTAAGACATTCTTGTTTTCAAAATCATTGTCGTGGCAACAATATCCATACATTGCCTGTCCCCAGTTAAATAGTCGAATACAAAAATCTAAATATTCAAATTCAACCGACTTCTTGAAATAGCTATCTTCGATCCCTAAACTTAACCTATTTAAATTACCTGCTTTCTTCCACCACTCGATATTAATCCAAAGCTTTGGAAATGTTCTTCGCTGAAACATAATCCCTAATCGTTCGTTCCAGAGCTTTTCCATGTCGTTGATATATTCTGCTTGAAATTCTTTTCTCACTGGCTCAGAAATCCCCCACTTTTCAGGATGGAAAGTAGGAGAATTGTCTAGTAAATGAAAAAGACTTTCAAGGCGTGACTGCCATGATTCAGCAGAGAACATAACAAATTTTATACTCATAATAATTATCGCCTTGTTATCAAGTCCCTAGTAGATTGTCTAAGGTGAAAGCTTGATCTGGTACGGAACTTGCATAGAACCA
>CAYQDU010000201.1:0-7477 GCA_964416275.1 uncultured Anaerolinea sp. | reverse complement strand
TCATGATTCTTCTACCGCTGCTCGTCTCCCTGTTCTTTGGGGGCGTCAGCCCAGCCTATGCCGCCGTTTTGCTGGTAGATGTAGGCGGCAGCGGCGGGTATACCACGATTGCCGCCGCCGTGGCCGCCGCTCAGCCAGGCGACGTGATTCAGATCAAATCCGGTTCGTATACCGAGAACATCACGCTCGGCTTCAACGGCAACTTGACCCTGGAGGCCGTAGACGGCCCCGGCACGGTGACGTTGAACGGCGGTATCGACGGCGCGGTCAACGGTACGCTGGTTCTTAACGGGATCAAGTTCCAGGCCAGCGGCGACGGGATCAACCTGTCGCAGGTGGTCGACCTGCTGGTAGTAGACTGCACCTTCGCCAGCCCCACCGCCAACGCTATCGCCCTGGATTTAAGCGCCAGCGCGGGAACCGTAGCCCTATACAATAATACCTTCAGCGGCCTAACCGGTGGGGCTGCGCTGATCCGGGCCAGCGGCGGAACGTACGACCTGACCCTGGTAGACAACAAGATCAACAACGGCGCCGCCATGCTCATGGGCTTTGTCGTAGGCGCCGAAGGCGGCAGCCACGTTCGCCTGACGATCCAGGGATCGACCATCGCCGGAGTCAAAGGCGGCGGCCCGGCCATTTACGTCTGGGCAAAGGACAGCGCCGCCCTGTACGCCTCGATCCACAATAACAGCCTGAGCAACATCCAGACCTACGACAACGCCGCGCTATACCTGGAATCCAGTTCCAGTCAACCGGCTGCCTTCGACGTGACCAACAACCGGCTGATGGTGGTGCGCAACGCGGCCGGCATCCACCTGGGCGCCACGGGAACCGGCGCCGTGAACGCCAGCCTGGTCGAGAACGAACTGTTCGGCATCGGCCTGCGCACCAGCGGCTACATCCAAGACCGGGGCATCGACGTAATCAACGCCAGCAGCTTCAGCAGCCTGTCCAATATTGCCATCCTCAACAACACCCTCGACCTGGTAGACAGCAGCGGCATTCGGGTGATCAGCCAGGGCGGGCAGATGAACGCCACCGTACTGGGCAACACCCTTGACTCTACCAATCGCTATGTTCTGGAAGCTGATTTCGACGCCGAAGTCAACACTACCAGCGGCGCTGCGCTCAACCTCAACCTTCAGCAAAATACCTTCCCCGCCGCTGGCAGCACAGCCAACCTGATCAACACGACGGGAGCCTTCAACTTCACCACCGATGGCAGCGACGTAGCCAGCTTCGCGGCGAGCCACAACACTAACCTGCCAGCCGGCAGCGTGAATTCAGCCGGTGTGACCATAGTCACCACCGCCCCGGCCGCCCCCACGGTCAACCGCCCGCCGGTAGCCGCGGATGACGCCCCCAGCGCGGTCGCCAAGACCGCCACCCTGTTCGACGTGCTGGCTAACGATATCGATCCCGAAGGCGCAGCCCTGGCGCGCTACTTCTACACCCCCGATAGCTTCCAGGATGGGGCCGTCACCCCATCTGGCAACCAGCTCAGCTATACCTCGCCCAACTTCTACCTCACCAGCGACACGCTCTATTACATCGCCAGTGACGGCCAGGCCAGCGACATCGCCAAAGTAGCGGTCAACGTTTTACCCTACCCCTCGCCCGACCTGGTAATCAGCAAAGTCCCCGGCGGGGCATTCTTCCAGGGCCAGACCAACGCCACCTACACCCTGACGGTGCAAAACAACGGCCAGATCGCCACCAGCGGCCCGGTGCTGGTAGTCGATAGCCTGCCCAGCGGCCTGACCCTGACCGCCCTGAGCGGCGAGGGTTGGACCTGCACCGTCGCCACCCGCACCTGCACCCGTTCCGACGCCCTGGCCGCCGGCGGCGCGACCTATCCGCCCATCACCATCACCGCCAGCGTGGCCTACGACGCCCCACCCGTGCTGACCAACACCGCCAGCGTGGCCTACGACGGCGAATATAACACCACCAACAACACCGCTTCGGCCGTCACCGCCATCGATCAAAAACCCGACCTGACCCTGAGTAAGAGCCACAGCGGCAGCTTCACCCAGGGCCAGACCGGCGCCACCTTCACCCTCACCGCCCATAACATCGGCTTTGCGCCCAGCGTGGGCGCGGTGACGGTAGCCGACACCCTGCCCGTTGGGTTGACCGCCACGGCCTTCAGCGGCGTGAACTGGAACTGCACCCTCAGCCCACTGAGCTGCACCTATTCCGGCCCGGCCATCGCCGCCGGGGCCGACTTTCCCCCCCTGACCCTGACCGTGAACGTGGCCGCCGATGCAGCCGATTCGTTGAAGAACCAGGCCGACGTATCCGGCGGCGGCGAGACCCGCACCGATAACAACCACGCCGAAGACAGCGTGGCAGTGATCAAAGTGGCCGATCTCACCATCGCCAAGAGCCACACCGACCCGTTCTACCAGGGACAGACCGGGGCCGCCTACACCCTGCACGTCACCAACCTGGGGCCGGGCAGCACCGCCGGCGCAGTGGCCGTGGATGACACCCTGCCGGCCGGGCTGACCGCCACCGCCTTCAGCGGAACCGGCTGGACCTGCACCCTCAGCCCGCTGCACTGCACCAACAGCAGCGTCGTAGCTGCCGGGGTCGCCTTCGACGACCTGACCTTGACCGTGAACGTGGCCTTCGACGCCCCGGCGGTCATCACCAACACCGCCACCGTCTCGGGCGGCGGCGAGCTGGTTCTGACCAACGATACCGCCAACGACCCCACCAACGTGACCCAGAAGCCCGACCTGACCATCGTCAAGAGCCACACCGGCAACTTCAGCCAGGGGCAGACCGGGGCTACCTATAACCTAGTTGTGACCAACAGCGGCTATGCCCCCACCAGCGGCACGGTCACCGTCGTGGACACCCTGCCCGGCGGGCTGACCGCCACCGACATCAGCGGTACGGGCTGGAGCTGCACCCTGGCGACCCTGACCTGCACCCGCTCGGATGAACTGGCGGTGGGCGGATCCTACCCGGCCATCGTCGTCACGGTAAACGTCGCCATCGGCGCGCCGGCTTCCGTCACTAACAGCGCTACGGTCTCTGGCGGCGGCGAGACCCGCACCGATAACGACACCGCCAGCGACCCGACCACCATCATCCAATCCGCCGACCTGACCGTCAGCAAGACCCACGGCAGCAACTTTATCCAGGGCCAGACCGGGGCCACCTTCAGCATCACCGTACGTAACGGCGGGGTTGGCCCCACCGTCGGAACCGTGACGGTGACCGACACCCTGCCCTCCGGGCTGACCGCCTCCGCCTTCAGCGGAACCGGCTGGACCTGCACCCTCAGCCCGCTGCGCTGCACCAGCAGTGACATTGTCGCCGCGGGGGCCAACTTCCCCATCCTGACCCTGACGGTCAACGTCGCCAGCAACGCCCCGGCCTCGGTAGTCAACACCGTGCGCGTGGGCGGCGGCGGCGAGTTCGACCTCACCAACGACACCGCTACCGACACGGTCTTCATCGATCAACTGCCCGACCTGACCATCACCAAAAGCCACAGCGGCAACTTCCGCGAAGGCCAGGTGGGGGCCATCTACACCATCATCGTGCGCAACTCTGGCGGCGCGCCTACCAGCGGGCTGGTGACGGTGGTCGATACCCTGCCCGCCGGCCTGACTGCCACCGCCATGAGCGGTACGGACTGGACCTGCGACCTGCCCAGCCGGACCTGCACCTACACCGGCGCGGTGGCGGCCAACACCAACTTCCCGGCCATCACCCTGACCGTGAACGTGGCGACCGACACCGGCCCCAACCTGACCAATACCGCTACCGTCTCCGGCGGCGGCGAAACCCGCACCGATAACGACACGGCCAATAACCCCACGAATATCGACCAGGTGGCCGACCTGACCCTTGCCAAGAGCCATACGGGCAATTTCAGCCAGGGCCAGATCGGGGCCACCTTTACCCTCACCGTGACCAACGCCGGGCAAGGCCCGACTATCGGCACAACCACGGTGGTCGACACGCTGCCCGCCGGACTGACCGCCACCGCTATGAGCGGCAGCGGCTGGACCTGCGACCTGCCTACCTGGACCTGCACCTCCACCGCCGCCATCCCGGCCGGGGGGAACTTCCCGCCCATCACGCTCACGGTGGACGTGAGCCTCAACGCCGCCAGCCCACAGGTTAACCAGGAGACGGTTTCGGGCGGCGGCGAGCTGAACACCGCCAACGACGCCGCATCCGACAGCGTGACCATCATCGAAGCCACCAACCTGGTGATGACCAAGACCCACACGGGCAACTTCTACCAGGGCCAGGCCGGGGCTACCTACACCCTGCGGGTGCAGAATACCGGCACGGTTGCCACCGACGGCAGCCAGGTGACGGTGGTCGACACGCTGCCCGCCGGGCTGACCGCAACCGCCCTGGGCGGAACCGGGTGGACCTGCGACCTGCCCACGCTGACCTGCACCCGCTCCAACCCCTTGGCCCTGGGCGTGGGCGCGTTCTATGAAGACATCCTCTTGACCGTCAATGTGGCCCCCACCGCCCCGGCCAGCCTCACCAACACGGCCACGGTCTCCGGCGGCGGCGAAGCCTACACCCCCGACAGCACCGCCCAAGACCCCACCACCATCGACGGCCGGGCCGATCTGACCATCGTCAAGACCCACACCGGCAACTTCCGCCAGGGGTCTACCGGCCAGACCTTTACCCTAGCGGTCTCCAACCAGGGCCGGGCGGACAGCGCCGGAACCGTGAGCGTGGTCGATACCCTGCCCGCCGGCCTGACCGCCACCGCCATCAGCGGCACCGGCTGGACATGCACCCTGGCAACCCTAACCTGCACCCGCAGCGACGCGCTGACCGGCGGAGCCGCCTACCCGCCCATCACCCTGACGGTAGACGTAGCCGCCGACGCCGCCCCCCTGCTCATCAACCAGGCCAGCGTCAGCCTGGCAGGCGAGGTCAACACCGCCAACAACTCCGCCCAGGATGGCGTTACCACCATCCCCGTGGCCGACCTGACCATCAGCAAAAGCCACACCGGCAACTTCCGCCAGGGCCAGCAGGGCGCAGCCTACACCCTCACCGTCAGCAACCCCGGCCCCGGCGCCACCCTGGGCAGCGTGACCTTCACCGATACCCTGCCCACCGGCCTGAGCTACGCCGGGGTGACCGCCAACGGCTGGACCTGCACCAACCCGCAGCCGCAGACCGTGGTCTGCACTCGCAGCGATGTGATCGCCTCCGGGGCCAGCTACCCGGCCCTAACCCTGCTGGTGAACGTGGCCGAGAATGCCCCGGCCACGGTTACCAACAGTGTTATCGTGGGCGGCGGCGGGCAGTTGAACCCGCTCAACGACAGCGCCTCCGACCCGACTACCATCGTCCAGGCCGCCGACCTGGCCATCGCCAAGACCCACAGCGGCAGCTTCACCCAGGGCCAGACCGGCGCAACCTACACCCTGCACGTCTCGAACCTGGGACCGGGCGCGACGGAAGGGACGGTAATCGTCACCGACGCCCTGCCCACCGGCTTGACGGCCACCGCCTTTAGTGGAACTGGCTGGACCTGCACGCTCAGCCCGCTGCGCTGCCAGAACGACACCATCCTGGCGGCCGGGGCCAGCTACCCCGACCTGACCCTGACGGTAGACGTGGCCGCCGACGCCCCGGCCCTGGTGACCAATACGGCCGCCGTATCGGGCGGCGGCGAGATCAACGCCGCGAACGATACCGCCAGCGACCCGACCAACATCATCCTGCGGGCCGACCTGCGCCTGAGCAAGACAGCCAACTTCAGCCAGGTCGTCCCCGGCCAGACCTTCCAGTATGTTCTGACCTTCAGCAACCAGGGCATGGGAACCGCTCACAACGTGGTCATCACCGACATCCTGCCCACCGGCTTCCAGGCGGCGGGCGTCGCCTCAACCGGCGTGATGATCACCGACACCGGCCATGTCCCGGCCTACGTGTGGCTGGTGCAAGACCTGGCCCAGGGCCAATCCGGCTCGATTACCATCGTAGGCGCTTTCGCCCAGGGGACGCTGCCGCAGGCTGTGGTCAACCAGGCCAGCATTACCTCCACCACGATCGAGGCCGCCCCGGCTAACAACCAGAGCCAGGTCGAGGTCAACGTGACGCGGGCCAATACCCAGATGACCCTGGTCTACAGCCCGGCCGATCCCATCGTGGGGCAGACGATCACCTTCACCGCCACCGTGCAAACCCTGGCCCCGGTGACGATCCAGGCCACCGGCCAGGTGACGTTCACCGAAGGCGCAACCATACTGGGAACCGCGCCGCTCGACGCTACCGGGCGGGCCATCCTGTCCACCAGCGCCCTGAGCGCCGGGACGCACACGATCACCGCCAGCTACCCGGGCGACGCCCTGCACGGCCCCTCCAGCGTCAGCGTGACGTTGAACATCCGCCCGCAGGCCGATCTGTCGATCAGCCTGAGCGTGAACCCCAACAGCATCCTGAGCGGCAAGAGCGTAACCTTCAAGGCCGATATTGCCAACCTGGGGCCGCTGGAAGCCCCCGGAACGCTGGTCGAGATGGCCCTGCCGGCCGGATTTGCCTTCACACCGGGCGGCTCGTCAGCCGGCTGCGCGTCTGGCAGCGGAGGCGTGACCTGCTCGCTGGCCTCGCTGGCCGCCAACCAACAGGCCAGCTTCAACATCGTAGTCAACGTCACCGGCCAGGCGCCCAGCGGGACGACGGTCTTCACGGCCAAAGTCTCGGCGCAGGCGATTGACCTGGCGCCAGCCAACAACACCGCCACGGCCAGCCTGAACGTGATTGGCTTCCTGAACACCTACTTCAACGACTTTGAGCAGCCGGTCGGCGCTGAATGGTGCCAGACCCGCCGGGATACCACGCCCATCGGGGCGCGCACCTTCCTGGGCCAGTTTGGCAACGAGACCGCCTGCCTGACCCTGAACGGGCTGATCCCGCACCAAAGCGTGGTCGTCAGCTTCGACCTGTATTTGATCCGTTCGTGGAACGGCAATTCGGATGACCGCAACGGGCAGGCCCGCAGCAGCGAAGCCAATGAGATCCTCAGCCCAGACGGCACGCTCGGCCCGGATCGCTGGATGTTCATGGCCGATGGACAGCCCATCCTCGACACCACCTTCGCCGTCTGGCCCGACGATCTACAATCCTTCCCGTATGCCTTCAAGATGGGCGCCTTTCCGCGCTTCACTCAGGCCACCGAGAACCGCACCCTCGGCTACTACTTTGCGCTCAAGGCGAATGACGCCGTGTATCACCTGACCTACGTCTTCCCGCACACCGCGTCGACCATCAACCTGGACTTCCTGGCCCGCAACCTGCAATCGCTGGATAACGAAAGCTGGGGGCTGGATAACGTCCAGGTCAGCCTGTTTGGGCAGCTCGGCAAGCTCTTCCTGCCGATCCTTCGCCTGCGCTAACCAGGTTCGCAGAGAAGAGGGGCTGTCCAAAAAGAAAGCAGTTTTGGACAGCCCCTACGCGAAAGGGGGGA